>JBIKKO010000002.1:0-68224 GCA_044360315.1 Oligoflexales bacterium
CTGCCTCTAGATCAGCCATTGGTTTGTCTCGGGATTTTATTGAAAACTCGTAGCTATGGTACAATGCTATGTTTTCCAAAGCAAGACTCAAGGTTTTGAAGACTCATGAGCAGGTTGTTATACATAAGATTTGCAGTCAATATGGCGCCAATCATCGGTCGCCATGATTGACAGTGCAATCGTTCGGTGACAAAATCCGGTGCCTATACCAATACGGAACAATGTAAAAAAGGAGCAAATCGATGCGGGTCATGTTGACAATGATGGTTTCAATTTGTTTTTTATCTGGATGTCGAACGGGCGGCGGTCCAAGTCGCGACGCGGTCAATTTGAAGTCGACGCCGATGAGTCGTGAGCAGGGTGTTAATAATGCCTTTGGTTTTGATCTTTATAGATCGTTAGCGGCCTCGTCAGACTTTAGTCCTAACAATTTATTCATTTCACCCACGAGTATCTCCACTGCATTAGGCCTGACATACCTCGGTGCCGATGGCGCCACACGAGAAGAGATGGCGCGGTTATTACGTGTCCCGTCGGATGTGGCCCAGGCGGGATCCCTCTATAAGTCGCAGTTAGGTAGTTTGCAGGCAACGAAGTCTGAAAATGGTTATGACCTGAAGATTGCGAATAAAATTTGGACATCTCCGGTTGGATTTAAGCCTTCATTTATTGATGCGACAAGACAGTATTTTGACAGCGAAGCAGCTCGGGTGGATTTCCGGGATTCAAGAGCTCGATCACAGGCTATAAAAGACATAAACAATTGGGCGTCTGATAATACAAATGCCCGAATCACCCAAATTGTCGATCAGACCTCCATTCAACCCAATACAAGTGCTGTCCTGGCTAATGCCGTTTACTTCTTGGGTGACTGGGTCAATCCATTTCCTAATGATGGCGTCCCGCGCGTAGGCAAATGGCTGCGGCCTGATGGCGCAGAGGTCGATGTGACTTATATGGCCGACAAGATGGATGTGAAGTATGTTGGTAACAAGCGTTATGAGGCCGTTGAGCTTCCTTATAAAGCCTCTGAGGGCGAGAGTCCCCGCGTCTCAATGGTGATCGTTCTGCCAGCGGAGGGTGTTGGTTTAGGTGCGCTGGATTCTTTGCTTGATACGACACAATGGGACCAAATGATCCGATCGATGGAGGACTCGAGTGGGTCCGTGATGATTCCCAAGTGGGAGGTTCAAGGTGATGCGATTAAGTTAAAGCAATATCTGGTGCAACTTGGGATGAAGACGGCTTGGATCCCGTATGATATTCGTCAAGAAGCATCATCTGCAAATTTCTCTGGGATGACTCAGGATCGAGGCAAGGTTTATCTTTCGGAGGCATTGCATAAAACATTTGTGAAAGTTGATGAAAAAGGAACAGAGGCTGCTGCTGTCACCGCTGTGGTCGGTATTGAGGCCACGTCGATTCGACCTGGTTTTTCATTCCGGGCAACCCGTCCATTTATCTATGCAATTCGTGACATGAGATCAGGAGAAATTTTGTTTATTGGAAGAATGCTGGATCCAACAAGCAAACAATTACGTTCGAAGTGAGAGCAAAAGTGGGTCTTACTGCTACTTAATCCAATAGATGAGGGGTAACGAAAATGAAAGCAATTGTCTTTAACAAGTTTGGGAAATCTGATGTTTTAATGGTTTCGGAAGTACCAACACCCGCTCCCAAGAAGGGAGAGGTTCTAATCAAACTTAGTCATACGTCAGTGAATCCTGTTGATTGGAAGATCCGTGAAGGCTATCTCCAATCAATGCTGCCCCACGTTTTTCCAATCATTCCTGGCTGGGATGCGGTTGGAGAGGTTGCTGCTGTCGGCGAAGGTGTGCGAGCATTTAAAATAGGCGACCGCGTGTTTGCGTATAGTCGATTACCGACGGTGCAAAACGGCACGTATGCTGAATATATTTGCCTGCCCGATGACTTCGTAGCATTGGTGCCAGCCGGTCTAAAGTTGGAAGAGGCTGCCACAGTACCATTGGTGGCTCTAACAGCATTTCAAGCACTCACGGAACTTCTTAAGATCAAAAAAGGTGATCATCTATTGATTACGGGAGGGTCTGGCGGTGTAGGATCTTATGCAATTCAGATCGCTAAGGCTTTGGGCGCCATCGTCACAACTTCGACGAGTACCTCAAACGTTGAGTACGTGAAAGGTCTCGGAGCAGACCATGTGATTGATTATACGAAGACCTCCTTAAAAGCTGGCTCGAAGCTGGTGGTTCCAACCGGATACGATAAAGTTTTTGATGCTGTAGGTGGCGAGACTCTCATTGAAGCCGGAGCTCTAGTTAAAGATCCAGTAAACCTGGTTAGTATCGTCGACACTCCGGCTCAAGGTTCATTTCACTTTGTCTATCCTAACGGATCCCAGCTTAAAAGCATTGCTGAGCTGATAAGTTCCGGAGCGGTGAAAATTCCGGCCTACGCAGTTCGAAGTGTAAAGGACGCACCGAAGGTTCAAGATGAAAGCGCATCTCATCGCATTAGGGGCAAGGTGGTTCTCAAGATTGATTTTTAATGGATTTAGTTTGTCTTGGATTCAGGAGGGCTTTAGTAAAGTCCTGGCGTTCTTGTGTCGGGTTTAATTTTAGATACGTATCGCCACAAATCGACTCGTACTCAGGGCTGAAAATCGCATCTACCGGTTTTCAGCCTCAATCAAAACAGGAAAGAATCTATCAAGATGCATTACTGTGCCGTTAGAGCCCCTTTAAAAGCTAAACCGAGTAGAGTTCGCTATATTTTTTAGTGAGATAGTCCATATAGCATTCGATTGATAACTCAGCTCCGGTCGCGTGATGAATCAAGTCTGTTGGGTTACGAGTTGCGCCCCAGCGATGTACTTTGTTCTGAAGCCACTGCAAAAGTGGCTGGAAATCACCCTTCGAAAATTTGTCTTCCATGTTTGGAAGAGATTTTTTTGCAGCAGCATAGATTTGAGCGCTCAGAATGTTTCCTATGCTATATCCCTGAAACGAGCCCCCAAATGCCGACGAGAACCAGTGGACGTCTTGTAGGCACCCGTCCTTAAATGATGGGACGGTGACACCTAGATCTGATTTGTATCGAGAATTCCAAGCATCCGGTAGATCTTTGATCTTCAATCGTCCTTCAAGGATATCACGCTCGATATCAAATCTGATCATCACGTGAAGATTGTACGTCAACTCATCAGCATCGACTCGAATAAGACTTGGCTCAACTTTGTTTATAGCTCTTAAAAATTCAGACTGTTCAATTGACTTAAATTGAGGAAACTCGTTTTGCAGATGTGGATAGAAAAAGTCCCAAAAAGGTTTTCCTCGACCAACGCAATTTTCCCAGAGTCTGGACTGACTTTCATGCACGCCAGAGGAAACCCCTTGACCTAAGATATTCCCATCGATGCTCTCGGCGATTCCCATTTCATACAAAGCGTGTCCAACCTCGTGAATCACACTAAAGATGCAATCCGTCAAGTCATCGCGTCGAGACCTTGTCGTAATTCTGATATCGCCTCCCGAGAGTCGGGTCATGAAGGGGTGCGGTGACAAATCCAGCCGACCTCTTTGGAAATCGTAACCGAGTTGTCGTGCAATAAAAATCCCAAACCTGAGTTGGGTAGCCTCAGGAAAATCTCCGATCAGGCAATCACTATCTATCTGTCTTTTCGACTTAACACTCTCAACCAGCGGAACGAGGTGGGAGCGTAGTTTTTGAAACATGCGCTTCAAATCATCGACCACGAAGCCGCGATCGCTAAACTGAATCAACGCATCCATAGGGTGATTGCTATCTGGAAAGCATTCTGCTAATCGCAAGCTAAAGTCAACCGATGTTTCAAGCATTGGCTTTAGGGATGAAAAATCATTGTTTGGTCGCGCAGTAGTCCATGCCGCGTACATTTGCGCAAAATGCTGAGCCATTGCTGAGGCTAAATTTGAAGGGATCTTGGCTTTCAAGTCATAAATCCGTTTAGCCTCTTTGATTAGGGCAGCGTCGGTATTATCGTCCTTTTGTCGCTCTGCCCACGGTAAAAGCTCATGAATCAATCTCTTGGTATCGTCTGATATAAGGAGACAGTGAGCGGTATTTGTAAGAGTAGCAAGTTGACGCCCGCGCTGATCGGAGCCTTTTGCTGGCATCATCGTGGCTTGATCCCAACCGAGAATCTCGGAAGTCAGTAAAAGATCTGTGTAGGTTTCAAGACGGCGTTTCAGAGGGTTTATATCGGGATTCATGTTGACAACCTATTCTGTTGGGTTCAAAATTTTTTTTGCTAGTGATTCAATTTACCTCAAATTTCGTCCAAGTAAAGACGTGTTTGGTTAGTTGTGCTCTAATTTAGGCGTTCCCCTGAAGCAAGCGCTTGGTTGGACTAGATGCTGCTGCCGGGGTTGAATGTGTCAGCTCACAGGATGTTTGTAGGTCGGTTTTTGGGCCCTATCAGTGGTGAGAGAAGATCGATATCGGTTATAAACATCAGCGATATGCTAGGATGTTGATCAGACGGGATCCAAACTCTTGGAATGATCTATGGCGCTTTTAGGAGGCGTGGGGCAAATTATGAATGATCGTGATTTTGATGATCAGCGAGATGCGGATGATTGGATCAGCGTTGTGGAGAGCAATTCCGGTAGATCTCGACTTGAGGAACTTCGGCCGTTGATCAGTGCTCTGGAGGGTGATCAGGTAAGGGGGCATGTTCTAGATATCGGTTGTGGCCAGGGACAGATTCGATCTCTGTTTGATCCCAAGAGATGGACATATTGGGGCGTCGATCCGTCACCATATCTCATCAGTCGTGCCATAGAACTGAACTCAGAAGCAACGGTTCACTTTATTCAAGGTAGTGCTTATAGTATTCCTTTTGATGACGCGCATTTCTCTGCAGCAATATCAATCAATGTCTGGCATTTGTTACGGGATATTAATCAAGCGGCTAAGGAGATAATGCGGATACTAAAGCCTAACGCTCGCTTCTTGATCGTGACTGCCCACCCCGATTCTATAGATCTGTGGACTCAGCTTTATCAAAGTTATCAGCGCCAAGATAATGGACTTGTGGGTTTCAATGTGCGTGAAGATGGTTCAAAATCTGTGGATGAGTTATATTTCCATAAGGCTAACGAAATCCGGGATGTACTGCTTGAAAATCGCGCGAGCAACATTGCGATGCGACCTTTTCGCATTCGAGAGTCATTTGGGCCAGTTTATCTGGCGATTTCTGGAAATAAGTTGGCGGCAAGCAGCCTCTGAAGGTGTTGGCTTTACACATCCTTCTTCATGTGCATATGCATCGGATAACTGCGCACCGAGCTTCCGTTAATCATACGCGTCTGTATCGGTCCTGAGTCCTCGAAGCCAAGTTGACGGTAAAAGTTGTGAGCGGTAAGGGACGAGTCAAGGGATATAGATTGTGCCCCAGCATCGCGAGCAGCTTGGATCATGAGCTTGGCTAGTTGTTTGCCTAGACCCCTGCCAAGAACCTCTGGTGTTATATAGAGAGCATGAAGATGGGCCTGTGGCTCAGAATCCGATACAAAAATTCGGATGTATCCTACGCCGTGGATGATGTGTTTGTATTCGATGACCCAAACCGTCTCCTCTGCTATCTGTCTAATCCAGCGATCTTCGAGTGGTCGATTTCCCCATCCAAGAACCTCAGCCTCCCCATGATCTTTTATGCAAATTTCGCGAATCGAGCGCATGTGAGCTTGGTGAATGCCATCTTCATCTCCAGGGCGGGCTTTACGAATTTTGGGTTCGTCTTGCGTTATCATAAGATTGTCCTACGGAACCGAGGAAAGCACTGTTTAAAGATACATATGGTCGTATTAACGGTCAAGCCTGGATGATTATAGTGACGCGCCCTGTTACCAGGCGCTTTTATTGCATAGGCGCGGGATATGTGTGAATTCCTAGATCTCATTGGAGGGTGATTATGAGCCACGCAGAATGATCCGAAGGATTTCGCTAACTGTCAGCCGATGCTAATAATCCATACCAAACTTTTAGATTAAAACCGTCTTGGCCGGATCATAGTATGGTGCATCCATACTGACGAAAGTCACTTCACCACCGATCCCCCGATAGCTGTGAGGCTCACCTTGAGGGATCGATATGAAATCCCCCTTGGTCATTCGATATGTTTTGCCGGAAACTTCTGCGAGCAACTTCCCATCAAGAACCATAATACTGTGGGAAGCGTCAGGATGAAGGTGGCGCGCAAGTTCTCCGCTAAATTTAACTAGATTGATTCTAATCCGATCGTCTTTTTTTATTGTCCAGACCCTCATGTTTTGTTGATTGATAACGGCGGCTCCAATCTTAAGATTCTTGAGTCGACTAAATATGAGAGAATTCATACGGCCCTCCTGTCAAAGCTTGAAAATTGGTTTTGAATGCAAATGACTATGGTCTTCTGAAAGCTAATCTCACCATTTGCTGTGCCTAATCTGTCGGTAATTTAAACATCGTTTGTGGAAAATCATGTAAAAACCTCTGAACGATCCCGTTGGCTTGAAGCAAATTGGTACTGAGATGGCGTCAAATGACGACACAACTGGATCTCGAAGTAGTCAGAATGTCAAGTGCCTGTAAATGTGGGTAGGCCGATGCATGAGACAATGATTCACAAACTAATCGGCCATAGGAGAGACAGACGTGTCGGCCTCCACGCAGGTAAACAAAGCTGAGGCCTTAGCCTCGTAAGTATCTCCGGCGACAGTACTTGACGTCAATATACATCTTAACGTCCATTCAGACTGTAGTAATGGCTCTTCTGGATCGCACCAATTTGCCGCTTCGTTTAGTACAAGTTTTTTCAACCTATAGACAATATCAGGATGTATTTCGTTGGACCATCGATTACAGTAGTGAACTTCTTCTTGTACACTTACTTCTTTGTGTGGAACACCAAACCCATTTATTGGAAGGAACGATAGAGCCACTAACACAGGCATTCTTTGGCTTTTTTTGCGCCATTGCATAAAATTACCCTCGGTTTTAAGGTTGTTTTCGAAACAGCGACATAGTAGCAAAGTTAAATTTGACAACAATGCAAATTAAATCAATAATTGTTGCGCAATGAACACTGATCAGTTAAAGCAGTTTTGTACCGTCTACGAAATCGGAACCTTAGCTAAGGCCTCCGAGCTTCACCATTTAACTGTAGGTGCTCTGTCGAGATCTATAAAAAGACTTGAAGAAGAGGTTGATATTCGCTTGTTCACTCAAGATGGTAGATCTCTTAGAGTCACGGAGGCTGGGAAACGGTTTTACATACTTTGTAAACAAATCATTACAGACCTAGATACTGGGATAAAGGAAATGAGATCCGAATCCAATGAGAAGAAAGAAATTCGGATTGGGTCTTTTGAGGTTTTTACATCTCGTCTGCTAGTTGGTATTCTTAGTCAATGTTTCAAAGATCGGAGAGCATACCTAGCAGAGTTGGCTCCTGGAGAGATTGAAAAAGCATTACAAGGTGGAGCGATTGATCTCGGTATAACCTATGTTCCGGTGCCTAAAAAGGGTCTAGAACACATTAAAGTTGGTAGCTTCAAAATGATTGCATGCTCGGGCTCAAAGAGGTTTAGCGGATGTAATTTTTCGGACATTCCGTTCGCAATTCCAACCACGCAAATGACTGAAAACACTGCTCAGCTGGCAGCACTTGACGGATGGCCTCTATCATTTCCAAGAAAAATTAATTATCGATTTGAACTGTTGGAAACTGCTTTGGAAGCCAGTCGTAAGGGTTTATCAGCAGTTCATATTCCAGAGTTTATTGCGGCTGAAGAAAAATTTATGTTAATCCCGTTGCCTCCAAACTTTCGCCCAGTAACGATGACGTGTTTTTTAGTTAAGCGAGAGGGATTCTGCGATGATTCAATTGGAACTTTGGTTCGTGAACTAAAGGTGAAAATTCAGCAAAAGATTGCGTAGATGGTACTGAGTGATCTTGAGTCGACATCTGCCAATCGGCGAACAAAATCAAACCTGAATTCACTTGTTGGTATGATCGATGGAGGCATTAATTTTACCATGTATTGAAATAGCACGATCATGGTGGGTCCATCTGATTCCATGGCGGAACTCGCTATGTTGCTCTTAAAGTTGCTTAGTGTCGGGAGCTCTGCTGAGGAAATCGTAAACTACCTAGCGTGGTCTGCCCAAGGATTGAAAAGCGACATCTAATCTCTTCGTCTTTGATGATGCCAAAACAGCGATCACGTCGGCTTGATAAGTCGATCATGTGACATTGCGACTAGATCTAGCTAAGTAAGGGACTTAGACCCTCTATGCTTGAGGGATTCCTTAATGAGAAGGAATGTAGCGCACTGCTTCATCAACGTATTGTGAAGTGAGATCCAAAAATCTTCTTTAATTCTATCCTAACCTGTTCAGGATGATCTGCCGTTCCACGCTGACAATTGACCCCAAGGTTTGGCTGCTGGCAGGATAGATTCAGGAACGGATGTGATTGCTCTGCGAAAATTTGTAGGATTATCGCAAGTTGATTTCGCCAAGGCTTTGGGTATAAGTGTCGGAACTTTATGTAATTGTGAACAACGTCGTCGAATTCCTGAGGGCCCCGTATTATCGTTGTTGCGAATTGCTGCACGGCATCCGCGAATAATCAGCGCAAACCACACTTCGGTTGCTTAGTCGATTAAGTGGCCAATAGCTGCAAAAAAAAGGCTTTCTGAAGTGAATTAATTCTTTTTCGCCCCGCGGGCAGTGGATAAGCCTACTGCGATGTCATACCCGGCGCTGGAACTTGACCAACCCATTTGCTCTTTTGGGCGAAAATTAGATGAAGTGTAAACTTAAATAATCTCCCTCAAACTCTTTTTTCCGGGACCGTACGCCGAAGCTTTTGAAACAAAACATACATCAAACAAGACGCTAAAGGAAGAAGGCACGCGATTGCTACCAAACCATAAACAAACGTTGTGTCATTTACAGGAAAGCCTTGAGGGTCCGTACCTCTACCATCTTCAAAGTGAATCGAAAGATAGCGCTCGTCGAGCATCATAAACATCCACACGGCCGGAAGCACCATGATAGCAGAAAAACCCGTCCACAAGAATTTTATGTATCGCAACACTTTTGGGGCCTACTTATCAAATTTGATGGGAAGTTTAACGATCGTACCAAACTGTCTTTGCTCGCCTGGCCTGTAATACAAGGAAATCCAGCCGACAGACGCCATCCATCGCAGTTGAGTTTCGCTCTTTTCGCTATATTCGAACGTTGAATTTTGGATTGTCACATCAAATCCGAAATAAGTGAGAAAAAACTCCGCACCCAAACCAACACGTTGTCCACCTGGCGTCTTATCTATGGTCGCAAGGGCGCCGAGTCCTCCTAAACCGATGGATCTAAAGTAGCTGAGTTCAAATCCTTGGATGATTCCATTTACTGAGGTTGCGTAGTGGTAACCAGGCAGGAGATAGTGTCTGTCTGCCCACTCCGCTCTGTTGCGATTCACAATGGGAACACACAAAAATGCTTCAGGCCACTGACACGCTGAATCACCCATCAATCGGATCCCAGACAACCCACACTCCGCACGCACGAAGAACCCGAGCAGAATGTACAAGATGTTTAGTTGAGTGCGATTTGTCACTTCTATTCCCTGTACCTATCTATTCGGCGACCTGAAGTGGTGCGACCGCCTTGTCTTCCAAACAGGCTTTTTCGGAAGGATAAGACTGATAGTTCTTAATGAGATGAGCACAGATTTTTAATTTCAGCTTGAGAATACGCTCACATCCTTCAGACGGATCTTTCATCTCTTCTCGGTAGCATTCACTTGCTAAGATAGTCTCGACGTCGTCACTACCGATCACATATCCACAGTATTTGGCCAGCCAAGGAAGCACGCCGCCTTCTGCCTGACACGGCGTTGTAGAAGGTGCAGAAAGAACAGACGGCGCATACGAGTCCGCTTGATTGATACATGTGAAATAAGGCGACTCCATTTTCGCATCAAGATGACATTGAAGAGAAATCGCTGGCGCGGCTGTTCCAGTGGGGACAAAAATGGCCGAAAGTTCTAACTGAAATTCATTCCATGCGATCTTCTCGATCGAGAAATCTTGAATCTTGTCTTTCTCTAAAGAGTAATCTTGATCATGATACCGCAGCTTACAAACACGCTGCGAAGTCTTAACCTGAGGTTTCTTGTCTCTAAGGTTGATACGTTCAAGCAGGATACAAGCATCTGACTCAGAATTAAAAAGTACATAGCGAAAAAAATCGCCGTTTTCTTTGATGGATGCACGGGACTTCTTTACTTCGCTGATCTGGGGATCAATACCGGTGCGGGGCCAACATTGGACCAGAAACAGACTCAAAAAAAGGATCATAAGAAAATTCATAGATTCCGACTGTCCTCCTTTGCTATGGCTACCACTTACCCAAAATTACGCGAAACGCAATCTAATCATAGCGATATCTGTTTAACACGTTGTTCCCTGGCTGCGCAACAGACGTAGGGCATCTTTTACAAAAAACGTGTAGATTCGCAACAGAGCCCCAACGCCCTTTGGCTTGGGGTTGACGGGGCAAGTGCCAATCACTAAGACATTTGTACCAACTCCGGCGCCGGAGTTAGGGAGAATATGGTCTTATGTTGGCGATCAAGATAATGCGACATAAGTGGCAATACCCTGCAAAAAAGATTCGACCACTTAGCAATTCTTTCACGCAATCCCATTTGCTCCCAAAAAACTCCTTAGCCTGCCAAGGCTAATGGATAATCGCTTTTGGTTTTTTTAGCTCCCAGTCTTTTGCCAGTTAATCGAGGGCTTTTTTTCGTTTGTGGCGCAGTCACGAAGGTACAGGTTTATAAGATTTTGATAGGAAATGCCTGTTTCCTCGGCCAAAGCCTTAAAATAGGCGATCGTACCCTTATCAAGATTGATTGTGACTTGGCGCTTAGTCTTGCTGTTGTAGGCACCGCGCTTACCTTTTGAAAAATCATATTCTTTTCTCACGTCAAACCCCCTCGTATTGCTTGCGTTCCATTTTGGTTGCCTTGCGAGCCGAGATGATGCGGATTGTGTCTCCAGTAATATCGACATGCACCACAACCAGAAGCTGCGCTTTAATGCTCGCACCAATCAAGATCAGCCGATCCTCATCGGCGGCACTATCCGGATCATCAATCAAAATATGCATCGGGTCATAAAAGCAGGAGCTAGCTTCTGCAAACGTCACCCCATGCTTCTTCTGATTGGGCTTTGCTTTGACGGGATCCTACTCAAATTTCAGCGTTCACCCTCCTGCAAAGCAAAAACCAGAATCGCCTACATAATTATTTTATAATGCAATTCTTTGTTGATCTTCGTTGGTGACGCAATTTATCCGTGATTATCCGTGCGCGTTTGAGTTCAGTCGGGAAACTAAGGGATCGGACAGGACGAAACATGGAGGTTAAGTCACTGACATTCTTAGATAAAATCATGATTCAAACAACTTACGCACTTTGCTTTTCGTCTCCAGGTGGGGCCGCCATTGCAAGCAGTATTCGAACCATCCTGCAAACCTCTCATCCTCCGATGCCTCCCAGAAGGCGGCGGTACCTCTAGCAATAAGCCTTCTGAGCGTTTAAGGCACTTTAAGTCGATTGAAAAGTCTCCCTTCCCGCCGCTCACCATCTGGCGGCACTCACCACTCGCGGTCGCAGGGGCGCCCTGGCTCGAACCGCCGTAACTTGAAACTACTTCCGACCCCGTTATTTCAAATTCCGCATATTGGACTATTTTTTAGCCAAGAATCAGGAGATAATGGCCAATCTAGAATCTATCCGGCAAAATCTCGTTGCCGAGACGCTGTCAAGACTGGGAATCGCTTGGACTTCTCCACCCAAGAGACGGCAATCAGTCATGTGTCCCAGAAAAACTGTCCCAGAAAAACTGCATTTGACACCCCATTAGGGCCTGCGTTAACCTTGGGTCAAGGAATCATGGTGATTTCTTGTGCGTGAGAGATTAGCGCCAGACCTGTCGTGCGGGCAGGTGACGAGGGCAGGGTTCATCGAAGTTTTCGGCGGGTGACCCTGAAGGTTAGCTCAACCTTTAAACTGATCAACAAATCCGTTCAGCAATGAACGAGCCAAAATGATCTGTAGAGTGGAGTCGATTTATCGACCCTGGTTTTTTCGTAAAATCCTCACTCAAAAATTTCCGCAAAAAATTGATTGGGCCATGACTCCCACAAGGCAGTCTCGCCCGGCTTTTTCATGTTTAATGATTAAGGCCGTGGTGATGCTCGTCTAGGGATTTCTTGGTTCTGAGAAGCGCATGTCTATTGCGCAGGAGAGACTCTATGTGTGGCATCGTAGGTTTTGTTGAATCTGAGCAAAGTGATTTGGGAATCAGACTTGTAGAGGGGTTATCTGCTCTCCAATACCGCGGGTACGACTCCGCTGGCATTGCTGTGGCATCCAAGGGACGCCTTAGGGTGGTCAAGTCCGTTGGCGATCTTGCAAAATTGAAAGAACGGCTGAGCCATCAGAAAATAGTTGGCAATGTTGGAATGGCACATACGAGATGGGCGACACACGGCGCCCCTTCGGAACGCAATGCGCTGCCCATTGAAACCAGTGATGGTTCAATGTGCATAGTCTTCAATGGAATTGTCGAAAATCATTTTGAGCTTAGACAGCAGCTCATAAATGAGTCCTACTCGTTTAGCTCTGAAAATGATGCGGAGACTCTTCTTCTGTGGATAGCAAAACATTATGCCGGAAATCTCGAGATGGCTGTACGAGAGGCCTTAGGAGCAATTAAAGGGCGCTATGCATTCGCGTTGATGCACCAAGACCACCCGCATCAGATCATTGTCGCCAGGCGCAATAGCCCGTTGGTTATCGGGAAAGGGCGTCATGGGTTTGCGATTGCGAGTGATGTTCTTGCAATTCAAAATAATGTCGATGCCGTGTACTACCTGGGGAATGATTTGGTGGCGATCGTCCAAGCGGACTCATGTCGGATCAGCAACAATGCAGGGGCTAAAAGCGTCGCGGATTTCATCCCCATTCAAAAAGATGACTTGATGGAAATTAAATCGGACTACGAAACATTTACCTTACAGGAGATATTCGCCCAACCGGACACTATTGCCAACAGCCTCCAGGCGGCGCTTGAAAGTCGTGAAGCAATCGAAAAATTGTCGACAGATATTCAGCACGTGACTTTGATTGGCTGTGGTACAGCATATCACGCGTGTGTGATTGGCAAGTCATTGATAGAAGAATTCGCGGGTATCCGCACGGATGCAAACATCGCAAGTGAGTTTCATATTGGTTCACCAGTCATCGACGCTAAAACATTGGTGGTCCTCGTTTCACAATCCGGTGAGACAGCCGACTCATTGGTTTGCCTCGAGATGGCTAGAAACAAGGGTGCAACAATCGCTGTTCTCTGCAATGTGCCAACCAGCACCATGGCTCGACTTGCGGACGTGTTTATTCCGATCGCCTGTGGCAAGGAGATTGGAGTGGCATCAACCAAGGCCTATACGGGTATGCTTTTACAGTTGGTTTTCCTCGCAATTGCAATTGGCATCAGAAATGGCGAATCAACAGGCGACGTTTGGGCGGAGCATGAGTCCGCTGCCAGAGAGCTTCCAATGCTAATCAGTAAGACTCTCAAGACGCGTGATCAAGTGGAAAGACTTGCGCGTACCCTCCGTGAACGGAGAAATTTCGCTTTTATGGGTAGAGATGTTTTCTATCCAACTGCATGCGAAGGAGCTTTAAAACTTCGTGAACTTTCTTATCGGAATGCTGAGGGGTTTGGTGGTGGCGAACTCAAACACGGCACATTGGCACTTGTTGAGCCAGGTTACCCAGTCATCGCTGTCGCGCCGAGAGGCAGAAGCTTTGGAAAGATGATCGGCAATATACAGGAGATCCGCTCACGAGGGGCAAAGGTTATCGGGGTTATTTCTGAAGATGACATTGAGGCCGAAAGTGTTTGCGATGAAGCTATCAGAGTGCCTGCAACCCTGGATGCCTTTATGCCATTATTGACGGTGATTCCACTCCAGTTATTTGCTTATGAGTTTGCAAAAACGCTTGGCAGAAACATCGATCGCCCGCGCAATCTTGCAAAGAGTGTAACTGTTGAGTAGTCGACAGGCTTGGACGCCCTTATGAAGGGCGTCCAAGCTCGGCTCAGATCACCCATATGCTCGTTAAGCTTCGCTTAACTCACTTGGGCCGTAACACGCAGATCTTGTTGTTCATGCTCGATCTCAAGCTCCAGACTCTCAATATCTGCAAGAATCTCGCGCGCTCGATACAAATACGTTCTCCCGACTTCGGACAAATGTACTGCTCGCGTTGTGCGTAGAATGAGCTTTACTTTTAACCGCTGTTCCATCTGGGCTATTGTTTTACTAACTGCTGATGAAGTTATTCCCAAGGCCTCTGCTGCTTGAGAAAAAGACAACTTCTCTGCGACTACGGAGAAGGTTTTGATTTCGTTAAGCCGTTCTCGTTGAATTTCAATTCATTCCTTATATTCACCAATATTGTGAATTTCAATCTATTTATTGATCTAAGGGAATTAGATAGAGTTGCTGTGTGGCGGCCACTACTTATCAAACATCTAAACTAGGAGCATTTATGAACATTTCTTATCTCAATATGAAACTTCTTGCTGCAAGTCTATTGACGGTTGCTATCACGGCACAAGCCGAAATGATCTATCACAAGGACCGTAAGAATACATTGCTCGCGTTTCAACAGTTCTTGGAAGGACCGCTCAACAGCCAAAATCGCTCAACTATCAAGGCAACCCGAGAGGGCATCATTGCTCAACCCAGCAACGTTGGTGGTTTCACACTGTTCAAATTCCGGCAAGGAAAGGTCTCAACGTTATGGTGCAGGCCCATACGAAGCTGACTTCTTTGCTCGAGAACTGCAGATCATCGCAGGATTCGAACCCAATCTTCCTGCTGACAATCACGATCCGGGGGCGTTTTATGGCGTAAAACCAGTTATTCAAGGATTTGAAGTTGTAGGAACACAAGGTCTATCACCCTATGACTTAGTGATAGGTGATACTTACGAACTCACTATGGAAGCTCGCGGACAGTATATCAAGACCTACCGCCGTTCCGTGGAACATCAGCAAGAGCGAGTTTTAGTTTCGAGTTTTAGTTTCGAGTTTTATCAATGTGGACAGGCAAACAGATCCCATTCGGGGCGGTTCACCGATAGCGCTTTTGCTTCAGGCTTTTCCTAGTGATGTGAAAAGCCCTGTGTTCCACGAAATCTCTGTTGAGGAACTTTAGGAAACTAATGGATCTCACCATGAACGTCCGCGCCACTGTGTCCTAATCATTTTTTGAAAATCAAGCCATAGAATGACTAAGCAACTTTTTTTGGTATTCGAGAGATCTTAACCGTAACTTTGCCAACCTTAACAGTGATGCTGACACGAACGCCATTTTTAGTGACTAAAGTTTGTTGGTCTTGCTTTTCTTCAACATCATCAAACTGCACAGCCAAAAGCTCACCATTTGGCGACGTGAAATACACTCCGTTACCCTCTTTGGCTTCGTGTGCATCACCGAATGGTCCGGGGTACCAATTGACTGACAGCGGTGCGGCACCCTCAATAGGATTAAACAAAACCTTTGGCTTATGTATCATAGCTTCAGCCTCTTCAAATTTTTTGTGAGGGTTTCTAATCGAGGTACCGGTCGGATACATCGAAGTAAAAAAATTTCCAATAGAAGTGATCTTTACGACTGCATAAAGAAATCGCTTATTTTCCAATCTATAAAACAGCTGGTAAAGCTTTGGAGCTTTCAGATCATCAACCAAAATTTCAGTTGGATCTTTTAAGACCAACTCCAACAGCTCAAGCAAAATGACGTCAGGTAATAAGAAGTGCTCTTGTGCGTGACGCAGCTCAAGTTCGCCGACGATAATCTGATCGCCAGTTACAGCTGTAATAATTTTTGCGATTTTACGTTTCCCCATATCGCGTCCACTTGAGCAGTTAGATTTGATCGAAACTTTTCCGATCAAATCTAACTTGCCAAAATTTCAAGACAATTCTATTCGATGTTACCCGAATTTTTGTCTTACTTCCCGGAAAATGGAGCCGGCGGGAATCGAACCCGCGTCCATACACGCGTCGGAAAAAGCACTACATGTTTAGTCTTATGATTTGTCCTCTTGCCTTACGCGCCCATAGACAGGCTCATCTGACCGCAGCCTGATTGTCGTCATGCCTGACTCTCCAGACGGAAGAGCCTGACACCAAGCCACATCGATTGCGCCATCCCCCAAAGCCGTGGCCGCTTTGGGTTCGACGGCAGCTAAATTAAGCTGCGAGTGCGTATTCGTTGCCGAATAAGCGTTGGTACGCCTTTAATAACCGGGTGACGTCCCCACCCCGGACATGCGCTTTAACTCGACGACCGTGCATGTCGAAACCATGACGGCCCCCCAAGGAAAAACAGCTGATAGTAGACTATAACGTCTCATTAAACAAGGGAAACGATCAAAATGCCGGGAGCAGGCGCAAGCAGGGCTGCCTGGTTCCAGCTCAAAAGGTAACAAGCTAGGAGGAATATCACAACAAATAGCCAGTCGTTCGATTTGAACGATATCGTGTAATTGGCTCATTCCAGTTTTGAGCGGTCGTCAGATGCTGCACTTATGGAGGATCGAATACACCATATATGGACTCCGATTTTTTATGTTGCAATGTGTGATTACTAGGTACAATTCTGTAAGTTGATCGCTGCATCATATCATTAGCAGTTAGTGCTAGGTCTGACTTTGGCGAGCTCGAGGAAAGGTTTATGCCGTTGGGGATGAGTTGGCTCAGATCATTAGTGTTGGGTCCCCCGCCCAAGCCACCAAGCATGCTGCATGCCGATCCCAGAGCTCCAGACACACAGATCGCCAGGTGGAGTTTGGAAAATTTGATGTTCATATCCGGGAAATCTCCTTTACTAGCTACTGCTATTCTGGCGCTGAGAAAAGACCGTAAATGCCGCGAGTTTCTGTAGAGGAGCTAGGTACTAGCTGATGTGATAATGCTCCTCTGGTGCTGGCCAGGTTCATCTCGCCCGAGTCGTCTCCGGTGAGACCTAGTAGACCTCCTCCTCCTCCGCCGCCTCCTCCTGTTAACATTCCCAATAGCGGGCTAAGGAGGGCGCATCCGCTACTTAAGAAAGCGGTTACAAGAATTGCAAGAACAACGCGCTGAGATTTTATATTAGGCATGATAAACTCCTTGCTTTTTTTGACTTGAATCACGTCAATCATTAGTTGGTTTACGGTGAAAATGACTGTCCGAAAGCCGCGATATCTTCGGGGTGCGGGCGTACGACAAGTGTGACCATATCCTCGCGATCAAAGATCTTTTTACAGTCTAATGTACCCTTATACCGTGATGATTTGGTCGAGGACCGTACTGCAAAGCCGGCGAAGTGACCGTCGACATAAACGCCTGCTCCGGTATCGTAATTTCTGCCGTCTGAAGATCCGCAGAGACCAGAGCCGCTAAACTCCCAGAGGTGCTCGCGCTCCGGATGGAGCTTCGCTAGCGGCGTAGACTCTCCTAATATGGGGGTAACAACCGCAGCATTCCGGGCTTGCATTCCGTCGAGATTAAATTTCTTATCTTGATCCCTGTTATCGGCAAGGCCCGTCTCGCCAAAGCCTACTACAACGACCTTGTTGCCCTCCGTCAATTGCATTTTAGATAGCTTAGCAGCAGGAATCGCACCGTTTTCTTTGGGCAGCCCAATCATAACATAGCTGGTTTCAGCAACTCTAAGGTTTCGGCCACCTTCTGCCGCGATTGGACTTTCCCTTAGCAGTCTCTGGGCTAATCCCGACACTGTTCCTGGAGGCGGGGTACTAGGACGAAGCCCCACAGCCAATAGGGACGTTTTCACCTTAGGTTGTTCAGTATTACTTTTTTGAACAGTGACGCCCGACTGGTCGATTGCAATATCAAAAGATAAATCTGGATATTGAAGAATCTTGAGTTTTGCAGTTTGAAAAAAGGGAATAGATCCTTTATCGAAGCCATCGGCAAGGCTCATAATTAAGGCCACGTGACTACTTAAACCAACATCAACAATTGTTCCTACGTTCCTGATTGTGTGCTCCTGACCTGAACCATTACGACCTGTCAGCTCCACGTAAACAGTCGCATTGTATTTTTCGGCCAAAGCGGAACTTCCACCCGCAACGCGAAGGGAGGTTCGGTCTGATGGCTGACAGCTGCTCATTGTCATAGTCGCAACACCCAAGCCTGCAAACAGCAAGGATGAACTCAACTTCCTTAGATGATTCTTGAACATTTTAATGCCTCCGTACTGTTTATCTTTAGGGCCTTTGAACCGTAAGGGAGGTATCGGTGTCGGCTTGTAGGACATGAAGGCCAAATGATAATCAATTGAAATTATTTAATTTTTTAGCGCGATTTGGACTAACTGGGTCTTCCGGGCGTCGTGCCCGCCATCGAGCCGCATTATGAATTCATATGTTGTGCAAGAGCATGGCGAGCCTTTTAAAACCAGCCTTCAGGAATCAATGAATTCTATTGGATTGGCCTGCGTCCCGTGGGTGATAATGGCTTGGTGTGAATCGAATGATGGTCTACCGTGTTTCAGATAGGTTTGGTGACGGATTCTTTGCAATTTTGGCACGTGTTTCGTTTGCAGACTTAACAAGAGATGAATCTACAATCGCAAATAATAATCTGGTCAAAAGTGCGATTTTTTCTTCGCTCAAATATTCCCAGCTTAGCCCTGCTTGATCACCTGAGATGAGAACGCGACGGACTCTTGCTGAAATCCGTAAAATATCTGCTGCCCCTTTTACGTACTTGGATAATGGTAGATGTACCATGATCTGATCTCTGGTTGAGAAGTTGTGTGTTCCTTCAGCTACGCTGATTAATGCCCCGTGGATGCTAAAATCTCGGATTTGCCCTGAATACTTTATGTCACCCATATCCAAGACTTGAAAGTGAACTGGTATGTCCACCTTAAAACGTTTCGCCCTGCGGCGATTTTGGGACTCAATGCCAAATTTTATTTTTCTAAAAATGACGTGCCGAGGTTCGGATTCGTAGTGTACATACTCATCAACCTCATGCCATGGAAGTAGTTCCTGCCGATAAGAATCGACGAGATCGCCCGTGCTTTTTGTGAGGAACAAAGTCGGCATTGGTCCGTCAGTTTTGGTTTCCTTCAATTTTCGGACAAGTCGCATCGTGTCTTGGCGAGTCAGAAACTCGTCATCAAAAATTGATAGCACTATATTTCTTGATGCGTAACGCATAACGTCATCAGAGTTTCGCGCAGTCACAAACGTTAATTTTGGGAATTGAGACTTGATAAACTTTTCAACAGCGGTGATTGTCTCGGTCTCCATCCCGGATCCTGGAGCAAAGATGACATAGCTTTTGCGTTTCTTTTTTGGCGCTTGTAAAAAGTCTTCGATAGCCTGGCCCGACTTTGTTTTTGCTTTGCTCTCTTCAGACGAAGATGCGCTTTTGTTTGCTCCAGAATCAGCCATTTTAAATTCCTTTATATTTCATAAAGCACGGCTACTGCTTGAGTCATGCAGTGATGTTTTTCGACGATGCTTTGTTGCTATTGCCCGCCAATTTTCTAGCATTGTTAAATGACTGCGATCTAAAATGGACTCAAATTGCGCCCATGATTGATCTAACGTCGCAATAGTTAGAATATCCCCAGCGCATTCTGCAGCTTTTTGCTTCGCTGTGAGAATCACAAAGGACAAGGTCAAATGCTCCGTTGAATTTTCCTCAAGAAAGCTCAACGAATCTTTCAATTTGATGGCTTGAGATTCTATTTCGCGGAATTTTTCGGCCATAGAAGAGTCGTTTTGAATAGTTGGAAGCATTAAAGTGTAGATAAGGTTCACGTTTGTTTCGATAAAGGGAAGAAACTCTTCTCTTCCAGTTTTGACAGAAACTTTTTGCATCTGTCGCAAAATCTGCAGAACTCTCGCCTTGTCGCCGCTCGCGTTGGCAATCTCAGCAGCGAGCTGCAGGTTTTCAATGGAAATCTCATTCTGTGGGCTTTCCGATAAAAGGGATCGTTCCGCGGCAGAAGAATTTCCCTCGGCGAGTAGTTTTCTGGCAAGTCTTCGCGTTTTGGTCTCTAATCTTAGCGACACAAGGTTGTTTATATCGGCTACGTTATGGTCTGTAGGTTTATTGTGTAGTGATTTCGTGACTCTTGACCCTATTAAGGTTGGAATGTTTTCGGACGTGATCACTCTAGAGATGATATTTGCCGTCAGACTATTACGTCCAATATTCTTAATTTTGAGGGGTGCTTCACCGTGGTTTGTACTCAGAACTAGTGTATCCGAGTTTTCAATGAACTCGGTATTTATTGCGATTTCCAAGTCGTCGCCCTTTATGCGCTTGACCGTTCCGGGCCAAGGAATTTTTCGGAATAAACTATTTCTCGCCTTGTCAAATTGTTTTAGCCAGTAATCTTCCGTTTGGGAAGTGAGGCTTATTTGACTAAATTGCGACTGTGACACGTACCCTGCCGAGTCATGCGCAATCAGTCCGAACTCAAGCGATTCGTGTCCTCTTCGGATAACTGGCATCAGAGCTAAAGATCCAGTGGGTATATCAAAGACGTTTTCTACTTTTTTTTCTAAAGACACTAATGGTTCAGGTTTTCTTTCTAGAATTTTTTCGAGTCTGTCAAAATCTATTGGATCACCATCGTTAATGATATCTATGGTGGTATGGATCGGTAAAATGAACCACTGTTGCCAGCCGCTCGTAGAACCGTCAGAAAATCTTACAGAAATCTGAGCATCTTTTTTGCTTTTGATGGTAAATCGCTGTGAACTATGAGTTGGTTCATGATGGACTACCACCTCAAACGGGAACTCGCCATCTAAGCTAGTACTGACGATGCCTGCTAAATTAGGCTTCACGGTCTTCAGGAGCTTGTTTTGGTGTTTCAATTGAATCGATATGTCCGAGGTTTGTCGGCTCGAAAATGGTGATGATTGCGTGGCAATAACGTCCAAGCTGACTCCGAGATCAAGGTTTACCCGGTGATTCATGTTTTCTGTGACAGAGATTTTCTCAAGGTAAGACTTATAGCCTTCTCTTTGAACAAGTAAAACCCCAGCGGCTGGAAGTTTGTACTGGACGCTTATGACGCACCGACCGCGTTCATTGCTCTCACACTTTGTGGCGGTATGCTCGTCTCTTATGAATGTCACTACCGCATTGCTGACTGGAAATCTGCCCGCGTAGATGTGTGTTGTGAAAATATGCGAATCATTAGGTTGAGACCGCTCGATAGGTCTATGTGTAATTTTTTGTGCATTTAGAATCGAGAGAAGAGGAAGAATGTCGTCTTCAAGTCTGTTTTTTGTTGGAGGTAACACGGGAGGCGATTCTGCAATCAAATTTGAAGTAGACTTTACACCAGTGATCGACGTACTCAGGATGCGAGGTTTGGGGGCTGTGTACATCGCTGCGGTGATGTTGATTTGCGTTGTAGGCTTGTCATCGAGATCGAAGACTTCGATGTGGGGTGCATAGTAGTATTTATCATCTTCTCGCGTAATGGAGATCTTGTGCTTGGTTGTCCGCGATAGTGATAGTGTGGATTCGAAGGTGCCAAAACCGTTTGTCTGGCCGATCGTTTCGTCGTTTAATACAATTTGGGCGCCCGAAATCGGATAGCCGTTAGAGGATGTCGCCTTGATTGTGAGTTTTGCTGGTCTGTCTTGAAGATCGCAGGTCAGGACAGAGGTTGCGGTTAGCAGTAAAGCAAAAATATGGCGAGGGTACCGCATTTCAACGTTTCCTTGAATATCTAAACCCTAGAACCGGTTGTCACTGTTTAAAGGTGCTTGTTGTCTTGTTCCAATTCAGGGTTTGGACTTATTGCAAGTTGATCTACAGGAACATTCACAACGTCTTCTTTTTGATGATTCACGTCGGTGAAGTGAATGGTTACCTTTGTTAACTTCCAGTCCTTTGTAGCCGGGGTTTTGAATTCAAAATTCTTCTTTTTGTAACGTAGGATCGCAAATCGGTAGGCCGACCTTACAGAGGTAATTTTTCCTGAGTTTGTGTCAATTTGTACGTGGTATGGAGCGCCCGAGTGAGATGTTTTACCGTCAGGACTTGAAAACGCAGCCACTGCCCAGATGTAGCCCGCCGCACGCTCGGTCCTGCGATTATTGATATCAAAATTGAGTTCAATCTTGTTTTCTGCACGGGAGATCTTTGCGCCTGAGACTTCAATTAGTGGCTTTGCGTTGTCTGATCGGACCGGAGTCGTGCTGTCAAATGACGCAGCAACAATCGTTGACTTCTGTGTGGGAGCATTGGATGTAGTGGTTGAAGAGACCGCAGGGGCTTGCTTGGGATCTGTTCGTGCGCTTATTGGTTTCTCGTCGGGTTGAGTTTTCGCGATGCTGCCAGTTACTGTTGAGGATGACGGCTGATTTGATACGGTCACCTCCGGTGCTCTAGATGCGGTTTGTGCTGATGAAGAGGGTGAGCTGGATCCGGATGATGGGTTTGTTGACTTGGGATCCATAACTGGATTGTTGGAGGCAAGCTGTGCAGCCTCTGAATAGTAGCTTTTCGTTGCGTCAGCTGGGTAGGCAATTTCAAAGACCCTATCATTTTTAATTTGATAGTCGAAGATGGTTGTCAACGATGATTCCAAGCGTTGACGAGTGTCGTGCACATGATTTTTTAAGGATAAGATCCAAAAAACGCTCCCAGCTGCCCAAGTGACGATGATGGCAACAAAGCCAACGGCCCAGCGGGCATATTTTAAGTTGATTCGGATGGTGTGACTACGTGCTGACTCAACGAAATACACGATATTGAGATAACGTGTACGATCGGATTGGGCTAGCTGCTTAGAAGAGCGCTCCATCAGGCAACCTCTCAGAATCTAAAGATATTTAAGGATCTCATGACTCTATTCTACGCTGCTAGCCATGGGGAGGCAACAATCCTGCCGGTTTTTCATGCAAGGGTTCATTTGGTGAATACTCGCGAAAATCCATTTTTTTTAGTAGATTCAATTGATTAGATTGTTAAATCACGGAGCTCGGTGACTGTTGAAAATTGGAATTATTAGAACATCAAGCATCGGCGATGTTGTACTCGCGACAGCTGTCATTGACTACATGCTTCGCGTCTCGCCCGACGCAGGAATTGTTTGGGTTGGGCGTAAGCCTTCGTCGGATCTCGTAAAGATTAGCTATCCTCATGTTCAGGTTTTGGACTTACCGTCAAAAGCGCCCAGGACGGTCGTTGAGGAAGTCTATGCGTGCCTTGCGACTTGTAATGCCGTTATTGATCTACAGACCAATGGGCGCAGCCGGAATTTAGTAAGGCGACTTCGTAAGGCAGGTGTAGCGGTTGCATCCGCCGATAAGGAAGGCTTTTCACGGATGAAGATTGTTATCGAATCATGGCTGCGGGGAAGGCTTCTGCGGTTACAACCGACAGCAGCGAATTCGCTGCAGCATCAGTTCAAGATGATGCTCAAAGCCGCCTATTCAGCATTAGAAATGGTTGGATTCAGGGACTCAATAGCACTTGAGAGCGCTAGACCCCGTCTGGCAATTTCTGCTCGCCGCATACCTGAGGGTGCATGGACGCGGGAGTTGGAGTTCGGGCAATGGCTGGGTGTCGCTCCGGGAGCTTCATATCCAACAAAGCGTGCGCCAACAGAGGTGTTCAGGGATGTTCTTTTGGAATTTAAACGCAGCTGGCCTCAAGAGAAATCCGCTCCTGGTTTGCTGCTTGTCGGTGGACAAGAGGATCGAAGTTCGGCTGTAAGCTTGGTTGACGACATACATTGGCCTGGACCAGTTATCAACATCGCAGGGAAGCTCTCTCTTGAAGAGACGGCCTATGCATTGTCGAAAACGTCGATTCTTCTTTGCAACGACAGCGGCTTGGCGCATATGACGGAGGCCCTTGGTCTGCCGGTTGCGGTTTTGTTTGGTCCGACTCATGAAGCATTTGGATTTTGGCCGCATGGCAAGACCAGCGCTTTCTACGCGTCATCATTAGGCTGTAGGCCGTGTAGTAAGCATGGTAAGACTGCATGTAGATATGGTGATCAGCTTTGCTTTCAGACTATTGATGTGCGGTCTGTTGCAAGACACTTAAATCGAGTCCTCCTGCAAGGAGATCTTCTTTGATGGTTGGCTTGTCGAGGACCTTAGTGATTTTGGCGTTGTCGGTCATTGTGCGTTGGCTCGTCTGGCCGCTTGTCTTTGTCGTCGCGATTTTCAGTGACCGTGTTAAAGAACAGCTTAAGGGCCGACAATCCTGTCATCAAGATTCTATTGATCTGGCGCGTCGCAGGCGTGATTTTGACGATTGTGTGATTTTTTATTGTAGTTCAGCTGGTGAGTATGAACAAGCAAAGCCCCTCATTGATCGTCTGACGGAAAATTTTGGTGTTTTATGTCATGTCTTCTTCTTTAGCGTTAGTGGTCCGAAATTTGTGAAATCTAGAAGGGATCCTGTCTCTTGGTCTCTTGCACCGCCAGACCATGTGTGGGCGTGGGCGTCTTTGTTCGCGGCGTTGCGCCCATCAAAAGTGGTTGTGATTAGACATGAAATTTGGCCAGCATTCACATGGATAGCCGCCCAATGGGGTCCGGTCTTCGTGATTGATGCTGTCGTTCCATCCCTATGGGGGCGACAAAAAAAATGGAAGGAGAATTTAAACGTTGCTGTTAAGGCGTGGCTTTTGAAGTCTGTAACTCATATATGTGCCGTGTCACAGACGGATGCGAAATTTTTTGAACAATGGTTGTTTATTCCAAAGGAGCGGATTTCCGTCATGGGAGACACTAAGTATGATCGTGTAATCGAGCGTGCTAGGTCTCAGGCGTCGATGGTTGATCAGCTTAGATTGCGATTTCGGGAGTACTGGAAGCCGCCGCTGTCGGAGTTTATATTGATTGGTGGCAGTGTGCATCTTGCGGATGTTACATTATTAATGTCTGTTTTTGCTCAGCCTGGCCTTGAAATGGTTCGACTCTTGCTCGTGCCACATGATGTTGCCTCTGGTAACATTGCCAACATTTATGAAGCTGTCAGAAAATACGGCGTTTCCTGTGACCTCTTGAGTGAAGTCGAATCTTCGCAGTTTGAGTTTATTAAGGAGCATCCGCGTGTCATTATAGTGGATGAAATGGGCCGACTGTCTGATCTATACGGTGTTGCTGATTTTGCGTGGATTGGTGGCGCTGTTCACGCAAAAGTACATAATGTTTTGGAACCTGCGGCTTGGGGGCTGCCGGTTTGTTGTGGACCCCAGTTTAAAAACAGTCGGGAGGCTGTAGCAATGAAAACGGCAGGCGTACTGTTTGCGTCATCTGATCCCGTAGCGATTAGATCTCATATTATTCATCTTATTAAGGATGTGAGAACAATCGGGAATGATGTTAGAAAGTTTGCCGAGTCCATGGCTGGAGCATCGGATAAAATTTTAAAAAAGATTGAAACCATTAACTAGGCGCATTGGTGTCCGTATGATTGAAAAGCAAATTATCGTAAATCACAACATTTCAGAAACACGGATCGCTGTTGTTGAAAAGGAGCAAGTGGCGGAGCTGTTTGTTGAGCGGCACAGTGATCGAGGACTCGTTGGAAATATCTACAAGGGGTCTATTCTGCGAGTGTTGCCGGGAATGCAGTCCGCTTTTGTTGACATCGGCGAGGCACGTAGCGGTTTTTTGTATGTTGCAGATGTGTTAAGTGAGGAGTTCATCGCACAAACGCGAGCCTTATTGCATGACACACTGGATGATCTCAGTCATGACGAGATTGAAAAGAAGATAAAGTGGACGAAGATTGCCATCGAAAAACTACTTCGTGATGGTCAGGACATTTTGGTACAGGTGGCTAGAGAACCGCTTGGCAGTAAGGGTGCTAGGCTGACTATGTTTATTGCGTTCCCAGGCCGCTATATTGTCCTTAGCCCCTATTTTAATCATATTGGCGTATCGAAGAAGATAGAGGACATCGAGGAAAGACAACGACTCAAAGAAGTTTTTGATCCAATTAAGCCTGACAATATGGCTGTAATTATGCGGACGGCTGCTCGCGGGGTTGCTGGAGATGTTTTGATCAAGGAAATGCATTATCTGATTTCACAATGGCGTGATGTGCAGGAGCGTTTTGGATCGGCGTCCTCTCCCACGCTTTTACATCGCGATTTAGATGTGACACAGCGAGTCATCCGAGAGCAGTTTTCCGAGGACATCGGTAAAGTGGTTATTGATGATGACAAACTATTGAATCGTGTTAAGAGTTTTCTCGCGGTTACGTCTCCTGGTGCTGAAGCGAAGTTAGAGCTCTATTCGGGCTCTACACCGATTTTCGACGTTTACGGCATAGAGATGGATATCGGACGGGCTTTGAGCAAAAAGGTGGATCTTCCAAGTGGTGGATATATAATTATTGATCAGACTGAAGCATTAACATCGTTCGATGTTAACTCAGGTCGCTACGTGGGCAGATCGAATGCAGCGGAGACAGTTCTCAAGATCAATCTTGAAGCGGTTAAGAAAGTAGTGTCCCAACTAAGGCTTCGAAATATTGGTGGAATCATTATTATTGATTTTATCGACATGGAGAATCAAGTCGATCGAGACCTGGTGTTTGATTCCTTAATGGAAGAGCTGAAGTCAGACCGGGCGCGGTCTAACGTTTTGCGTATCAGCGAGTTTGGATTAGTGCAGATGACGCGCAAGCGTACGAGTGAATCCCTCGAGCAGCTACTGATGGATGATTGTCCTCTGTGTGATGGTAGGGGCAAGGTCAAAAGCGTAGTTACTGAGTCGCACGACTTGTTGCGTGAGATTGTTAGAATCCATAATCAGACAGGAAGAACTCTACTGCACGTTCGGGTTAGGGAAGATATTCGTGATTGGATCCTTGAAGAGGAGCGTGATTGGTTTCAGGAGATTGTAGATCGGTGGGGCTTGACGATTAACTTTCGGCAGGGTGAGCTTAGTGCAGCTGCTTTGTTTGAGAACAGTTTTGAAGTAAGCGCAGAGTAAGTTGGTTCATTACGAGTCATGGAGTTGGCATGCGAAAGGCGCGTGCAACAAGCCACGTTGGTTCTGATAAGAATGAAGTACTAGAAACAAGGTCCATGACCAACACGTGATTCACCTCCGTTTTTAGGCCTGGAGGAAGTTTAGCTAGTCGCCAACTTTTACCGCTTTTGTTGACTATCGCAAATTCATTTTTTGCAATCATTTTAAGCACTCCAACAATTGCTGGACGTCCGCGCGCGATCTCGAGGATTTCGAAATCGGTGACGTCAAAACAGCTTTTGGCAGGACTCTTTGTATCTACAGTGGTTCCTGTTACTGAGGTAATTGTCCCAGCGAGTTGCCGGATCTGAAACTCACGATTTCTTGGGCAGATGGTAATTGATTCACTAGAGGCACTCGGCTTGATTTCTGTTTTTCGATTGGCTGGATTGCCTGAAGTGAATATTTCACCCGTTAGGGTTTCAGCTGACAAAGATGATGTCAAACTCCACACCGTTAACGCAGCTAAAGCAGATGTTCTCCACATTGATTGGGCTTTATAAATCATTTATCGACCGGCAAATGTCACTGGGATATTCATCTCAGAAATGTTTGGAGGTGGTGCTTCGCTATCTCCGTTTGCGGAGCCTAGTGTTTCTTTAGGTTTGCCTAGAACGGGGTCGTTGCTATTGTCCCAGCCTAAAGGCTCGGATGATGCGTCTCCGGTAACGGAATTTTTCTCAATTTGTGACTGCGCGGGCTGTCCCAAAATAGCTGCTTGCGGATTTTTATCACTAGATGGTTGCTCAGATGTGCTTGAGTTAGGCGCACCTTGTGAAGGGCTTGGGGGAGGTGCGGACGGTGCCATGACCTTGTTTTCGTCAAAGCCTTGAATACCAACGCTAGCGATATCTTTGACGGCAAGTTTACCAAGCTCTGTGAAGAATGCACCACCGGGTGCTTGTAAGTCGACACCCGTTATCTTGACTTTGCTTTTTATGGATATCGGAACGTCTTGACCATCTGCCGACTTGCCTACAACCGAAAAGTGATACAAGCCTGGAGTAGCGACTTGGCCGCTTTTTAGGGTGCCATCCCACTTCAAATTGTGCTCTCCTGGCATAAGATTGCCGAGTTCTTTACTGCCAATGACCTGTCCAGAACCGTCTCTTACTTCGATAAATGCATTCGAAAGAGGCTGTTCGACTTCGAACGTGGACTTTGTCATTTTATTTTTATCCCACTTTAGCATTCCTGTTCCAACATCAACCTCTTTTCCAACATAGTTCACCATTGATATCGTTCGGTCGTTTGTTTGACTCTGAAGCATTGTCTCAAGAGTCTTATTGACGTTCATCATTTGCTCGAGACCATTAAACTGAGCCATCTGTGATGCCATTTGAGCAGAGTCTTGAGGGTTTAACGGATCCTGGGACTGGAGTTGAGCAATGAAAAGCTTCATGAAGTCATCTTTACCCAGAGCGTTCTTCGGCGTTCGCTTTGGATTTGCTTTTTCGGAAAGCATTTTGCGGAACTCTTCATCGGTTTTTGCAGCACTTAAATCGCCGGTTTTTTTGGCAGATCGTTCGCGAGCCATATCAGAGTTCGAGTTTTGAAGAAGTTTATGAAACTCAAGCTGCTGCTCGGCATCGCGATCCTGAGCCTTCGGCGTTTCATTGATGCCGACTTGGCTGAATTCCATTGTGTTGGGTGTAGTGATGGGACCCAATTGTGATTGAATTTTTGCACTTACGCTCATGGACTGCCCCCTTTTGCTGATCGATCAGCATCAAATGACGGAGGTGTTGATCAGACGCGTACTTCAAGTCGTCCGCTTGATAGGTTTGTCGGGTTCGACCATCGCGATAATGTCGTAGTTGCCGGACTTATCGATCGAGGACTAACGCTAGGCGTTGAATTCCTGAAGGACTGCGCATAATCGCGCATGTCATTGTACGTTGACCTCTGCTGCTGTGCACCTTGACCAAACTGCTGGCCTTGTCCTGCGAATTGGCGCGGCGTATTCTCGCCAGCCTTTCCGACCTCAAGACCTCTAAGGCTGATACCCTGCTGGTTCAATCCCTCTCGAAGACCAAATACCTCCTTAGAGATCATATCACGAGCTTGCTCAGATGACGTAATGATACGTACATCAAGTTGATTGTTAATTAGATTAATAGCGACATCAACCTTGCCAATTCCAGGGGCTTCCATGTCGAGTCGCATCGATCCGCCACCATTTTTAAACATCATTTGTGCTTGCCCGAAGATTTTTGAGGCTATCGAGTCTTTGACAGGCGCTTTAGGAGCTTCAGCTACTTTTTCAGTGAACGTCTCGGTAATTTTTCCCGTCTCTGTTTTGGAGGTTATGAGATTGGATGTTAGATCAAAACCTTGATCTCTCGATTGAGACCCACCATCGCTAAAACCCTCTTCTTGGCTAAACTCCGCAGACGAAGTCACTAGGTCTGGTAGACTTCCAGTTAGCATCTGTGGGATGTCGCTTGTTGAGGTTAGCCCAAACTCATTTTCTGGCTTAAATTCAGGTATAAATTTCTGTGGAAGTTCCTCTAATACCCGCTCGATTCCTCTCAAATCTTGAATTTTTGCGTCTTGTTGCGGTAGGTGTTGGTTTGGCTGTGGGTCGTAGCCGCGAGAGAGTAGATTTTCTTCAATGGACCTTGCGCTAAAACCGTCTCCGCCGAATTCAAATTTTGTGGTTTGTGTGACGTCCATCTGACGACCGATTTCAAGATAGGGATCACTTACAAAGTTCTGCCCTGTTATGTCTTGAGGATTGAGCTCGGTCACGATACCTGTAGAGTTCACGTTGCGAGCTGTTATAGAGGTATCACTTAATCCTGGCGCATTTGGTTTTGCTAAATTTGAGGACATGGGTTCGGAGCTGACAACTGGCACCCCAGCGTAGATGGCCTGAGCAATCAGCGCTTCAGTCGGGTCTAATATGGCCGTGGACTCGGCCTTGCTCTCAGCGAGTGTTGGGGTAGAAGGTTTACTGATAGAAGATAGACGGTCATTTAGTGGGTCAAGGCCAACGTTTGCGTGCTGCGACAGAGCCTTGTCTGGCGTTATGGGCATGCCTGGCGTCACCAGTTTTGCTTGAGCACCTAATTTAGGCGTATTGGCGGCGACTGGCACTTGTGGATTTTGGTCGCCGAGGCCCGGTTTCTCAACAGTAGGGAGATCTTTGGTGTTTTGGCTCGGCATGATCTGTGTTGCGGCGTCTTTGTTGGCCTTGTTCTTATGCAAGGGTGCTGACGCTTGCATAGCGGAAGCTCCAACGCTAGCGGCCAGAGCTTTGGCTCTTTGGATGTAGGGAGCTACGCCATCAAGTGGTAAACGTTGCTTCAATATAGTTAGTTCACTTGCTATGCGACTAGAGTCGAGACCCAAGGCCTGCAGAAATTCCTTGGGAGTCACTAATTTGCTAGGATCAAGACCGGCTTGTGAGGCTTTGTTGATAAGGCTTTGATCGAGTTCGATCAGATTTGAGAGGTCACCGATTGTCATCGGTTTGTTCATAAAGTCTGCTATATCACCAGAAGCTAAAGCTTGCTTGATGAGCGGACTCTCAGCGATTAGCGAAGGAATCGTTTCCGGATCAAGTTTTTCCAAACGACCAGTTACAAACGCAAGGACTGGATTGCGATTGATGAGTGCATCGGACGCCATCTTGCCGCTCATGATCGTTTTGAGAGGTGACAGAGCTGTGATCGCGTCTATTGCCTGGCTTGACGGTAATGCTGAAGTGTTATCCGGCATGGTGGCTTGCATTGTGAGAAGATTCAGCTGCTCTGGAGATAGACCTCCCGGCTGACTTGGGACTACTGGGCTTTGGTCAGCGGTTTGATTTACTGTAGGACTAGCTGCACCTTCAAGCCCAGGGGTTTGGGGCTCCCTAAGTTTTTTTGAGGCCATGCTCTGATTCCGGGATAATAACTGGCTGCTGCTTTGGTTGCCTTGTGTTTCGCCCGAACCAGATGTTTGTTGCCCAGCCTGTTCCGGAACATCGGGCGTTTTGCGGGTTGATTTGACGATTACTTCGGAGTGATTAGTCTGTTGTTTTGCTTCGTAACGGTCTTCTGAGTTCTTGGAAAGTTTTTCATAATCTGAGGTCTGCTTGGACGCATCAGATTCTTTGTTTAATTTGGCAATTTTTTCTGAAAACGCTCGTTTTGCGTCGATACCCGATGTGGTGACTGGTGCTTGCGCGGGAGCGTTGACGTCAGGCGGTGATTTTTTTGTTTGAGGTTGCTGTTGTGGTTTTTTGAGTGTCGCAAGTAACATCTCGGAAAAAGAAGACTCGTCTCCACGCGAAACATCCGGCGCCTTTGGTCTGCTAGAAGGTCGGCCAAAATTACCCCCTGTAGGTTTCGAGGAGTTGAGTAACTCGTCGAGTCCTTGGTTGTTTTGTAGCTGTCCTAGCAAGGGTTTCACTAAAGTTTTTCTCCAAAGTTCCTTGGGACCATGTTCTGAGGTCCTCTTTCAGGTAAAGCATGATCCATGCCATAACTTTGGTTGATTGAATTCAGTGACTTAGGCGATTAAACTTCACTAGAACTAGGCAAAAGGCGACTTTGCTAGGCAAATCATCCTCTGTGACTAGCAGGCGACAATGTATATAACCCAGGTTGTGCAGCCTATCTCGCTTTTAATAGGTCGAAACGTGCCGTTTCCACGACCTTGCTTGTCAAGACCTTCCGCCCAGTATGTGATGCTAGTAAAGCCTGATTCTTTTAATAAATCAGTCAGCTCGGGTATGCTCCAAAGCCGCCAGTCGTAACTGAAAACCTTTTGACGTGTTCTTTCCCCATCTCTTTGGTAGTCAATATGGCACGAGATGCTGTGATTGACGGCATCAAATTTTTCCACATTCCACCAGTAGTTAAATTTTAACTGTGAGTTTCTGCGACGTTCTCGGTGAGGTCCTTCGTAGTCTGGCCCTCCAAACGCATCTAATACAAGGATGCCGTGACGTGTCAGAGACTTTTTACATGACTGGAAGTAACGCTTTAACTGGTCTCGTTCTTTCATGAAGAAATAAGAAAAATTGAGTGCGCAGATCACATCAGGGCGCAGACTGTGATTTTCCATGACATCACCATGAATGAGATGGACTCTTTTTACTACGGATAAGGGCAAGTCATTTGCAAGATTTTTTGCCCCCCACTGTAGTGCTGTCGCATCGATGTCGACCCCTGCGGCTGCGTGTTGGCTACCTAATAGTGCCCACTCATAACAAAGGGCGGCTGTTCCACAGAAGTCTTCTTGTAAGGTGGGAGCTTTTGGCAGAGGCCCTTTCCAAGATTTTTTCATCATCTTCCAGATCAGCTGAGCATCGTGCTCCGGGCTTTGAACGGAGTGACTATAGTAAAAGTATTTATCGAAAGGACTCGTGCGGATTGATTGAGAAGGTCTTTTGTTAGCTTTCATGTCACGTCTTCCAGATTGTCTCACCGACTGCCGATGATGTGCGTGGATTCACTAGTGCAATATGATCTTGCCGTAATGTGAACGTTGAAGTTTTGAAATCAAATATCGACTATCGAGAGGCTACTTCAAATCAATCATTCTGACCATGAACAAAATGATGGTTGAAGTGACCTCGACTCCTCCTTGGCGCAATGTCGGATGGATCAAATCGATTAATTGGGTAGATATATTAGTGAACCAGATAGCCAATTGATTTGGCGGCAAGTACACTTTCTAGTACTGCTCTGCCTGTTTTTACGCCGTCGAGGGCTGCCGATACGATGCCGCCTGCAAAACCAGCACCTTCTCCGCAAGGGAAGATTCCAGGGTGACTGATAGATTGAAGGTCTTTTCCTCGCATCATGGAAATTGGCGACGAAGTTTTGCTCTCAATTCCAACGACGGCTCCTTCTTCGCAGATGAATCCGCGCATTTTTTTGTCATACTCTTTGACTCCAGCGCGAAGGGCCTCAACGATGAAGTTCGGAAGTAGCTTGTCCAACCGGGCGTTATTTACGCCTGGCTTATACGTGCTTTTAATCTCGCCTTTGGTTTCTCGACCCGCGAGAAAATCCTTTAGTTTTTGGGCAGGTGAATAATAACTACCACCGCCAGCAGTAAAAGACGCTTTTTCTAATTGTTCCTGAAAGCGGACTCCATCCAATGGATGTCCCCTGTAGAAGTCTTCTCTCAATACGTTTACAACGACGGCAGCATTGGCATACCCGCTATTTCTTGCATGGTAGCTCATCCCATTGATAGCAAGGTGACCTTCCTGCGCATTGGTTGGCATTAAGTGGCCACCGGGGCACATACAAAACGTCCAAATACCCCTTTGTCCTGATTGCGCGGCTAGCTTGTATTCGGCAGCCGACGGAATTTTACAACGGCCAAATTGAATGGTGTTGACCACATCCTGGGGGTGTTCGAAGCGAGCTCCCATCGCAAAAGGCTTTGGCACGATGGCAAGGCCCTTGGCTAAAAGCATCTCGTAGGTCTCGCGCGCTGAATGTCCAATGGCTATGATTAAATGATCCGTTGGGATTTCTTGACCATCGTCTAAAACAACTATGTACCGCGCGTGTTCCCCGCCGTCTTTAAACTCAACAAATCGTCTTCCAAACTTAAACTCGCCACCAGTGCTTTCAAGATGGAGCCGCATTTTCTTAGCGATTCGAACCAGATAGTCTGTACCGATATGTGGCTTGGCATCATATAAAATTTCGCCGGGGGCTCCGTGCTCAACGAACTGATCAAAGACGTGTTTAATCAGTGGATGATTGCGTCCACAGGTCAGCTTTCCATCGGAGAAGGTTCCGGCTCCTCCCTCTCCGAAGCAGTAGTTACTTTCGGGGGTGAATATTCCGCGACTTCGAAGTTTGTTTGTGGTTTTTATACGCTTTTCGACCGGTTCTCCGCGCTCAATAACGATGGCAGGTTGACCCGCTCGGGCAAGGGTTAACGCAGTAAAAATTCCGCTGGGACCAGAGCCGATGATGACCGGCTTATGGCGAAACTGGAGTCCTTCCATCTCTAAGCCGTCAAGAGGATCTGATGGCGGCGCTGGCTCAGTGATCGATGCTATAGAGGATTTTGTGCGATAGACAGATTGTTCATCATCAACGTCTACGTCGACCTGATAATGGTAGACGATTCTAGCTTTGCGTCTAGCATCAAGAGATTTCTTATTAATCTGCACACGGCGAATTGTGTCCTCGGGAATCTCAAGCATAGCAGCAATCTGGCGATTGAGATGTGCGTTAGCTGAGATATCTGTGACGGGCACTTCAACATCATGAAGTCGCAGGGTCATCGGAAGGCTCCTCTTCAGTAGAAGGTGGTTTCTATAATAGAAGCCAAGGTATTTCAATGATTTTATGGAAATTTTATCAAGTATTTATAATCATTAGTAAAAATGAGGGGATCACATTCAAAAGACTGGCCCCTGGGTCCAGCTGATTGCGTGACCCAGGGGTTTTGCGGTCGATCCATCTCCGGATGCCTTGTCGATTCCAAGCCTATTCGACTTGGAAAGAGTTAGTCGATAAACTGCTCATCGTGCTCGAGACCTTTGTGAAGAAGCTTGAGGGCGACCATACAGGCTAGGGCTGGTTTTCGCTGCTCTGGTTTTAAGGTCTCAAACAGTATTTTCGTCACCAACTCACCCTTAGCTCTGGCAATGCCAGATATAGCATCAACGGCAGAATCCACTTGACCGGTTGCATCTTGTCGCACGCTATCATGATCAAGAACAGCTTGAACGAAGCGAAGTCTTGCCAGTTTTAGCTCACTTTCGAAAGGGATGGCAGTTGTTTTAGCGATTTCGTCATGGTCTGACCGTTAGGCCTGTCATTAGTGATTGTTGCTACCATGGTTAAAATTTCGAGCACTTTGTGGCTAAAGAGCACTGTGCAGGACAAATAAAATTTTTATTCTTTTTAGTTTGCGAGATGAATTGAGTAGGATCTGGCTGGCGTTAACTTGGGTTTTTTGATGATTGGCATGTTTTGTGCTTCGTTGCTGGATCCTCATCGTGGGGTCATGATTTGTCATTTAAAATTTAAGGAGAACGTGTATGGATTTTAGAAAATTTTTGGTTACTATCTTTGCATCACTGATGGCGCACACTATTTATGCCGACGACCATGGCTCTATTGTGGTGTTTGGCAAAGGCATGTCGACGGCTGCACCTGACTATGTATCATTAAGTATAAAAGTTTCATCGATCTGCTATGAAACCTCACAAGACGCTCAAGCTGCGAATGCAAAATTAGCGACCCGCCTCGTCGATATTTTGAAGGGATTCAAAACCAATGATCGCGATAAACTTACAGCTTCAGGTGGTGCAAACTATCGTCAAACTGAAACGATTATGGTTGACGATACAGCGAAAGTTCTTTGCGCGCTAAAGTGGCGCTCGGAAAATACATTGACCTTAGACATGGTCGACATCACTGAGCTTGCATCCCTCCAGGATGCAGTATTTTCGGAGCTAAATCAGGTTGCTGAGGTTAATCCGGAGGCAAGTCAGCAGACCTACGCTGAAGTTAGTCGGCCTGTGTTTTCATTGTTCACCGATACCGCGTTGCGACTTCGTAACGAAGCGCAGACTTTTGCGTTCAACGATGCGAAAGAGCAGTTTAATGGGTTGAATTCACGCTGTGACTTTGTTGATCCGAGATTGGTGAGTATTGCCCCTCCGGAGTTTAGTTACGCTGTGAAGTCCTACGGCGAGCGATCGTCACCCGGCTATGCGTCACCAGTAATTCCTGATGCCATGGAGGTTCATGCTTCGCTTCGTGTTGAATGGCAGTTTACACCGAATTCCCCTTGCAAGTAATTGCTACTTATAAGACTTGGGGGGAGACATTGGCGAGAGTCTATTGGTGACGGCCTCGTGTTTCCTCCCAGCCCCCACTGCATGCGACAGGACATAATCACTCCCCGTCACCAACAGTCCAGTGTCAGCATGACGGACTGATCGTGATGATATCAGCGGCGCTGATTGCAGACGCTGAACAGCAGTTTATGACTGCACAACTAAGTTCGCCTAGACCGGCTAAGCGGTCAGAGTACATTTCGGGGGATGAACCCCGAGTTGTCACACATTGGGTCCCGCGGTTGATCCTAAAAGACCGGCAAATAGGATTTTACCGACCGTATTGGTGTGGCGGTGTTGTCTTTTTTGTCTGCGACTGTGTCGACTTGGCGACACCTCTTGCGGGGTGATCGCTTTGCGCTCTTTCGGCATAGACAAGTCATTTTATCAGTGATTACAGCATAATGCTCAACGTTTTTCTGCCTTTGGCTCCAGGCCTTAAGTTGTTGGCTCCGGTCTTGCATGAGTGAGCGGGTCATGAAATGGGGCTGAACGACCATAGAACACCACAAACGATTTATGTGGATCGTAGAGGCGGAGTTGTAGGATGGCTAGTCGGGTAAAGTCATTGATCGCAATCCTTGGACGTTTTTTAAGACGTCACGGCGATCTGACACTATTTTTCGCACTTAATTGGCTTTGGTTGCAGTTTCTATCACTGGGTTATTGGTGGTATTCGTTTAGTAAACTCGCTGGAATCGAAGTTGTATTCCTTGTATTTGCTTATGCGTCTGTCCTTGGGGTCGTCGTTTGGTTGGTCGCCGGCGTAAACCAGTTGATTTTAGTTGTGAATCAACGTTTAGGGAAAACAATAGCCGTCATGAGTATGGTGCTCCTGTCTTTATTGCTAATAGCGGATTGGAGTATTTATAATCAGATGAAGTTTCATCTCAACGGTGCGGTTTGGGCGATTGTAACTTCGCCGTCCGGCCTGGCGAGTTTGAACCTCACGTCGGAATTCTATCTAGGTTTTGCGCTGTTGTGTGGCTTAGTGATCTGTATTCAGGTTGGCTTTCTGAAATTGCATAGGCAGATGAGCCGAGGATTTCCCCCCAAATTTAAGCAGAAATTGTTTAATGGGTATTCAGTTTTATCTGCGGTTTGGTTTGGCGCATTTTTGATTCAAAGCATTATATATATTTATGCCGACACAGTGAAAAATTCTTCAATCAAAGAACTTTCTTTACGTGTCCCACTTTATCTGCCAGTTGAAGTGCGTAGTTATACCGATGGCTTAATGACGGCTCAGGCCCAGCCGGACGAGGCGCTCCAAGCTCGACGGGCTGAGTTTTCTTACAATGTCGATGAATTGAATATTTCTGAGCTTAAAAAGCCAAAAGATATTTTCATCGTGGTTTTGGACTCCTGGCGCTACGACATGCTGAATCATGATGTTATGCCGAATTTTATGAAGTTTGCTAAAACAGCTGAAGTCTTTCGTTCCCACTACAGTGGCGGCAACCAAACAAGACATGGGATTTTTTCGTTGTTTTACGGTATTCCCGCATCCTATTGGAAGTCGGTCCTTGCCAATCATCGAAGTCCTGTGATGATGGATGCTCTGCAGCATCATAGCTATGATGTGCAGGTTTTTTCGAGTTCGAACCTACATCACCCGGAGTTTCGGGAGACTGTGTTTATAAATATTCCTGATTCTCAAATCCATGATCGTCCCCCAGGTGGTGGGCCCATGGAAAGGGATCTCGCATCCGTGAATAGCTTTATACGATTTCTAAAAAAGCCATCGGAGCGTCCTAAGATGGCTTTTCTTTTCCTGGATGGAAGTCACGGTCCATATTCATACGATCGAAATCTTGCCCGAAAATTTATGCCTGATGAGGCGGAGTATTTTGTGGCTTACAATCCACATTCTGAAGTCGATGCATTGAGAAATCGCTATAAGAACAGTTTGTATCAGATCGACATGAACCTGAAGTTGGCGTTGGATACTTTGGCCAAGAAGTCTAATTCGATAGTTGTTTTAACCAGTGACCATGGTGAGGAGTTCTTAGAGCATGGATTTAGAGGTCATTGCAGTGCCTTCACTGACGAGCAGGTTAAGGTTCCGCTTATTATTAAGGGTCTCAATAGAAATCCTTCTGCCCGAGCATATGATCACATGACGTCCCATTCAGATCTTGTTTATTCGCTACTGGAGCAGTTGGGGATTGAAAATGCCTCGCAAGTGACCACCGGAGCGTCTTTGTATGAGCCTAGTAGAAAATTTGCGATATCTTGTGGGTGGGACCAGTGCAGCGTGATTAGCCAAGATCACGTGACGATGTTTGGAACGGAATCTTATAACTCCATGAAGTTTGAGCTGCGTGATGGGCAGTATGTGCTTCGTAAGGGTCCCGATGCGGTCAGTCCTTACTTACGTGAAGCTATGGGGCAGATGGCTAAGTTTTGATTAAAGCCGTCAAGCTACGTCCTGCCTGGGATGCGGGCATAAAAGTGGCTGTATTGACTTTACTACGGGCTGGCCCTTGATGGCTCTAGCTATGTTCAGAGATAAAGTCAGTAACAAGCTGAGTCATAACGGATGGCTGATCAACGTGCGGCTCGTGGCCTGCTTTGTCGACTAGTGACAGCAGACTTTCTGGGATCTTTTGATGAAGATAAAGGCTGTTGCCTCTTGGTACAAACAGATCATCATTTCCTGCAATAATGTGAACTGGGCAGCGAATGGTGTTAAGACGTTCCCAATGGCGAAATCTTAATGCTGCCACTAGCTGATTGATGACAGCAATTTGGGGTTGGGCGTAGGCTTTGTCGATAGTCATCCATTCAGTGGCTAGCTCCTGGCGAACCTTTTCGGGGGAGTGAGGCGACGTTAGTAGTCGAGCAAGTTCAGGATAAAACTTGTGCGGCTTATGGGCGGACGTGAGAAGTAGTCTTATTGCAGCGCTGCTGATTCTTGAATGGCCACTTCGACCAACAGATGCTGCTATGGGTGTAATTGACTTGGTCATGTCAGGATAGGTAATTGCAAACTCGAGTGCGATTTGTCCGCCTAAACTGGTACCGACAAGGTGGGCTCTTTCGATTTGTTCTTGCTTCAAAATGGCAGAGATATCATCCCCTAAGTCTCTGACAGTGTTCCAGGGGCGAATGGGAATGGTTGTTTGTCCAAGACCCCTACTATCGAATGTAATGACGGTCATGTGTTTTGAGAGGAGTTGATCCCAGCCGCACCAGTGGGCTGACCAGCGGCCCAGGCCTCTAATAAGGACGACGGGTTCGCCAGTTCCCTGGATATTGTAATGAAGATTACCGTAGCGGGTTTCTATAATCGTCATGACTCGGCGTAACTCCTCACGTTAAACTTTGAATAGCAGCTTGCTGAAGGTCTCTCTTCAAGTCATTGACTGATTCAATCCCAATGGCAAGTCGGACCGTTGTTGGACTAATTCCAGCCTTTAGCGCTTCGTCGTTTGGCAAATCGTCACCGTAGAACATAAGACAAGGGACAGCAAGGGATTCAACGCAACCAAGACTCGGCGTTAGCGTGAATATCTTCAAATGATTAAAGAACATTTCTAATTGCCTATTTGTGCATTTCAGATCAAATGTGATCACAGCGCCGCCGTCGCCTCGATTTTGCTTCTTCCATAGTTCGTGGTCTCTATGGTTTGGTAGTGCTGGATATTGTAGATTCGTGACCCAGGGTTTTTGTTGCAGCCATTTTGCAAGATCTAGCGCATTTTCTGCAGCCTTTTGTGTGCGCAGGGTGAAGGTTTTCATGCCGCGCAACGTAAGCCAGGCACTATTTGGATCCAAACAAGCCCCGAGCGTCACGGCAATGGGGAAAACTTTATCGACAAGCTCTCCTCTTGCAATAATGGCGCCTCCCATCGCATCACTATGGCCGTTGGCTTGTTTTGTCAGGCTGTGTATAAATATATCAATCTCAAACTCACCATGTGCTGTGAAACCCGCAAACGTGTTATCTAGAACAGTCAAGCAACCACAAGACTGCGCACATCTGATGATGCGCTCAAGGTCATGGAGGCGTAGGGTAGGGTTGGTCGGACTTTCAAAGAAGACCAGTTTAGGTGGCTTAGCCTCATTGCAAAGCTCCTCCAACTTTGAGTAGTCATCTCGGTTGATACGGATCGTCTCCACGCCAAATCGGGCAAGTATCCCTTGTAGTAAAAATCTTGTGGGTTTGTAACTCTCTGTGAAAACCACTGCGCGGTCGCCAGCATTCAGAAAGGTCATGGCGACAGCTGTAATCGCAGCCACCCCACTTGCGGTTGCTAAGGCGTCGTCGCGTCCTTGAAGGTCCGCCAACAGGACCTCTAACTCGCGGACTGTGGGATTACTGAGACGCGAGTACAGGTAACCCTGGTTGCGTTGACGCATGATTTCTTGAGCCTGATGTATGGACGAAGGCTTGAACTTGACGCTCTGATATATGGGGCTTACAAGTGGAATATTACCTTCGGGAAGGGTTTGGCGGCGGGCGTGTATAACCTTCGTGTCAGGCGCTAAGTCTCTAGGATCTTTCATGTTAAAGTCCTTTTACAGTGAGGAGGATGCGTGAGTGTCTTAACCGATCATGGCAGATTTGTTAGATTTTCTCAGCTTCATTAGCATACCCTGGGGTTGAACGATGAAAACTTTGCCTAAGACGTCCGACTTTGGCCTTGACAGTAGGCATCGATTTGAACCATATTGCCCCCTCTCTTGCGGGTCATGGGCAGTGAAACTCAATACCCTCAAGTGTTTTTTAGAGTGGGCGTTTTAGGAGAATATCATGTACGCAGTAATAAAGACCAGCGGTCGCCAATGGACAGTTAAAGAAGGCGATGTGATCACCGTCAATCGCTTGGCCGCCAACGCGGGTGAGACCGTTACCTTTGATGAAGTTTTGATGGTTGGTGGAGCAAAGGTCGTCGTTGGGGCACCAGTTGTCAAGGGTGCCAAAGTAGCAGCAACCGTAAAAGAGCATCTTGCTGGTGAGAAGGTTACGATATTGAAGTATAAGCGTCGCAAAAATTACAAGCGTACGCGCGGTCACAGACAAGCGCTAACGACACTCCAGATCGGCAAGATCTCGGTCTGAGTTTTAAGGAGTAGACAATGGCAACCAAAAAAGCTGGTGGTAGTTCTAAGAACGGTCGCGATTCCAACCCACAGTATCGTGGAGTGAAGGTATTTGGCGGTCAAAAAGTGGTGGCGGGTAACATTATTGTTCGTCAGGTGGGTAGCACATTCCACGCTGGCAGCAATGTTGGTCGCGGAAGTGACTTTACCCTGTTTGCATTAACAGACGGTGTTGTCAGGTTTGAGCGCAAAGGCAAAGACCGTCAAAAAGTTTCAGTCGTCGCTGAGGGCTGATTCGCCAACGTTAGGAAACAAATACGCCTTAAGCTTCTACTGCAAGCTTGGGGCGTTTTTTATTGTCCAAACGTGGTTTTTGTCGAAAAACTCCTTTGAAGAATTCTTAATATGGGGTAAAGCCTGTGCGGGTCGGAACCGTGGTTAGAACCTCGGGTTATCTCAGGCTTTGGCCAGAGGTGGATGCCGTTGGTCACATGATGGATCATTCTATTTTGGAGTGTTCCAGGTCTTAGACATTGGGTAGGCAGTGCGTCCGTGAAGTTTATCGATTCAACTGAAATTTTTGTTGCCTCAGGTCAAGGAGGAAATGGGCTTGTTAGCTTTAAAACAGCTAGTAATAAGCCACGACTAGGACCTGATGGCGGTGACGGTGGGCATGGTGGGGATGTTGTGTTCATCGCGGCCCCCCAACTGAATACCCTGAGTTCAGTGAGGTATCGTAGTCGTTTTGTAGCTGAAAACGGCGCCAAGGGTGGAACCAGTGGAAAGACTGGGCGATCAGGAATAGATGTGGAGATTCCTGTTCCACTCGGAACGGAAGTCTACGACGCGGCATCAGGGCGTCTGATTTGTGAAATATTGGTCCCTGGACAACGGGAGATCGTCGCCGAAGGTGGGAGACGTGGTTTTGGAAATCTGCGTTTTGTATCGTCTACGCATCAGGCCCCTGAGGAGTATGTAGCTGGGCAGCCAGGGATTGAGATGACTCTCAGGTTAGAGCTAAAACTTTTAGCTGATGTTGGTCTTGCTGGATTGCCGAACGCGGGAAAGTCGACCCTTCTTAGTGTTCTATCTGCAGCTAAACCGAAGATTGCAGACTATCCGTTTACGACCTTAGAGCCCCAATTGGGGGTTGTCGAATTGGTTGAGCGCGGTGAGTTTAATTTGCAGTCATTTGTAATGGCCGATATTCCTGGATTGATTGAAGGCGCAAGTGCTGGCAAGGGCTTAGGACATGAGTTTTTAAGACATCTAGAACGCACTAAAGTGATTGCCTACGTGCTCGACGCGTTTCCAATCGATGGCGTGTCTCCCGTCGATACATTTAATCTGTTACGCACCGAACTAAAGGCTTATGATGACAAATTGGCTAGTCGCAAGGCGATCATTGTTCTGAATAAGTGTGATCTTGCTGACGGGGAAGAAGAAGGCCAACAAACGTTACTTGCACTCAAAGATGCTCTGGAGCAGACAGGGTTGAAGGTTTTTGTAATTTCAGCAGCAACGCGGGTGGGTCTACTTGAGCTTAAAGAGAATTTATATGATCTCGTGATTCACGAGCGGAAAATCTTTGCCTTTGAACTTTCTGCGCGTTTACCCGTGATTAAGGGGTTGATGTCTGCAGAAGCACTGGGACTCAAAAATCACGGGATGCTTGATTTCTCCAAAGCGATCGCAGATGGTCGCGCATTTAAAAAGTTGGGTTAAATCAGATGACGCATAGTCCAAATATTATTTATTTTGGTGGTGCATTCGATCCTGTTCACAAGGGTCACATGGAATCTGTGGAAATCGCTCGGGAAGCTTTCCCCGATGCGAAGATTATCCTTGTGCCGGGTTTCCAGTTGCCAAAAACCGCGGATGAAGCCAAGCAAGTCGATACTCCATTTGTGGATCGCGTGGCAATGGTTGTTGTTGCTTTTGATGAGTGGCCAGGTGTTGATGTTTCATCAATTGAAGAGGAGTTGCCCTGCCCAAACTACACGTTTCTGACTCTAGAGCGATTTGCACACGAAAATCCTGGATCAAAGCTTGCTTGGATGATTGGAGCGGATCAACTACAGGCTTTTTTAAGATGGAAGAATCCAGTTCGTATATTAGAATTAGCTGGCCTCGTTGTGCTCCCTCGAGACGATCTTGAAGCATATCAGTTGTTGGATATGGCGACAAATGTTGCCTCGTCTCTTGGGTTTAGCACTACAGTTGATACGGAGCAGCTGCGTGTAGATTTGGATGGTGGTGGTTCGATTTATATAATGAAGCGAAAGCCCTTAGCAGTGTCGTCATCGTCTATTCGTAGACTTGCTGCAGGTAACTTAAAAGATATTGAGCCATTGGTGGCCCCAGCTATCGTGGAATACATTTCCGACCTTGGTTTGTACCAGAATTAATTTTAGAGGACTTATGACTAGTTACATTGAACTCGGACAAATCGCAGCCTCTGCTGCTGTAGATAAGAAAGCATCACGGATCTCTTTACTTGACGTAAGAGGCCTGACGGATCTCTGTGATTCTGTTTTGATTTGCTCTGCTGATAACGAGAGACAATCGATGGCAATCGCTGATGCGATTGATGAACGTTGTCGGAAAGTCGCCGGACTAAAACCCTATGCTGTTGAGGGCAAGCAGGTTGGTAATTGGATTTTAATGGATTACGGATCATTGATTGTTCACGTGTTTTTGGCAAATACGAGGGATTATTATGCTCTGGATTCCTTATGGCCTAAGGCTCCAAAAATTCCAGTTGATGGCGCGTGATTGGTTAACACAGTGAAGGTTCAGGTCGTTCGTTGTGGTAAGTTGTCTCAAGTATCTTTGCTCGCTGTAGCTGCAGAGTACCGAAAGAGGCTTGGAGCATACTTTCGCACCGAGGATATCGAGATCAAAGTTGATCCAAGTCGTGATAAACGTAACCCGTCAAAGTTCAAAGACTCGTTGTACGTTCCCAATCCGGGGGAGTTTTTGGTTTTACTTGATGAACGAGGTCAAAGCCTTGATTCTCAGAGCTTTTCTCGGAATTTTCAAAGTTGGATTGACGATCCAAGTATAAAAGTTTTGACGTTTCTGATTGGTCCTCCCTATGGTTTTGATGATGCTACGAGGGCAGCCGCGCGCGTGACTTGGTCACTTTCGCCCATGACCATTCCGAGTGATCTAGCATGGCTGCTGTGTTGGGAACAGATTTATCGAGCCGTAACAATCATTAAAGGGACCCCCTACCATCACGATTGATGGCTTTGAATTGGGCCCTAGTGTGCAGCGAGTCAATCAACTTGATGTTGATTTTAAGTATTTGTTGTCGAATTCAATAACAAAAATGCTAGCGTCATCGTCCGGCGGAGTTGTGCCAATAGCCATTTTGTAGGCGCGCCAGATCTCATCAGTGAAGTCTGTAAGTGGTCTGCCGGCATGGCGTTGAATCGTTGCTCGAAGCCATGGCTTCCCTAGTTGGGAGCTCTCGTCGGAAGTGCGATTTTCATACATGCCATCGGTATACATGAAAATTTTATCGCCGTTTTCTAGCACAGTTGAGTGATTCTCGTAGTTGCTATCTAAGAAGTCGCCAAGCACGTTCCCGGTGGCTGTTAGTTGAACCGGTCGAACCTCGGTTCTGCCGTTGATGCCTGTCTTGGATTTCCGAATCCAAAATGCAGGTGAATTACCGGCGTTGGCATAGACACACTCTCCGGTTTCATCGTGTATCCGAACTACAAAGAAAGTCATCTGCCGCAACGTTGATCCAACGGAAATTAATACGCGATTCAGAGTGTTTAGTATGTCGGAAGGTAGTAGTGTCTCGACGGCACGACCAATCTCGAGCTCGAGCGCGCGCGATACTGTGTAAGCGATTGAGGTCAACAAAGCGGCTGGTACGCCATGTCCCACGGCATCTGCAATGAAAAAGTACGTATAACGATTCTTCCGAATACTTCCCCACCAATCGCCTCCACATTCTGAAGCGGATTCAGATTTCCCAATCGATCGACAGGAACTTATGATAGAGGTCATTGTTTCGTTTGGAGGAAAGAATGATTTTTGGACAAGAGCTGCGACCTCAAGTTCCCGATTTTTTCTAGCCTCTTCAAGGGCGGATGTATGGATATTTAGCGCCAATCCACATAGACCTCCAATTACAAGAGACGTCGACGGTAGAACAAAAGAAATCGCAAGATTAGCGTAGACAAACAATGCTGTACTGCTGAAACCAAACAAGATCGTTGCGAAAGCTATGCCAGCGATGCTGTTGCGAGGTGTTAGATAAAGTCCAATAAAGATGCCAATAAAATATGTAACGAGCATGAAAAATCCGGGATCATCGACAATCGTGATCCAATCATTTCTTAGGACGCTTTGAATCAGTGCGACGATATGAAATCCACCGGGAATCAGACCAAATGGTGAGTCCACAAAATCCGTGTGCCCTGTGAACATAGCAGGTAGTATGACTACGATATCTCCTGGGTTGACGACCGAGATGTCTTGCCCAAGTTTCGTTCTAGCTATGACCGGTACCATTGAAAATGCAGCTTTTCGATATACTGCCGGGTCGAAAAAATTGACTAAAACCTTACCCTGATGGTTGGTAGGAAGCGTCTTGTCCAGTACTCTTAGCCTTCCGTCCGCGGCGTCTAGTTGTCCGAAAATACTGAGAGCCGCGTGTGGTACGTAGCCGCCAGATTTTAGCTGAACAAACGGTACGACTAGTCCGTCGTCCAGATAATTTGCAATACCAAATGTTCCGAAGCTTTTTATGATATCAGGTTGGGCGCCGTAGAGATTCATATTGTTGAATCCCTGAGGAGTCACAAGTGTTTCAGTTGAGTTCGGTTTAAATAGTTTGCTTTGGAGACGTCCTATAACATCCCGGTCAATCTCTTCTCGAAATCGGATTCTATCGGTGTGTGCAAACACGATGGCACCGATATTGCGCGAGGAAATGGAAGCCATTTTTGTTGAGAACGTCTGCGCCTCCTCAGCGGGAGGATGTGCATCGAATAGTTTATCCACCAGCACAGTGACGTTTTCTTTATTTGAAATACCGATAATCAAGTCAGCCCATTCTGATAATGAGATATCGGTTGATTTTCGATAAGCCACCGTGCTGTCGTCGAAAGCAAATATTTTAATTCTAGGATCAAGGTGCTCGGTCTTTAATTTCGATTTGATTGAAAAGACAAGGGGATAAAAGACCTGCTTATTTAAGAACAGACCTAATTCACGACTGGCTCGTAATTGTAAAACTAGCGTTAATAGAAAAGTTAAACTTATTGTCCATAGATATATCTTGCGTGATTCACGTGGTACATGGGGAAATGGTTTGCGGGTCATCGAAAGAAGGTTCTCCATCCGTGGATAACGATGTGTCTTGCTGGTGACTCTAAAGCGACGGGCGTGTCTTTATTGTATGAGAAAACTCTGGAAAGTTATAGGGGTCAGTGGCTGCCCTTGCCTAGTTGTGTTTAGGTTTATTCTTATGATTTGTACCTTTTGCCAACGCGTATCTCCAGTTCCGAAGGCTCTGCCGTCAATCTGTCTTCGGTGTGAACATGAGATCGCTTCGTTACAACGTGATCGCACTGTTGAAGTGAGTGGTCGGCCCGTTCGCATGCTGTACCAATACGAGGGCCTGATCAGGTCGCTGGTCATTCGGGCAAAGGTAACAAACGATGCTGTCGCAGCTGGATTTGTCGTTCGCTATATCATGACAGCGTGGCAGAGGGATCAGAAGGACGAAGACTTAAGGTTAGTGATTCCCGCTCCCCCAAGTTTTTGGGGACGAATTCGCGGACGCATCGATCTAGCGGAGCTTGTAGCTTGGTCGTTTGGAAGCCTTGGCCATCCAGTCCTGTCTGTGATACCGGGGGGGCCCCTTCGGTCGAAGCGTGCTGGTCGCAACACTTTAATTGATAGAAAATTTTTAAAAACAGATTTTTTTAATAAAAACATATTTTATTTTAATGAGAAGCGTCGCTCCCAGGCTTTAATTTCTCGCTACAAGCAAATTCTTGTGGTTGACGACGTTCTAACAACGGGTTTGACTATGGGGTCAGTTTTTAACCAGCTTGAAGAGCTTGGGGCCCAATCCGTTGCTGGGTTGGTATTCGCATCGTCGTCTTAGAGTAGATGGTGACCCGTGTTCCGCACTTCAAGTTCTTTTTAGACCCACAGGTTAGTGAGGGGCGCTATGTCTACCGATCGCACTAAGTTAACACCAATGCTTCGCCAATACTTCGACATCAAAGAAACAGTCGGTGATGCAATTTTATTTTTTCGTATGGGTGATTTCTTTGAAATTTTCGGTAGTGATGCGGAAGAGGTTGCGCCAAAGATTGAGGTTGTGCTGACTAGTCGCGAAAAGGGTGATGGAGCTAAAATTCCGTTTTGTGGTGTTCCCCATCATAGTGCGAAGGGTTATTGGTTACGGTTAATAAAGCTAGGCTACAAAGTCGCAATATGCGAGCAGCTCGAAGACGCCGCAGAGGCGAAAGGGCTCGTTAAACGAGGCGTTACTCGTGTTTACACACCAGGAAGCATTGATGAGCTTGAGGGACTTGAACAGGAGAATCCCAATTATCTTTTGGCATGGACCGATGTTCCGGGCCACGGTGAAGAGGTGATGGCTGCTATCGACGTCTCTACCGGTGAGTTTAGATTAGGATCGGTGGGTCGAGGTGAACTTCTTCGTTACGTGCGGCAATTTAAACCTAGTGAATTGCTCGTGAGGCGATATGCTCTCCCGCAGGTGCAGAAAGTCCTGGAACCCTGGGTGCGAGAGCATCAATTGCGCATTGATGTATTGCCTGAAGCGCCTCTAAAAGATGAGGATCTACAAAGAGAGACTCTTGACAAGGTATTCGGTGCAAGTGATCTGCGAAGTCAAGGATGTGGTCAGGTGGTTGGCGGCGAGGCGATCGTCACGGCGATTGTTAGCTATATTCAATCACTCGGGGCATCTATTGGTCAGTTTATGCGGATAATGCCTCTGAATGAGCCAGAGTCGGTGGCCTTATCTGAAACTGTACTTCGCGATTTGGAAGTTTTTGAGACAAGCCGTCGGCGACAAACCGACGGTAGTCTGGCGCGAGTTATTGATCGAACATTGTCGCCAATGGGATCAAGAGCTTTGCGATATGCTTTGGCTCATCCATTAGTGCACAAAGGGGCGATTACCAAGCGTCACGACGCCGTCGAGGCATTTGTTAAATCTGGAGAGGAAAACTTCAATAAGCTTCGAGGTGAATTGAAAAACACTCCAGACCTGGCCCGACTGACGACGCGCATTGTTGCGGGATCTGTCAGTCCACATGAGTTGGCGATGGTGAGAAATTCACTGGCTAAAGCCAATGCGATTTCGCCGTTGCTTTTATCGTTTGATGAAACGACGGATTCTCTTAAGTCTTTGGCTGAAGGTTTAGTTTCTGCCGGAACGGTATTGGCAATACTTGCTGATGTTATGGTTGATAGTCCAGAGGGATTAGGCACCGGGAGAGGGGTTTTTCGCTCTGGATTTGACGCGTTTCTTGACGAGAAGAATCAGTTGGCCGTAAGTGGCGAAGAAAAGGTAGCGGCTTACGAGGAAGGTCTTCGCCAGAAAACTGGAATCACAAGTTTAAAGGTGAAGTCACATAAGAGTTTTGGCTTACTGTTAGAGGTGACGAAGTCAAACGTAGGTCGAGTGCCAGATTACTTTATTCGACGCCAGACCATGACTAACGGCGAGCGCTATACAACGGTTGATCTGAAGGAGTTGGACGAAGAGCTCGCCAGTGCAAATGATCAGGCTGTACAGCGCGAGGTGAGGCTTTATCAGGAGCTTTTAGAAAGGCTCAAGGTGCATCGAGAAAGTCTTATGCAGGTTGCAAAGGCTCTTGGTGAGCTAGATATGCTGCAAAGTTTCGCTTGGCTTGCTCTCAAAGAGGGGTACGCAAAGCCTATTATGACAGAAAACCCTCGTCGTTTGACGCTTAAGTCCTGCCGGCACCCAGTAGTTGAAAAGTTCGTTGGTCGTCATGAGTTTGTTCCTAATGATGTTTTGATGAATGATGGGAAAAGGCTTCTTTTGATAACGGGGCCAAATATGGCTGGGAAGTCAACCATCATGCGTCAGACAGCGATTGCGGCCATCTTATGCCAAGCGGGATCTTGGGTTCCAGCATCTGAGGCCGAGATGCCTGTGTTTGATCGTATTTTTACCAGGGTTGGAGCAAGTGATGATCTCAGCCGGGGTCAATCGACTTTCATGGTGGAAATGAGTGAGGCCGCTGAAATTTTGCGGCAAGCAAGTGCCAGGAGTTTGGTGATTTTGGATGAAGTCGGGCGGGGCACATCAACAACAGACGGATTGGCCATTGCGGCGGCTATCATGGAGGATTTATCTGATCGCATCTGTTGTTTCACTTTGTTTGCAACGCATTATCACGAGCTTGTGTCGATGATGGAGACGCGAAAGTGTGTTGTCCCGGTTCAGACTGAGGTCATCGATAAACAGGGCAGGATTGCTTTTTCTCATCGCCTGATTGCAGGGGCGTCAACAAGCTCCTTTGGTATTGAAGTTGCGAAGTTAGCTGGGGTGCCGAGTCATGTGATTGACCTGGCAAATGCTCGTTTGAGCCAAGGTGATCTGCCTGCTTTACGTAAAGAAACATTGCGTGACCACGCTAGTTCTGGTGCATCAGTAAAAGACACCTCACCAGCCAAGGCATTATCTAAGGTTCAAAAAGGACTATTTGGCCTGGGCCACGACGACGAATCCGATGCGCTTGGGGTTCATTCGGCCGGTGAGCAGGTGTTTAATCGCGTCCTATCTAGATTGGAAACCGTTAAAATTCACAAAACAACACCTCTTCAAGCCTTGAATATTCTTAATGAACTTAAGTCGATGTTAGTTCCGGTGCAGCAGCGGACTTTGTTTGATGATGATGTGACCATATCTTAGTTGCATTTTTGGGTCTCAGTTTACTTGCCAATCGCGATTTGCATGGATATAGTATTTTTCAAGGTTTTTAGCCGTAATTTTTGCGGTTTAGGGTCTAATCACTGAGTGACAAGGAAAGCAACAATGGCCAAGGCTAAAGTCAAGAAACCTGCACCGAAATCGAAACCTGCTGCAAAAAAGCCAGCACCGGCCAAGAAGACGGCTCCTGTTAAGAAATCTGCACCCGCTAAGAAACCACCACCCCCAGCTAAGCAAGCCCCTGCTAAAAAGGTGACGCCGGCCAAAAAAGCCCCAGCTCCTGTGGCTGTTGCAAAGCCAAAAACGACCAATACGGCTCCTGTTCCGCAAAAAAAGAGCACCGCGCCGGCGAAGCCAGTTAAAGCGTCAGCGCAAACATCAAGCGTGATTCAGGCTCCATCGGCCGCTAACGCACCCAAGCTAACTCCTGTGGCCAAGCAAGTTAAGCCCCTTCCAATTCCATCTGAGGTTTTAAAACTTAAGGATAAGCCAGCTGCGTCAAACGACTCGAGCACGGCGCAGGAGAAACGAGAGATTCACCAAAGTGATATTTTCTCGGAGGACGAGCTTCGCATGTTTCTCGACGCGCTTAAGAAGGAGCGCGCATCGTTGCTTGAAAAGGCTAGAGCAGCTGTGGATGCAGGTAACATCGCTTTGGATAAAGATGAAATGTACGATGAAGTCGATTTGGCGTCAGCCACAGTCGATCAAAATCTGACGTTTCGCCTGTTAGATCGGGACCGTAAGCTTTTAAATGAAATCGACCATGCAATTCAAAAAATTCAGACAGGCGAGTTTGGGTATTGCGAAGGAACTGGTGAGCCCATTCCAAAGCGTCGTCTCGAGTTAAGGCCCTGGTGCCGTCACAGTGTAAAGTATAAGGAACAGCTAGAAAGACTGGAGAAGTCAGGCCGAGGGGTCGTTGACGAAGATGCAGAGTTGTTGGATTAAGAGTCCACAATCGATCAAAAAGGCAATGATATCATTGCCTTTTTTGTTTTATAGCGTGTCCCAAAAAAGTCTTAAATTATGCCTGCTCTTGAGCTTGCTGGTTATATTGAGGCTCCATGAGTCACCCCGAGGGTTGCCTCCATAAAATCCGGCGGTCCCTTTCGTTATCTGTTGACTATAGTTTGGACAAGTCTGTATAAGGAGCGCCCAACGTCCAGCTTTCATAGAATGATTTTTGATTTCGAGAGGCTAGCCCCATGACCCTATTTGATATGATCGCTATCACCCCGGAAGAGACGAAAGACGTGGTGGCTGCGGAACTCCAGGCTTTAGGGGCCACTGCAATCGAGGAAAAGTATAAAGCCGTCCACTTCAAATGTGACGAGAATGTTTTTTATGAGGCCCATCTTAGGCTTCGTTCTGCATCCCGTTTGCTGCGCGTCATTAAAGACTTTTCGGCGAAAGACGAACGGATGCTTTACGATCAAGCGCGTCGTATCAATTGGCGGATTTGGTTTGACGAAAAAAAGACATTCGTTATTGAAGGCGTACCTGGCGACCGCGGCGACGGCGTTATGACGGCCAACACAATTTCAAAGCGAATCCGCGAAGCACTGCAATCTTGGTTTGTAGAAAAGGCTGGGCAGAGACCCGTAGTCGATCTTGAAGCTCCCGATGTAACGTTGGTTGCGTTTGTGCGTGCTGGTCGCTGTATATTGAGTGTGGATACTTCGGGTAAATCTATGCATAAGCGCGGCTATCGAGCTGATAATCATCCCGCTCCGATTAAAGAAACGATGGCCGCAGCGATGCTTTTAAAGCTTGGCTATACGGGAGACACGCCGATATATGATCCTATGTGTGGTAGCGGAACCATTGCTATAGAGGCTGCGTCAATGGCTTTGGGTAAGGCAGCCCTGATTCACCGCAAGAAGGGTGAGTTTGGTTTTGAGAGCCTTTCCTTCTTCGATCCTAAACTTTGGAAAACTGTGCAGGATCGAGCTCGTGAGGAAAAGCGCGAGGACCTGAGCTTTGGAGTTTATGCCTCTGATATTAGTGCAAGGTACTTGGAGGCGGCCCGTGACAATGCTCTTCGAGCGCGCGTAGAGAAGTTCATGACCTTCTCGAAATGTGATTTTTTTGAGTCTACGCCGCCAACGTCGTCTGGGCTCTTGGTGATGAATCTACCGTACGGTGAGCGAATCAAGGGTGAGTTTTCAGGTGATGATGAAAGTTTTTTCAAGGCAATCGGTGATAAACTTAAACGAGATTATGTGGGATGGCGTGCTGGTGTTCTAGCGGCGGAAGAGTCTCCTTGGAAGTTTATTGGTTTAAAACCATCGCGTAAAATCAAATTGCTAAATGGGAGTATTCCCGTCCGTCTTCTGGTGTTTGATATGTATCGAGGTACAAAAAAGACCCCTCAGTCATAACGCGTCTGCCGTGTCCATAGAATTCGTAGGTGACATCACTTTAGGCCCCGGTATCATTGGGTTCTCAATTAGTTTGTAAACAAGACACGCAGGGTGTTCGAGAAGAACGGCGCAGATCGTCTTTACTGTTGCGTGACCATGTGCGCTGTCTAAATCAGTTGTGCAGGAAATGCTTCGTAGTCACAGACCTGGATGTTTTCATTTTTGTAGTATCGGTGATACGGTGCCGCCGTCACTAGGTGAAAGTTATGTTGGGTTTTAAGTTGATCTCGAAATCGCGCAACGGTTGGATTCATCGCCTTGCTGTTACTTTTGCATTCCACAAGCATCCATGGACGTTTATCGCGGGTGAGCAAAAAATCGACTTCTTTGCCGTCCTTGCTGCGAATAAAGAAAAGCCCGAAGTTGCCTTGGGCGGTATCGGTCCAAAAGTGGCAGGCTTTGAGAAGATGCAGAGCGGTCAAGTTTTCTAGCCGTTTCGAGGGATCCTCGATCCCTAGGATATCAAAAAAGTGAAGCGTGAAGCATTTGGGATTCCAATGTGTCAAAGAGTCCCTTGATACGTTGTTTCCATCGCTTATCGTTGTGAATTTTGTCAAAAACAATCGGCCCATCGCCGCACGAAGGCAAAAGTAGTTCCGGGTCTTTTGACCAGATCATCCGAAATCGGGCTTGGTCCCAGTTGAAGTAGTTCCGGCTGTCAATTGGCAAAGTCTTTGCAAGAGTGGTTTTCCCCACTTGATAGGGTCCAGACACAAAAGCCATCTTACCTGAAGCAAAAGGGTCATCTTTAATGCACTGATATATATCTTTTCTTAAAAATTGACCCTACTGAGATCTGGCCGCGGCTAATTATCAGCGTGCGGAATAAATAACTAAGCGCAAGCTAGGCCTGATACAATGCGCGGCTGTCTTATTAAGCGCGGCGAATGCTGCATCAGAAAGCAGCTATGCATAAGTCGCACTTGTGAAAAATTCGATCTAACGAGTGTACATTCAGATAACGAAAAAAAGTTTGATTACACCCCTTATCTGGTAAGTCGGATTTTAACGACAGCATATTTATCGTCAATGTCCTACTTTCGTGGAGTCTATATCCGATTTATTAGACCCAGGAACCATCAAAGGTAACTTGACGTTTCGAAGAGTTTTTCTCAGCAGAATTTGCTTTCATTGGCTGAAAATTATGGGACTTGTGGGATGATCCTGTTGTTGTCCAAGTTCGCTCAAACTTCATCGCTTGTTCAGCTCGAATCTTCGCAACAAATTTTGAGCAACAGATTTTGCAGGAAAGGTCCGGATTTTGCTCCCCTGTGTATTGGGGATGCCGGATGCAAACTAAGTTTGAATAGCTATTTATATCACTACTGCTAGACATACGATCCTCCGCCGCAACTAGGGGCTTGCCTCCCTTCTTATGAAGCATAGGACGTGCCAGCGAGTGGCTTTTTAAACAACCTTATATTTCAGGGGGTTACTTGAGTCCGATGACTGATGACGTGTCAAATTTACTAACACTTTGCTCATCAATTCGGCGTTTGAGCCAAGGAGAGCATCAAAATCCGGTGCAGTCAGAACGAGCGTACGACTTTCGTTTTCAGCGGTCCAAGTGACAGGCCCCTCAGACGACAAAGCAAGTTCTGGTGTGAGCCAATCGCCAGCCGTGCAGTGTCCATGACCCGAAGTAAATTCGCCACGGACGACGTAGACCAAGAATGAGCTGGGTGCCCCGCTTTGGATGATGCCTCGCTTACTGATGTTGATGACTTTAAACCCGCTGACAATGGCCGATCTCTCGTAATCTGGAATCATATCGAACAGCCAGCTTGATTTTAGCATGTCTCTTTCATCAATATCATCATTGATAGCACGATCCTCGGGTCGTCTTTCGATGGCTTGACTCGTATTTGTTTGCGACGGTACGAGATTTTCGTTTTCAATTTTATTTGACCCAGTATCGATATAGAAATTGCCGCGGAACGGTGTCTTAATCAATTTCGGGGTGGTTATTTTGGAGTGGTTATTACCTCGTTGGCCTGCATTCATTCTAGGTTTTTCCTTGCCAAGACGCTCACGACAATACCGGGCGCGGTCTGTTTCTCCTGCCTTTTCAAAGGCAGAGCAAGCATTCTCAAAGTCATCCATTTGTTCATAAAGCATTGCAGCGAATCGATCAGCAGATATGTCGGTAAGAATCTTGGCCAATGACCGGGCCTCGGGTGACTGGATATTAACATCACGAACCAATAACGGGATGATGTGATCAGGAGCATCGCGAAGTAACAGTACCGCTAGACTTTCATATCCTTCGGAGATAGCCCGCAAACTCAAAGAATTAATTTTGTTGCTACGTGCGATCAACTTGATGATCCCGGGATTTTGTATACCTGACTTAGCCAATACATACAAAGTTTCGACTTCGTCCGCTGTCGGTGTCTGGCCCTTTAGAAGTGATAAGTTGTTGCCAATTTCCTTCCAGCACTTTATCGTATGTTTTTGCTTACCTGCTTTTGTCCAGGCTCGTGATGCTTCTAGCCAACGCCCAGCGTGTTCGAAACATTCAGCTGCACTTTCGAACATGTTCTCCTTGAGAAACAGGTCTGCTGCTTCAAAATAATTTCCAGCCTCTCGCATACAGGCTGCTGCATCAGCAAGGTTGCCTGACTGGATGAAGCATTGTGCGGCTTCCTTCCAACGGCCGTTTCGGCTGTATATCACGCCGGCCCGGGCCGGTCTTTGCATGCGCATCAAAATACTGGCAGCTTCATCGATGAACTTGCCTTTCTCTAGCGCTGTGATGGCGTCACGCTGCAGGCCAATTTGCTCGAGCATCTGGGCACCCTGACGAATTTGGCCTTTAACAATTAGCCGTTTTGCTCGAGATCTAATTTTCTCTTCTTGGGGACTAAGTATGCGAAGATCAGAGGCGCGTGATACCGCATTGGGGCCGCGGTACTTAGTTGTACCTCTGTACTTCGTACCACGCTGATTGAGGCGCCATAGTACATATGTGCCCGCGGAAATCACGAGTAGGAGAGCGATCACAATAATTTGCTGATCTTTCAAAATATACCTTCAAATTTCAAATTTTATAGGAAATTCCAACCTGCGTATTAGAGTCAAGAGTTCGACGTAATTCACCACCAGGGACAATGGAATACCCGTTTGACATGGTGTACGTTGTCTTAAGGGAAAAGGCTTGACTAAGGCGAACTTCAAAGCCCACCCCACCTTGAGGTCCGTCCGACGGATATGAGTAGGAGATGATTGAACCTTTAGCATCCTTAATGCTTGTCGAGTACATTTTGCGCACATATCCAGCAAAAATGAACGGTGTAAACACGTCCCCTGAATATAGAATCAGGATCAAGTCCATTGCATTAGAAGTCACTACGGCGTTCTTTTCAAAGTAGATGTATTCAGTTCCGGCGGCGTTCGCCTCATAACCGGTTGTGCGGTCAATTTCTTGTTTAACCGAGTAACCAATACGAGTGTATCCACCAATATCGAACGAGATGCCCACGGAGCCTGTGCCGGAATTTAATTTCTGATAACCAGCGTTTGATTCCTGAACGCTACCGCTCAAAGACAGATGGATCCCTGCTTGGCTTATGTTCGAATGCGCTAGAGCAAACAACAGAACTAATATCTGGCAAAATGTTCTTGATTTCATAAATGTTCGCTCCTCGTTGTGGCTGTGAAGGTCATCGGTTAAATTGCTCTTAAGATTAACTGGATCACTAGCTATTGCCTTTTATCAGCGTCCCTTCTAGTGTAACATAAGGGTGAATAGTCAAATTTTTGACAGGAGGTAAGTCCTTGGTTTATGAGTATAGACCTTGTGTCGTTGGGGTGTTTACCAATGCAGCGGGGCAAGTCTTATTGTGTGAGCGTTCTGATTCGCGCGGCGCATGGCAGTTTCCACAAGGTGGGATTGATCCTGGAGAAAGTGCATTAAATGCGCTTTACAGGGAGATGAGGGAGGAGCTGGGCTGTGATCGATTTAAGGTATTAAAAGAAGCCTCTGGTCAGGTTAAATATCGATTCCCGGCTGATCTTGTTAAGCCAATCGCATCAAAATGGATTGGTCAAAGTCAGATTTGGTTTAGTTTAAAGTTTGACGAAGGGTATGGGCCGGATTTGACCATTGCAGATGGCGAGTTTTCAGCAGTAGCTTGGGGGTCAGTAACAGACGCATTGAATCGAATTATCGATTGGAAAAGAACTGCTTATGAGGAAGGACTCATGAAGTTAGGTTTGATTAGTTAAGGGGAACTGATGCGTCGTCTTGCGATTTTAAACATGGCATTAGGTTTTACCCTAATTGTTATAGCTGCTAGTGGAGGGGCCTTCGTGGCACTTAGAGCTACGGAGGATTACCTTCACCAAGTCGTTAAAACGTCATGGGCGGCATTGCTGCAGGCAAGTAGTCATGGCCATACAAACTTGTTTGGTATTCTTCACGTGGTACTCGGTCTGACGTTCCCATATAGTAAGTCCACGCCATTGCTTGATGTTTTAAAGACCGTAGGTTTGTTCTGCGGTTCTTTTGCGATGGGTCCCTTGCTACTCTTACGTGCGGCATCTGACCCGCCTGTAACGCTTGATGCCGTAGGTGTTGTAATCGGGCTTTGTCTATCGTTAGCTTTGGCAGCCATTATAGCGCATGCATTTGGGCTCTTTGCGAAACTAATGGAGAGGTGAATGTTCTTGATTAAAAAAAGACTCGTCACCCACGGATTGTGCGCAAGATCGTTATTTATTTTGTGCCATGGGTTCAACGACGGCAAAAAATTACATTAAGGGATCATACAATCTGCAGAAGCAACGATGCTTCTTCCGTGGGCCTTGTAAAGGTCGGAAATCCAACTATCAGCATTGTCGTAAATTTCCAGCTCGGAGCCCACTGCACACACAAAATAAGTTATGGAGCCTTTCGGAGCGGTAGCGATCGCGTTGAATGTTCGGGTCTTTGTGACTGTTCGATAGTCCCACTCTTTTGTTAAAAGGTTCCAGAATCTTTCTGAGGCTTCATATGTAAGGTAAGGGCAACTAGGGCTATTGACCTTAGCTTGAGACAAAGCGACCTGGCGTCCTTTCACAGACACACCATTCGCGTTGATTTGAATATCTGCCTCATTTTCTACAAAAAGCATTCCAGAGAAACTAGTCTGCGGTTGGTCACCACCTGTTAAACACGTTAGTTTTATTTTCATTGGATCCGAATTCGCCTCTGCACTCAAAGGCGACAATGCAAACGAACCCAAAAGAACGCGAAACATGGAATTTCTAAAAAAAATACCAATCATCACAAAGCTCCTTTTCTAAAGCTTGAAAAGTTGAGGTGACTTTTATCAACTGCCTTACTTAACTGTGCAAAACCCTTTAAACCACAGATATTGCAAACCTTCCCAGGGATCCCCAAAGCCCCAAGAAAATCTTAGCAAGTAAAGAGCTTACAATGGTTTTGCACAATTAACTGGGCCAGTTAATGACCTTTATGTCGCGCAAAGCTACGTATATTTATCAAAGGTGTCAAGACGTCAAAATGGCGCGCTATCATTCAGGTAAAAATGGACTCCGCCAGTAACGTCTTGTCGCAGTAAGCTTGTCTAAAACGCTCCATAACGACATTTCTCATCCGCAACAAACGAAGCATGGAATTATCTAAAGACGCTACCGTGATCTTTGCCAAATTAATTGAGCGGTGAACTCAAGCAGCGGCATTCTTTCCGACGGAGCTGATTTTTTGTTTTGCATCTGCTGCCAGTGGTACGCAACCTTTTTTAATAAACTTCTCAAATCCAGCAGGGTCTGCCTTCAGGGCTTCTCGGATCTTCTTTTTGTCCTTAAGGTGGGGAATCAGTGCCTTCATCGCGTTACGAAGATCAATTCCACGCCCCATATATTCGTTTAGCTCGTCGATCGTGAATGGCTTCGACAGAAATCCATCTGCTGATTCAACAATTCCCTGTTGATCCCCTGTCATGGGCTCGCCGCTTATAAGAAGGACGGGAATGTCTGGATGCTGTTTGCGAATCTTCGAAAATAGCTCAAGACCATCAATTTTGGGCATTCTTACATCGGTTAGTACGAGATCCATATCACGTTCCTTCATAGCGGCAAGAGCAGCCTTTGCCGACTCAACGACGACGACGCGACTAAAGAATTTATTAAGATGAATTTTGAAAAATTTGAGGAGAGTACTGTCATCATCCACAATCAGGACATTACTTTCGCGATCGTATGGCCTACGCCCATGAATCATTGGATGGTTTGCGTTTGACATTGTTCTAGTCTCCTCGTTAAAAGTGCGAGCTTGTCTCTATTATATCTTATAAACTCCGAATTTCATCGACCGCTGACTTAGCCAGTCCCCGAAGCGATTGATTTGCTTTAGTAGATTGCATAACTTCAGTGAAATACCTAAGGGCAAGTCCCTCATCTTTCAGGTTTTCCCGCGTTAGAATGGCAAGGTTAAATCTCGCCAGCGGATTGTCCGCATCAAGATCCAGCGCTCGCTCTAGGATTTCCTTGGCTAGTTTGAAGCGCCCAGTTTGACGAAACACCACGCCTAAACCAATCATGGCGTCTGTATTGGACGGCTCAGAATCAAGCGCCTTCTTAAAGTCTGTCTCAGCCATGCTTAGCTCCCCTCGAGAAACATATAGATTTCCTCTATTCACCAGTGCTGGAGCGAAGAACTCATTCATTCCCAGCGAACGATTGTAGAAATCCTTGGCGGCAGGTGTCCTGCCTTGACGTTCATGGAGAATCCCTAAGATGTTGTAAAGAGCTGCATGATCGCCGCCCCGGTCCATGGCCTGTTCGACAATGAATTTTGCGACAGTATCTTTACCGTCCTGTAGATAGCTAAAAGCTAGTGCAGCATAACCCGGCAAAAACGTCGGATCTTTACCGATCAAATCGCTAAGAATATCGTGCGCCTTTGCTCGGTCACCGCTTCCTAAGTACGTCATGGCAAGTGTGTATCGATACTTAAATATTTTTTCAGTCTCGGGACGTTCCTGTGCTGTGAGTAACATCTTAGCTTCGGCGAGAACATCCAGGGCTGCTGGAATTCTTTTCTGCCGTTGGAGGATAGTCGCAAGATCCAAAAGCGCCCGAATATTCTTTGTATCTTTGCGTAATGCCGTTCGGTATGTGGCTTCCGCAGCTGACAGCAGTCCGAGGGCAGACTCGTTTTGTCCGCGTTTAAGCAGTTCTGGGACGGTACTTGCATCCGCCAATTGTTGTATGGATTGCTGCAGCAGCGGTCTTTCCTTTGATGTAGGAGGACCCTTAAACATGCTTTGCCATCGAAATGCAGCGGCAGGCGCCACAGGCTTTGCAACCGATGGAGAAGCCGATGCGTCAAAGCTCTTGGCTATATTTTCTACATCAAGGTTATCCAAAGTATCTTGATTCGAAGACGGACGGGATGCACAGCCTAATATGATTAGAGATAAGAGAATGCCGACCAATGTGCGCATATTTAGTGACTCCATTGCTGGGGTAATTCGGGACTGGAAGAGGTAGAGAGTTGATCCACTATGGTCGGAGATCCCTGATCCTTCGCTAGCGATTCGGTTGGGTTCGATAATGCCAGGGCACTCTTTGATACCCATTCACTTTTTGCATAGGCCTGGGGTGATCTTTTCTTCGCAAGAAGGTTGTTGCCGTGATACTTCTGGGCCAGATCGCGCAGACGCGCTATGTTTTGGCTAAATCTCGTCTGGCTTTTTAGCGTGATAGGTTCACCAGCGCGCGCAGGAATAGCCGTTAACTCATCAGCAAATTCATTGGCGGTTTGGGCTAACTTAAATCTGGCTTCCGCACTAAACTCCGGTTGGTCGTGACTAGCCACCCTGTCAAGTCGGGATACTATTTCGGAGAATAAGTCACTTTTCAGCGTGATATTTGCTCCAGGATCTTTTTGATCTCCAAGCCGTTGATCGCGAAACTTTGATATGGCGTGATTTCCAAGGAATAGACCGACGTCTGCTGAAAGTCTCTTGTAGGAATCCCCTAGTTGATATCTAAGCCTCTCTAACTGTTTATCAATACTGTCTAAGTCGTCGATAGCCGTTTGCTGATCCCCAGAGGCATACCGAACCTTTGACAAGATAATTTCTGACTGAATTTTCTCACGATTTGTCTTAGATAAAGACTTTCGTCGCTCAGCAGTTTTTTCTGCCTCTTTGAATTGATTTGCTGCCAACAAGTTTCGGATCGCAGAGTCAAAGGCCTCCAATCGTTCCTGAGGGTCTCTCGATCGTTTGGCCTTTAGTGTATTTGCGTTTGCAGCATCGGTGAAGCTGCCATCAGCGATGGCTAGCTTTTCAGCGCGTTCGATGGCTGTTGCTGCGCGTTCGTGCTGAGGAAACTTGGAGGCGAGCTCTAGATAGTACTTGACGGACGGTCCAAAACGCATCTGGTATTCGTGCGCGCGTGCCAATAAGTATGTGATGTCACCTGCGTACTTACTTAGATTAGCCGCTAAGTAAGCTTCAGCCTGGGCCTGGGCAGATGACCAGTCACCCGAAATTGCAAGGAAATATGATCCATCCCGCCACATCTGTTCACGGTCAGGGATATCACTAAAATCAGCGGAGGTCTTTATGAGTAAGGCTGCGGCGCGATCAGTTGTCCCCGCCTTTGCAAGTCGCTGGGCCTCTTCTGTGACTGCAGTCGAGAGAACGCCGAGTAGCTCCAAGCGAAGAGTTTGAGCAAGTAGCTTTTGATCTTCAAGCTTTAAAAACTGAGAAACGGTTTGTATGGTTTCATTTGTGTTACCCATTCGAATCTTGGCAAAGACCAGTCCTCTTATTGCCATTGATCGCTGTCCGTCAGACGGGTTAGATAGGAGAACTCTTTGCCAGTATCGACTCGCTTCATCAAATCGATTTAGATCACGATGAGCACTCGCTGCAACAAGTAAAAGATCTACCGATCTGGATTGGCCAGGAAATCGATTGGCGTGTTCATCGACTGATTTTTCAAGCTTTGTGAGGGACTGCAAGATATCTTTGTCAGACTTGGTATCACCATTTTTCTGTATGGCTCGCTCAAATCGACTACGCCATTGACGCTCTAAAGTGAGAACAAGCTGGTAGTGAGCTGTCGCTAGTACGTCGTCTTGTACTTTTATTTGATCGATAAGCTCTCTGTAATAGACCTCGGCATCGTCGAGCTTCCCCGCAAAGAAATGACAGTTGGCAATCTTAAGTCTAACGACGGGGGATTGCGAGGCATTTGGTTTGTCTTCCAATAAAATGCGGTAGTAATTTGCTGCCATGGTGAACTTCTTTGGATTTCCAGATGTTAGTCCGTCGTCGTAATAGATGGTGGCTGTCAGTTCCGCAGCATTGCGTGAAAGATCTTCCATATATTCAATCAAGGTATTATCGGATGTGTGATGTCTTCGCCATAGCGAGCGCTCGGGCAGCAACAGCGCCAGCTTTTCTAAGGTTTCAAGCCTAGCTGTTCGTTGCCCCTGACGTTCCTCGGCGCGTGCCTTTAGCTTAAGTAAGTCGGGGTATTCCCTGGCCAACGCAAACTGTTGAGTGGCGATACGTCCTATTGTTGAGGCTTTAGCAGGCTGACTTATTGTTAGGTATTGTTCCATCAAAACAAGCGCAATCATTGGTGCGACTGACGATAGTTCCTTGTCTTGCATTATGCTTTGCGCCAATTCATCACGATCAAGTTCATAGAGTGAAAGAGCGATGATTTCTGCCGAGTCCCTTGAAATTCGGTCTTTCTGACGTGCTGACCTAGATAGCACGCCGGGGGTCACAATCTTCTTGGCCGAATTTATTGCATCTTTACTACGGCCAGCTTTAAATAGTGCCCATGCTAAGCGGTAATAGGTTCTTAGCTGATTTAGGCTCTTGTCGGGGGTGTCCAATCTGCTAAGTACGTTTTGAGCCCTCTCGTAATACTTAACAGCTGATTCGAGATTAGCTTTTTCAAACTCTCCATCGCCAGAGGCAATCGCTCCAAAGAACGTGAATTGGTCAGATCCCGTTTCAGCCAATTGTCTCCAGATGGCTGAGGCGCCAGTGGTATCCCCGTTTGTTTCTAGGAGTGTGGCGCGCAGATACATTGCTTCGCTACGGTGCTGAAATGATGGATGTTTTTCCTCAATGGTTTTTAGTAAGGAGATGGCCGTCAGGCTGCTGCGCTTATCGCTGCCGTCGTCTCTTTGCGATTGAAGAGATGCGAGTTCGGCATACATTTGAGCAAGATTCAAGAGTACGAAGGCCCGGTTAGTCGCAGATGGAACTCTTTCAAGGTTATCATTGTACTTATCGATCGCCGTCTCCAGGATTGTAATTCTCTTTTCAGAGAATTCTTTTTCCTTCCCAGCATACAAACTTTCCAGTCCTGCGCGGGCTCGCTGGTATTCGTCGACGGCCGCTTTCTTTTTCTGACGTTCATACGCCTCAAATCCATCCCAGAAGCTCTTGTATGCTTGGAGGGCTTCGGGATCCGGAATGTCAGAAAGCTCTGTTGAGAATCCCCGATGAGCGCAAATGCCCAACGTTAGCGATAGTATGAGCCAACGGACGGGTGTGGTGATTGAAAAATACAGCCTATGCATCAGTTTTCTCCTCATTCACCGAGACTTCGCAGGGTGTCGTCCAAAATTTGCCTCTCCAAGGCCAGCTTCTTTCCACTTGTTTCTTGTTCGGTTTTAACGGAGACGTAAGATAAGTATTCTAGGTCTCCTGACCATTTGAATTGACGTGCCAGTCTTTGATTGAGTTGATTGTCGTAATAGCTCAGGATCATGGGTAGATCCTCTCCCCCAAATGTCTCGGTAACAGCTTGCAGATCCAAAAGATGGCCTTCAAGCTCGGCGCGCTTCTTTCCAATTTGTGATAGTAGTTGGGTTGTTTTTGATAGCTTTTGCTGAGCTTCGGTTCTGAGAGCCTGAATATCGACATACAGCAGATTGACCACATCTCGCCAGAGTGTCCAACTGAGCTGGCTGTCTTCATCTGCCAGTGTTTCCAAGATCCTTCCGCTATTGGGTTCATACTTGGAGATGATTTGTGATTCCTCGTGAAGTGCGCTTGCGTATGCTTGGACGATCGAAAGAATATCGTCGATGCCACTTTGACTTATTATATTAATAGCTTGGTGCACTTTTATTTCAGATAGGATCTTCATTAGATCCGATCTTAATGAAGCCGACTTTTCCTTGATTAGTTTGACATCAGCGGTCCGCGCATCCGGTGATGAAAGGAGTGCGGCGCTGGCTTGGGCCTCCAACTGATTCAACTTTGTCCATTTTACAGATAATTTACTGAGTTGTTCGGCGGGTCCAAGCCATGTTTTCCATCGCCTGAGGTGCCGCTCAAACTTTGCCCTACGTTCAAATAGAGCGAGCCGACGATGTTCACTCGCAGATAGCCGCTGCTTGTCAACATCATTTAATTGATCGGCGAGTCGCGACTTCTCGGCAGAGGCAAGCTTGGAGCCAATGTTTAGGATCTGATCGGTGATGCGCTCATATTGCTCAATTCGATTGGCAATGGAGGGGCTAAAACTTCTTAGATCGCCATTAGCTAGATTAGTGATGGTGGATCGTTCCATGCCATCAAGTTCCAGTAATCGCCCTTTCATTTCTGCAATCTGTGTGTAGATTCCTATATAAGACCCTAGGTCAGGAGATTGCCCAGTCAGCCCATGTGTTAGATTTGAAATGGCTGTCGTGTCTTGATAGGTCAGTGCAGGCCGCCCTGCAAGAGATTGAAGCTTTTCCATTGTAGAGCTTAAGACCTGCGCTGATTGTTGTATGCTGGATCGTGCAGATTCGAAGTTTCCCGTCCGGAGTTCGAGCCAGGAGAGGATTCCTTTCAGCTGACTCGATTCAGGCTCTCCCTGGTATTTAGCAAGCCATGCTCGCGCCTCCTTGCGTGAGGATTCTTCGTTTCCAAGTTTTGCGTTAACTAAAGACTTCTCATACAAAGCGTCTTTGTAGCTGTCTGATGCTTCATGTATTTTATTATATGCAGCCAATCCAAGTTGTGGTTTTTTTTGTCGTACATAGATCCGCGCTAAAGCTAAGAGGGTGGTATCCTTAGTCTTCTGTGATAGTGGCTCAAGGGTTAGGATCGACTCCAGCTCTCGCTCTGCGGCTTCATAGTCCTTCTTATGGATTGCGATTAGGGCTTTGTATTGGTGGGCTCTTGCTTTTGTTTCTGGATTACTCGCTTCGACCGTAACAGTATGAAGCCAGTCCGTTGCAAGAGAGGACTTGCCAATGTTTGAGCCAGCTATTGCTGCCAGATACTTTAGTTCGGCACCTATCTCATCAGGGTAGTTTATGCTAGCGATGGACGACAAAAATTTTGCGAGTTCCGATTGCGATGTCGGGTTGTCTTTGGTTGTCAAGCGGATAAGACGTTCAAATACATCCGTGAGGTAGGATATATCCGTTTTAGGATTTGTTGTGAACGTAGCTAGGTAGCGTCTGTAAGCACGGATTGCTCGCAGTGGTTGTCCCTGCTCTTCGTAGGCTCTGCCTAGCATATACTGAGCTTTAAGATATTCATGAACGTCCGGTTTCTGCGATAAATTTAGATACTTTACGGACTCTTGGATAACCATTGGCCATTCGTTTGAACGAAAGGCGTTTTGTGCCAATCTGAGGGCGCGTTTAGACTCTGTGAGCTGTGGTCCTAGTCCAGGCTCGGTGGCGGTTCTTCGGATCGCCCGTAGCAGTTGATTCAGTTCACGAAGGTTTGATTGCAGTAACTTGACTTCATGCTCGTTACCATCTACTTGATTTTGTCCAATATTTGCGTATGACGAGGGTAGATGCACAGCTGGTGTTAGGAGCGCTATAATCGGGCCAATTAGTCTTCGCATTCTTAATAAATTCATTTGATGTCAGCCTCCAGGATTGTAACAGCTGGTTGTCGATCTGGATCTGACGACGTAGAAATTTGCAGCGTAATAGCACGACGTTGTTGTCCTTCGAGAACACTAAACTCGAATGTTTTTGAAATTGTTTTATGGAGCCATTCAGCTCCATAATTTTTTGTTTTGTTTTTAGTGGCTATGTTCGTAACTAAATCAATACGATGAGTTCCTGGGGTGAGTGGCCCGTAGAACAGGGGAATTGTTTTTGCTGGAATCCACAATCCAGCCGGGTCAATCTGGCTATATACACTGTTTCCGTCTAAGGATACCGCAAGGGTCTTTAAGGTTGTTTCTTGATGGTCTTCAATACGCACCTGTATCGAGACCACATTGTCTGTAACGGCATTTTCATGGAGATCAGACTGTAGCTTTCGCATGTCTGACTCGAGAAACTCGAGGCGTGACTCATACTCGTTTAGTTTTTTTTGTAGCTCTTGGATATTTTTATTTTGTCGCTCAGTACCATTAATATTTGCAGGAGATTTTGGTGCATATCGATAGGGTGTAGGGATATTTTGATTGTCGGTGGCCTTCTTTCGGATTGCGTCCCTAGTTGTTTCTTCTTGAGTTAGGGGCGAGGTTTCCTTGTCAATCAGTTTTTTCTCCAGTTTATCAAGAATAGTCTCGATTTTTTTCGCATGCTTATCCGTATTCTGTTGGTTTGCCAGGGCTGCGGGTGTGATGTTTACTACGGCAGCAAACGCTATTGTGACGATGTGGTTGATTTTTTGAATGTGTGACATAGATGCCCTACCTTCGCGTTGATGTTTTGGAAGATCGCCCGCTAGTTGCTAGACTTTGTCGCACCTGTTTCATAGATTCTTTTGGAACTCGTAATTCGTAATTTCGCGGGAAAACCTGGGCGGACCTTGTTCGGAGAGTGTTTTGTGTAATGCACGGATTGAGTCGTAGCAGCTGAGTTTCTGTAAGCTTTGTTAACTGTGCTACTTCTTTAAATGACATTGGCCTCGTAAGATTGACGGTTTCGTGTTGACTTGAAGGTTTTGAGGTCTTTACCAAACCTTTCGTGATTAAACGATTGTAGGTCCTATTAGCTGCGATTAGCTCGGAGTAGAAGTTTTTACTAGCGAAGCCGAATGTAGGTGATTCATACTTTTTGATGATGTGACCAAGTTGAGATGTACCAAGTTGTCTAGAAGCACGCGCCATCCCGCCGCGTCCGTGGTTATAGGCTGTTACAGCAAGAGGCCAGGATTTTAGTTCTTTATAGTTTTCGGTAAACAGTTGAGCTGCAGCTCGTGTGGCCTTATATGGATTGTTTCTCTCGTCGATAAATTGGCTTACAGTCATATACTCACGACCCGTGTCAGGCATAAATTGCCAAATGCCAGATGCTCCAACTTTGCTTTTTGCATTTAGATTAAACATTGATTCTACAAATGGCAGTCGCGTCAAGGTTTGGGGAAGTCCACGCCGGCGAAACGTCTTTTCGATGTAGGGCATATATTCCTGGGCTCGTTCTGCAGCAGACACGAATATATCGGCCATTCCGCCCTGTCCTCGGAACTTGATGTCCCCTGAGTAGAGTCTTGCTAAGGACTCAGGTTCACGATTATAGACTTCATATAGCCTTTGCTCGATGGGTCCGAATTTTAGCGCTCCATCTTTTAACTTCACGAAACGTTCGACACCGACCTTATACCGTTCAATGTATTTTCGGACTAATTCAGTTTGATCGCTATCTTGAACCGATGTAATGGCCCCTGCGTTGGTGACGTACCGATCAAAGTCAATGACGTCGATCATCGATAGCGGATCGTCCACATCGTGGATTACAACGGTGTTTGATTTATACTTTTGGAAGATGGCCTCCCAGAATCTGACCTGGCGTCGGACCACCGGATCTGTAGGTAGCTCATCGGCACCAAATTGGCGTTCTGCTAGGATTTCATTGCGGACGGTCGCCTCGGCCTGCTGAACGAGCAGCATCCCAATCAATGGAAGAGTTGAGTATTTGCGGAGCAGGGAAGCGAGCATATGATGACTCCATTGCATTCAATTCAGGCAGTGAGGCGTCGCAGGCCTGATGGATCTCATGGTTTGTCTTAATTTTACCCTCGCATTGGTGGTGCTCCAAATCTGCAAAGGGCGTCAAATCATTGACGGACTTAGGATCTGCGTGCTAAGGTTAGCGAGTTCTGCAGGTTTTCGGGTTTTATCAATTTTCGTTGTCGGGCTGTAGCGCAGTTTGGTAGCGCGTACGCTTGGGGTGCGTGAGGTCGTGGGTTCGAATCCCGCCAGCCCGACCATTTTTTTGAGACTTAGTATCAAGCAGTTTTTCAGGCCGAGCGCATCGATGCGCCCGACCATCAATCAGTTCTAACCAAATAAAATAACTTGGAGCGACTTCGAGTCCGAAATCGAAACCTTTCCAACCATTTCGCGAAATTTCTGGGCGATGCTGTCAATTGCTACCGGTCAGTGCTACCAGCTTTGTGGTTTCCGGTCGTTCACGGCCCGCTCCGTTGGGGTATTTAAAATTTTATCCAAATGTCCTGGCTAGGCTTCAGGATACAATTGGATGAATAAGAATGCGTGAAAGAATCGCCAAGCGGTCCTATCTCTTTTTGAAGGAGATTGGCACATAGATCGAGTCATTCAGAACGCTGGCGAAGTGCAATATCGAATTGAGATCCGGCGGCGGATTTGGGACGTTTTTCGGAGAGATTGACATAGGCACCACCTGCCCCAGACCGTAGGTCGGAGTTTCAATTTTCGAGATGGAATATGAATAAATTAGTTTTTTTGACCGTGTCTCTTTTTTCAACCAGCTGTGTCACCTTCGAAGGTGTCACCTTCGAAGCAACTGTGACGCAATCAGTGAGACAGGAAAGAGTCACCAACCGAGCAAAGTGGGACCTTGATTGCAAGAATGAGCCTATAGCAGTTCAAAAGAT
>JBIKKO010000152.1:0-8362 GCA_044360315.1 Oligoflexales bacterium
CGCCAAAGCACTGACATACGTTTGCCCCAGCTCACTTGGGGAGTGCAGATCCAGAAGAGACATTTGATCACACGTCAAAAAGCAAAGGTTTTCCATTAAAAACAGTAACATGAAGCGAAGGCAGCAGCCCGTTTCTGAAGCTTAGTATGCCGAACGTCAACGACAACCCAAGCCGCAGGCAACGGAGTTGCTCAGCCCAAAGCCAGCTTAGTTCATTTTTTAATCATGACATTTCGATAGACTTCAAACACCGGGCCAAGCGCACGTCACCCCTTGTTTGCCTTTACACGCAACTTATCAGCAAGCTCATTCAGCTTCCCCGCAAGATCCTGTAACTCATCACCATCTCGCAGCGCCAATTTCGAGGGAACTCTTTCCTCAAGAAGCTCATCCACAAATCGATTAATAGACACCAGTGGACCATATATTTTGTGAGTATAGTGGACGGCGACATAAAACGTTGTTACGACAAATAACAACACAATGGATCCAATGATAATCATGGGCGTAGAGAGCTTGCCCATTGTCAAAGCCGCATCACCACCTGTCAGCTGGAAATAAGTCTTCACGGCAAGGAACACATCTGATAATACCCAGTAAACCACGCCGCCAATTAGAAGTGAGAACAGAATGTTTACAACTATAAACATGAGTCCTAGTTTAATCTGAAAATAGGGCTCCACCAGCTTCGCACGAACTCCTCCGCGTCGACCTTTACTATTTACCATGCTGGGTTTGCTCCATTTTCAATTTTATCTTCAGAAATATTAGCAAGCCCAGGCTTTGATTGAAAACTTTTTTATATAAATTATCGCGAATTTGTCCTGACGACGGCAGGCATCATGCCTAATAAATTTGCAGACGCGATGCCGGCTGTCTTCGCCCTTAAAATCCAAGGACCTAATCGAATAGGCACAAACCCTTTGGCCAAAGCTAAAGACTCCTCCCGCTGGGAAAAACCTTTTTCTCCGCCGACCAATGCCACCACACTCCCTCCGGCTGAGCTCAGCCGGGCAACTTCCGTCAAAAAATCACACGGAGCTTCGGCAGACAGCATCCATCGCACGTCAAAAGCCGTCACCTCCTCAAGAGCATCAGCTAGACTGCCATAGCAAGACATTTTGACCTCCCATGGCCTCTTTGACTGCTTCATAGCGGCACGAGCCAACCGAGCCCATCGTTCAGTAGCACCATCAGATAACCTGTGCTTTGACGTCTCGTCTTGCCGATAAACAATGATTCGATCAACACCCAGTTCAACCAAAGGGGCAACCAAATCATCAACGTCGCCAGGTTTTAGAGCTGCAATCATGAGAGCTCTTGTTCGCGAGTCCTGCGGATGGACGACTTCTGAAACGTCAAGAACTATTGCTTTGGATTTAGACTCGATTTGGAAGCGACCCACACCAGTCACTCCTTTCCCATCCATAACCTCAACGGTTTGGCCATCGACAATTCTGAGTACCTTTAACGCATGAACAACCTCATCCTCGTCCAAACGCCAAACTCCCAAAGCAACTCGCGTCGCATAGAAACGATAGATATGCCCCAAAATAAGCCCTTTCTTCATTTAGTGAAGGTTAAGCAAGCCCAACCCTCGAGTTCTGACTTATCAGTAAGCTTGAGTCCCTCAGCTTCTGCCAACACAGTCATCTCTGCGGCGTCTTCGATCAAAACGCCAGATAAAATGAGACGTCCACCAACGCGTGTAATCTTCGCTAAATCGCCAATAATGTTGCGAAGAACGACAAACAAGATATTGGCAACCACCACATCAAAGGGGGGGTCAAATTGAGGGCGCCCAGGCACCCCAGACACAGGGCAACTTCCCTGCCACAACGCCAAATCAAGATGATTTAAACGTCCGTTATTCTCGGCCGACATCACGGCGTCAGGATCGATATCGCTGGCCGCCACGGAGTAAAACCCCAACCGAAGCGCAGCCAAAGCTAAAATACCAGTACCCGTCCCAACGTCCATAAATCGAAGATTTCGTAATGAACTATTGTTTGACGCAAACGCTTCAAGACAACGGAGCACAACCTGAGTCGTGGCATGCTGGCCCGTACCAAACGCCATCCCTGGCTCAACGATAATGGGAATTTTTGATGCTGGGATACTCTTATCATTCCACGGCGGATAGATGTAAAAACTCGCTGTTTCTATCGGCTTAAAACTTTCCTTCCAACCTTCCAGCCACTCACTTGTCTCCATTGAATGGATTTCAGCTGTCAAACCAGAGGGGAAATCACGCAAGATTTGCGCTCGAACATCCTCTAAAAGCTCCCTATTATACTTATAGATAGAGATGGGAAGCATGTCCCCACCCAGCTCCTCGTAAAAATCACGGGTCGATGGGCCGGTATATTCATGATCTATATCAAGACCATCCATGACACCTTCAACAAATTCATCGATTCCATGGGAAGACAGCCACTCAATTACAGTTGTCTTGACTAAACAGGCTTTCTGATCAGACGGAGCAAACGATAGTCTCAGTTCAAACGTATTTTTTGGATAGGACATCTATGAATTCACTTTCAGGTATTTGATTAGTTCATATTCTGGTTTAACGTAACACCACAAAAGGTCCAGTGGGAGAGGCTAAAAAATCATAGGATGATCGTTGGTCAATTCCAGCATCCAATTCATCTATTTTAGATCTGACAATCCTTGCTTCTTCATGACGACCAGATCCAGAAAGCGCCTCAAAATAGATCCTTGATACACTTAACCACTGCGGATGACTACTGTAAAACTGCTCTAAAGACTTGGCAAGTTGTTGATAGGAGTCCTGCCTTCCAGCCCCTTTTGCTCGCGCTGCAGCAAGCTTATATTCTGCCAGTGCTAGCTTAATCCAATGCCAGTTTTCAGGGTTCTGTCTTGCGCTCAAACTTGTCGCCACGGGAGCTGCCTCACGTAACTTACCAGCACGAACAAGCGCAGCAAGAACTCCAACCTGAGACTGCCATGCATCATTCATTCTTACTGCCTGTCGAAATGAATCCAATGCACCTTGAAATTGATCCGAACCTTTCATATCCAAAAAAATAGCGCCCTGCATATGACTAACAAGTGCATGACCCCCATCTTTTTGATGTAAGAGCCTGAGCAGTTGGATTGCTTTAGGGTGCTCGCCATTTAAAAACAATGAACGCGCTGCTAACAAAACCAGCTCGCGACGAATGCCTGGATCCATCTTTAGCTTAAATGATTCCTCAGCTTGTGAAACAGCCGGCCCGATGATTGATCTCACCGAGCCGACACTCAAACCGAAGTTAGCAATAGCAACAAAAGCCAGCGGATCCCCCGATAACTGTCTGACGTTTTGCTGCATAGTATCATTCATTTTCTTTGCAAGATTTGACTTCTCGTCGGCGGTCAAAGACAAAACCTTTGCAACCGGTGTTTGTGCCAAATCCAGAGCAGCCCATCTCGAAATATCTGCGGCGTTTGACGAGCTAAGTTTAAACAGTTGGATCAGGTCGCGACGCTGAGTGTTTGTGCCCGTCCGCAAAAGATGCTTATATCTCGCATCAAACAACATCCGTTGATGCATAGGATCATTAGCGACCAAGTTAACTGCGTCCTTAAAATATCTATCGGCCTGCGATCCTTCTTGCGCTGCGGAACTCGCAAACAAAAATACTGACTGTTCCCGCCTCGGCAGAACGCTAAGGCTTTCACGCCTAAAATTTAAAATTGGTCGCAGATCCTTTGTTCCTCCGCGATAGGCCGCATACCAGGCTTTGTACGCACACGCCGGCGAGACGACCCAGGAGCTGCATTTACCCGCGATCTCAGCTTCAAATTTGAGCCATTGCCCCGCAACCACTAGTTGGTATGGCGAGTCTACAGGTACTGCTCCAAGGGGCGTGAAAGCTCTGGCACCAGGCTGATGCAGTCCAAACTTCCTATCCGCACGTCGCTCAAAGGTTTTCGCTCGTTTCGTCCACGCGGGAATATAATCTGTTAGTCTCACTCCAAGGTAGGTTTGTCCAAACTTAAAAAGGGCCACTCTAGCCGGACTGACATGATTCCAAGCCACGAGAAGAGACATAGTAAACACGCAAATGAACACACAAATTTTCAATATTGGACCAAAACTCTTGTAGCCATGACCAGCGGCATGACGGTTTCGAAAAAAAGTCGAAATCTCCTCTTGGGTATCCAGAAGTGTGGCGCCAGCTGGTGGTATTCCCGCAGGCTGATGTTTCGAGGATTGCGCCGGCGGACTGACGGTTACAGCGGGCGCTGTCAATCTCACCACCTGTAAGGCACTTGACCCAGAACTGGTTTGTCCTGATCCATCAGCTGTGGTGTTTGAAGAGTTCATCTGTTTAAGGCTATTTTGACTCAAAACGCCTTACCCTCCCTATATCATTCGACTTAAGGGCTATCGGCACACACCAGCCAATAATCAAGAGAGAACCTCAATTTTCACATAAATATATGAAAACAATAGGAATTTTAAAGAGAATACCGCAGCGCCACTCAGCAATTCACCCCAAGGACCATCCAAAGTCTAGATCTCTTTCTTGAGATTTGCTAAACCCCTCTCATCGAAACGCTCTGCAAGGAAGGATTTACTCGTCATGGCCATTCTTGAGTTCCGGGGAAACATTTGGACAAACCCTCATGAAATACGGACTGTGCTAGCTGGATACGGCATCCCCTACGAGCAGTGGGGAATTCGTACGTTGGTTGACTCGTCATCAGATGGGGTCTTAAATGCTTATAGTGACGATATACAACGACTAAAATCCGAGCGCAGTTACGTGACCGAAGACGTGATTGCTCTCGATCCAAGCACCCCTAACCTCGACACCCTTTTAGCGAAATTTGTTGACGAGCATCATCACACTGATGATGAGGTTCGCTTCACCGTAGCTGGTGAAGGTGTTTTCGAAATCAACGTAACAGCCGCCGAACGCGTCAAGTTCACAGCCCAGCCGGGTGACCTCATTGTTGTTCCTGCCTGGCGTCGTCACTTATTCTATCTCACCGACAAGAAGACCATCCGTTGCATTCGCCTGTTCAAGGACAAAAGCGGGTGGGAAGCGCACTATCCTTACGCCCAAGAAGGTTCCTCAGAAAGAACATTGCACTTTGCTTAAGAGGTCCCCAAGAGACAAAGGTCTTTATTAAACTTTTAGCGATCTTGCAGTGCTGAATTTTCACTCATACCAACCGTAAAGCTTCTTCAAAAAAAATCATTCACGAGACTTGACTTTGGTAGTTTTCTAAAGAACAATGACCGACCATTTCGATTATCGTCCTGTGTTCCCCCTAACCACATGCAAGGGATCGGCGGATTGTTTCTGTGGATTTGCGAACAGCTTATCCACGGGTTGTTAACATATTGCCCACAGCTTATCCACACCATTTGATGAGGATGTAAGCCATGAAAAATAATGAAAAATCTTCAAAAACAGAAGACCTCTTAGACGATATCAATACACAAATGACTCAGAAGACGTTTTTGCACCACGAGTTCCTGACTTGGCTTTGGTACTTTGCCGAAACTGAGGGTGGCATATTCGAGTTCCGGATAAACAATGGCCAAAAGAAATCAGCCCAATTGTGGATTGATGATCGCCTCGTCTTAGCCTCAAAAACAGGCACAAGCCTTGAACACGTGATCAAAGGCGGCACGCCTAGCAGAAGCGATGAGGCAGGCCTGTCATTAGCGTCGGGGAAAACGGTGAAGGAAATCAAAATTGCCGTCGATATCGCTGGCTCTGGCCTCTTCCACGCCACACTCGGAAGTGAGGACATCAGCCCCAAAAGTTTGCAGCTGCCCGATCTTCCCGAGCACAGTGACACCGTCCTTTTAGATCATCGTATTGAGGCAACAAGTCTTTTTTCTAAGGCTCTAGACGCATTATTTTCAAAATTTATGGATGAACGCACCGATAAGCTATGGGACACTACTCGCATCAATTCCATTCGAACTTGGATAAAGACGAGAGGCCATGAATCGACGAGCGTTCACTGATTACTTGACAGATCACGGTCGCTGGCCCATTTGGGCCCAACGGTGCCGGCATCATCTGACGATTTACAACCAAGATATAGTCCGCTGTGCACTGTCAAAGCAGGCCTCTGCGATGGCCTATGTCACGCTTTTTTCGCTCATCCCAAGTCTTGCAGCTATTTTCACCCTGCTTGGTCTTTTCTTGCCAATTCTTGGGGAGCACAGCGCTGTCGTGGAGCAGGGTCGACAATTCTTACTAAAGAACCTGGCTACAGGCAGCGGGGCTGAGGTTGTCGAGTTTTTGGAAAAGTTTTTAGCAAGCCTTAATCTAAAAAGAATTGGGGTCTCCGCCTTCGCGGGCCTCCTCGTGACACTTATAATTTTGCTTAGACAGATCGAAGAGGCTCTCAACTCAATCTGGATGGTTCACACTCCAAGGCCTATGATCACAAGATTTGTTTCGTTTTGGTTGTTTCTTACCCTAGGAATGCTCTCTATCAGTATTCTGATTGGAGTGAGCACCAGCTATTCAGTAACAGCGTTTATCACCAAAAAAACTTTACAAGCTGCTGACAAAGCCGACAACATTCCTTTTATCTCCATGTTTGCTAGCTGGTTATTTACATGCTTTCTGTTTTTTTTAGCTTACAAGGTCATCCCTAATTGCGAGGTCCGAAGTAAAGCTGCACGACGTGGAGCATTGGTCGCCGGCAGTGTCTTCTATATCGTAAGTAAGCTTTACGGCACCTATGTAACCAATTTTGCAAGTTATAAATCAATTTATGGAACGCTCGCAGCAATTCCCATCTTTCTACTTTGGATTTATGTCTGCTGGCTTATTCTGCTGGCGGGAGCAATACTTGCGTGGCGCTGGCAAAACGGCTGGCCACCTCTTAAAGAGGAAAAATCAATCGAAGTGGTTAATTCCATGCTTGAAGATCATCGTAATCGCTCGATTCGAGGTTTGCTACCAACTTTGATTCTCATCGCAATCTACGATAAGTTTCGCCAGGGCAAAGGCCATGATTTGGCCTCACTCGTTGAAGAGCTCAAACTACCATATGCTTGGTGCTACGAAGCCGTCGACCTTCTAAAAGAATTGGGGCTTGCTGCCACAGCCAAAGTGATTCAATCTGACAACTCCGAGGTTGAACACATACTACCCACACAACCTGCGGAGACACTGCAACTCAAAGAGTTATCCTCGCTGACTGCATCGCCTCTTCTTGATTGGATTGAGATTTGGGATCCCACGTCTTCGGAGTCATTAAGATCATTTAAGCGCAAAGCCAAAGAGCATGGACTACAGACCCTGCAGCAAAGTCCGTTGAGCTTTGCTGAGGTTCTTGCCTATTGAGAGTGTAATGTATGGATTGTTTTTAGGCGCGTCGCGAAGAAAATTCCGCGACGCCGCTGCGGGCCGCCATCGGGCCGCGCTCGTCCCAGAAAAACTCCACGATACCTACCCCTACACCCTAACACGCCACCGAGGCCCCTGCCCCTTAAGGGCAGGGCGACTTCGGTGTTCGCACATAACTCAAGACAAGGGTAAAAGGGTCAAGGGTTAGTCCTCAGAAGGCGGAACCCAAGGCTGCTGTAGCGGCCGCCCGGCGAGATGACACTGCGAGCCGCAGAGCGGCAGCTCCGCGCCACGTAGTCCCAACTGCCTCCGCGAGCAACACGGTAGGAGCCCGTACTTGGAGCTGTCGGGTCAGTTACAGCACCACTGCTGTATGACGACGCATACCAGTCGGCAGTCCACTCCCATACATTGCCATGCATGTCATACAGACCCCACGCGTTTGCTTGCTTTTTAGCCACAGGATGCGTCCTGCCGCCTGAGTTTTCGTCGTACCAAGCCATGGCATCCAAACCTCCAGCGTATGAACCAATGGTGCCAGCACGGGCGGCATACTCCCACTCGGCTTCCGTCGGTAAACGGTAAAGGTAGCCATGTCCTCTGCTATTAAGCTTTTGAATGAATAGCTGGGCATCTCCAACTATTTTTATGGCTAAATCCATAATTCACTTCCATCCCTAAACGCCCATCAACCACATCAAACATAAAGAGAACTTAATAAATGATCCAGCAATAATAACCACCCCCTCAGCGTTTGCAGCCTGATACTTATGCACTCCATAAATCCGACTACGAAAATCAACCCAAACACAACTCCGCCATGGCGGCAAAGCCTTCAACAACTTTGAAATCTCACCCAACCTCATCCGCTCCAAAAAATCCCGACTCCGCTGCGGCGGCAGCTTCGACTTCATCCGGAAGAAAACCACACGACAACTATCAACTCCCTCGAACGGGTTACTCCCCTGCGGCGGTAATAATTTCGCAGCTCACCGAGCAAAAGCCACTCTTCAAAACCTTCTCTG
>JBIKKO010000342.1:0-2595 GCA_044360315.1 Oligoflexales bacterium
TAGTACTTCTTCGTGAGCACCCAGCGGGGCTTTGAAGTGCATACCCTCTCTACTTACAGTAAAAGTAACTCCATTGTCAAATGTGAACCAGTTGTGCTCAAACCCTGGGTTAGAACTTGAAAAGTAATTCTTAAAGGCGTCTAGCACGATTTGGCAGTCTTTATTTGGCGAATGCCTATTAAATTCTTTTACCAATAGCTTTTCTAGCGAGGCGTCGCGTAGCATGGCTACGACTTGCTGCTTCCAGTACAACATAGAGAGGGTATCCTTTCACTTATAACAAAGTTTTGAAATATTTTGCCCCCAGTTCTTAGTATTGTCAATAGCAAAGTTTTAATTTTTGACAAAATAGTAATTATACTACAAAAGCGCGGCTTAGCAAGTTAGAGGCGTTGCTAACTTTTACAAATTTTGTGTCTGATTTGGATACTTTTAAGTAGCAAAGTTAGCTACGTGCCTAACTTTTGGGCATTTTTGGGCATTTTTTGGCGTTTTAAAAAAGGGCGAGATCAAATTTTGGCCTAGTAGATCAAAATTTTAGGGCAAAATATCAAATTTTTTGATCTCAGGTCAAAATGAGTTTCTCGGTTTTACCGGGGTTTGCGAAAGTAGGTCAAAAAGTAGATCAAATTTTGACCTAGGAGATCATTTTTTTGATCTACCTCTACATCCGATAAAATCGAGGTTTTCTAGTATTTTTATTAATATTTCTCTATAAAATCTCTCCCAGAAACATACGTATGATTTTTTTTTGCTCCCTTACCTGTTTAATTAGTGAATAAAAATAATTGAAAATAATTTATGTATGCTAATTGTAAATAGAAATATTATACCCCAGATTTAGTACCTTCTAATCTGTTAAATTAGTGAATTACGATTTTTATAATCCACTCATGTTTTTTTATATATATATGTTTCTGGGAGACAAAAAATATCAAAATTTGACCTCAAAAAGCCAAAAACCTCGATTCTATCGGGCCTAGAAGCGTATCAAAATTTTGATCTCCTAGGTCAAAATTTGATCTACTTTTTGACCACCCCCCGCAACCATCGATAAAACCGCATAGTGCATTTTGATCTCAGATCAAAAATTTTGATATTTTACCCAAAAATTTTGATCTCGGACCTCAAAATTTGATCTCCTGTTTTTAAAAATCGTCAAAAAACGTCAAAAAAGGGCCAAAAGTTAGGAACGTAGCTAACTTTGCTACTTAAAAGTATCCAAAAACCTGAAAATTCTGACTCGAGTTAGCTACGCACCTAACTTTTTTTCGTTTACTTTTAGCTCTTTTTATGGTATTTTTATTTACACTTATGATAAATTCTGAACCAAGCCTAGCCACGCCATAGCGTTGCTCAAAAAGGTAAAAAATAATGGAATTAGTAACCAGCAATTCTCTTTTAGATGCTATACGAATCACAGAACAGTTAAGCTATTCACAGTTAGCTGCAAAGCTAAGTCTTTCTTACCAAACTGTACGACGTATGTGTACTACCCCAGGAACGCCACGCATAGAAACACTAAACAAACTAGCTAGAGTATATCCAGGCTTAACAGACGCTCTTTGGCGTAGATTTAGTTATTTATGCGAAGTGCCTGAACTTGAAAATTTTGAATTAGAAGCTAAGGCTATTATTAATTCTGCTATTCATTGCCAAGAGCTGCCTGGGAGCATTAAGCTAGCTGCTGGTAGACGTGCCAAGGCCGTTAGCTTTTACTTACATGAAGAGCATATATCTGCTTTAACTCTTTTAAGTAATGTATTAGGTAAATCTCAATCCCAGATTATACGTGACCATATAAATGACCTTACCAGAGAGTATTTACTAGATAGCATTAGCACTACACTTCCTGAGGACGATGCAACTGACTATGATTTTGCAGAGCCTAGCGATGAGGTAATAAGCGTAGAGGATTCCCAGCACTTTGAGCGCCTTCTAAGCTCTCTAATAAGTGATAAATAAATTATACCAAGTACACTTATGATATATAAGGAGTGTACTAATGGACGATAATCTCTTAAAAAATCCAGATCCTACCAATGACATGACTGTAGCTCCGCTAGAAGGTCCAAAGCCTGAACCTGAGGGCCCTTTTAGCCTTACAGGCTCTTTTAGTAAGTACAAAGACAAGTTATTAGACATGTTTCACAGCTTAAAGCCTGTGCAAGCCGTAGACATGCTTGACGAGGTTGTGTCTGAGTCAGAACCTGCTAACACTATACCCAATACAGCGCACGCTATTATAGAAGCAGCGCGTACCGCTACCATAGACGCGGCCAAAGATGCTTTTATGAACAAGCAAAGCATGGTTATAGGAAGTAAGAAGGACCCTAATCGCATTTCTATGTCTAACAAACCCAGCGTACAAAACAACTTTGCTGATAAGGATCCACAGACCTATCAGCAGATGCTTCCTACTGCTAAAATAAACCCCCAAATAGCCCAGAAAGGCCAAGCATTTCCTAATACTATGGGTAAGCTAGCTAATTCTGGCTTAGATCCTTATTATGGGTCTGGCACTACTAGTAATTATGATACTATACTAGCCGCTGGAGGTTTAGGCGTAGGGGCCGGTTTAGCGCAGCATCAGCT
>JBIKKO010000324.1:0-2591 GCA_044360315.1 Oligoflexales bacterium
AGTCGATAAAGGAAGCTGAGGATTTTTTTACTCTGATGATCGACCAAGGAGAAATCCTATCGACGGCGGCGATGAAACTGACAGAGCTATATCATCAATATGGAGAAGTGATTCTATCAAGGGCTTTAAAAAAAGCTCTGGAGCTTAAAATTGGGCGCTACTCCTACGTGGCCAGAATCTGCCATCAATTAGACAAAGCAACAGCGCAACGCCCTTCTGTAGAGAAAAAATCGAATGCGAAAGAATGCCTAACAGCTAAACTTGACATTTCTAATAAATAATATTATTTAATAGAAATGTGGACTGTTCTAGAAAGTAAAATAGCAAAAAAACAGATCAAGAAATGTCCTAAGCACATATTGCTTGAGTACGAGGCTTGGAAGACTATCATTGAGTTATCCGGGCCGGAATCATTAAGGAAAATGACCGGATATAGAGACCATGGCCTAAAGGGAGACTGGAAAGGGGCGCGAAGTAGCTACCTTAACATTCAGTGGAGGGTCATTTATTTTGTGGATAAAAAGCAGGTTACAGTTAACGTTTTGGAGGTAAACGCTCATGACTATGGGAAGTAAGCTCAAAGAGTCTTTAAAGCAAGATTTTTCTCGTTCACCCAAAAGGGTGTTTATAACTCAAGGAGAGATGCTCCGACTGATCCGAGAAAAAAATGAATTATCACAAAATGAATTGGCGGCGAAGTCCGGCATAGCTCAGGCTACTCTCTCTAGCCTAGAAAATAATAGAGTCAGCTTAGGAGTGGAACGAGCAAAGGTTTTGGCAAAAGTACTAGGCGTTCATCCCGCAGTCTTGGTTTTCCCAGACTGGGATGACGCAGCTGCATAAAGCGCACAGCAGAACTGGAAACTTCCAAGCGAGATAAGCCGCTATCTACTGGCCATTGTTGCAAAAAGTGTCCAACGTTGTGCTCAGTTGGTGGGCATTACTTTCGACACGCTAGTAAGGCCGCTTTCTTGTACACCTGAAATCATTTTGCGCGAAGATCGTTTGTAGCTGATAACGCCGACGTGAATCGCAAAGATTTTCGTTTGATGATTTGCACTTCTGTCCCTTCACAAAATTGTTTTTATGAAAGGTTACATAGAGTAGATTATAGGAATGGAATCTAGCCCACTCATCAAAATAACATCAAGCTGGCTTGGCTCGATTTTATCAATTTTGTTTGTACCGCTGCTATTCTTTCCTCAGGATGAATATTACTGTACAGATGAAGGCACGATGATGTTCGGCATCTGCCTTGTTCTCGCCGGAATGTTAACTGTCATTGTTGGTGCTTTGCTTTTGATCACGTGTATCGTCCACGGAAATTGGGAATCCGCTTGTGAGAGGATTTGATGTATAATCCTGACAATCAGACCCACTATTTCGAGGGATATTTTTATGAGTAGAAAATCAGAAGTCAGTCCAGAAGAACGACGTGAAATGGTTTAAAAGTGCTACGCAAAGAAGACTCAACTGCCCGCTCTGGCCCGTAAACATGGCGTCGCAGAAGCCAGCATATATCGATGGTACGAGCGGTTTTTAGCTGCAGGGCTTGATGGGCTCAAACCACGAGCTGCAGACTCCGGCGCAAGTGCGGAAGTAAATCGACTTCAAGCTGAAATTGGTGACCTTAAGATTGCGTTGGCAGAGTATTCAATTGCAAATCGGATACTAAAAAAAAGTGCGGAAATCCTTCGCTAATCCCGGAATTACGGGGTGAGGTTATAGTTGAGATGTCTGCGGAGCAAGCAGGCTGTCGCCTAACGCGAATCCTTGCTCACTTGTCAATTTCACCATCCAATTGGTATCGCGATCGTAAAGAACTTCCATCAATGCCGGGTAGACCGCTTAGCCCTATAGCCGAGGACGTTATCGATATCGTGCTCGGTATGAGCTGGTCACACCCCTGGTACGGATTTCGTAGGATTGCCGTCATGTGCAGAAGGTGCGGCTTTGATGTTAAGCGATGGCAAGCCTACGAAATTATGAAAACCTACGATTTACTACAAAGCAGCCGTAAACCCAAAGGCGCCATTTACCAAGCAGCAAAGCTTTACAGCCTGTTGCCACAGGGGCCAAATGAGCTTTGGCAAACCGATGTTACATACTTGCATATTCCTGGCCATGGATGGTGGTACGCAGTCACGGTCATTGATTATTATTCGCGCTATCTTTTAGCGATCGATTTTACACCGTCTTGCCTTGCAGTTGATTGTATCAGAGCACTGGAAATGGCTTATGCAGAGGCCTCGAACCTTTGTGGGCCGATCGCAAATAAAATCAACCTTGTCACCGATAATGGTGTAAGTTTTGTCGCCAAGGCTTTTCAAGAACACGTAAAGATCGGCGATAAATTCGAGCATGTGCGCATCCAATATCGCACACCTCAACAACTTGGATTACTTGAGCGCTTTCACGGAACCCTTAAAAAGGAAGAGGTCTACGGGAACTTATATGAGTCACCCTCTCAAACAAGGGAGAGCCTAGCTGCGTTCCGAGAAAGATACAACTGGGATCGACCCCATTGGGCACTTGAACCAGTAGATGCAGGCGAACCACGAGTTCCAGCCGAGGTTTATGCGAAGGGTGAA
>JBIKKO010000325.1:0-2584 GCA_044360315.1 Oligoflexales bacterium
TCAACAGGATTACCTGCACTGGGCCGTACGAGTTATTACCAGTAACCTGGGTAAATTTGATGATGCCGCAGACTTCTGTATACGCTGTTGGCTTAATCATGATGAATTATCGATAGATCAACTTTTCCTGCTGAGTCAACTTTACAATCTCGGAAACGTCTTTGACCGATCGGCAACCTATCTTAAAAAAATGCTAGCGATGCCTGATATTACAAAAAACCCAAGCCTACTCATTACTGGTCTAGATACTTTGAATCGATGTAAAATCGACAAACAACAGTTTACAGCCATCATGCAGACCCTTCTATCCTGGACGGATGCGTCATTAGATCAAGCTCTATACGAATCCATCTTAGAAAAAGCCATTTCATGGCAGACGGCAAATCGAGAGCAGCTGATCATGTCACTTAGAAAATCTATACGGTTGGGTGACCTGGACCGATTGGCCCTCGTCGCCCCTCAGCTGTTAAATATTACTGAACGAACGGAGGGTAATTTATCACTCGTTATGAACGAGTGGAAAACACTGTTCACAAATGAAGATCGTCTAACCATGTGGGTTGAATTGATTCAACTACTAAATACGAGCCACTATCAACTTCTACTGAAAAGGCGCGGCCGTTTAGCCTTGCTTTATGAATATGCCGACCTGCTCTACAAAGCGGAATCCACCCGGCAGGAGTCACGTCTGTACTTTGAGGCTCTCTTCCGGGAAGATCCCGCTGACACAAGATCTTGGATCCCGCTATTTTCTCTGTACGATGAGCTGGGCTATTCTCAGCATCTTGTATCCCACTTAGAATATATTATCCCACGCTTAAAGCGAGATCGCCATCTACTCGAACAAACCCCGTTCACCCTCGAATCGTTAAAAGGTGCTTTAAGACGATGTCGCGAGGCTGCTAGTGACACTGAACGCGAAAAATTGCAGATTGCCGGCCATTCTAATACATCACGAGGTATTGTACACAATCTGATAGTTATGAATCCAACCGAAAGTCATAGCGATCACCCATCGAATACAATGGTAGTCGCTAGCCAGCAGCAAAGCAATTTAGTTTCCTTCGAAAAAAATACAAGTCAAAATGCATCAGATGAACCTATCCAACATCAGCCGTCATTTGGCGCTAGCGAAGCTTTGGCCTTAGCACCGCTAACTGATGCCTTAGAAAGCTATGATTCCATTCATTTTGAAATCGGTAGTCGCGCCCTAACCGCACCACCTGCAAATGAACATAAGAGTTTAGACGAGATTCAATTTGAAGAGACTCAGAATGTTATGGGTAATGGTAGCGGACTTTTCGAACAGGGATCTGAGATGAATTGGCGCCAAATGATTCTTGAAGGGCATACCCTTACTGGCGCAACTGAGAAAATCATGAAGATGGCATTTACCAGTGACCTCGAAAAACATGTAGCCGTCCAGTCCATTGCGTTGTTAAACGCAGAATTGCACTTGCTAGATTCATGGCACTGGCAGCCTTGGAGAAAACCTCAATCATGCGACTACGCCATGTCACCACGGGGGCGTGTACCACCTCTCCCGAATCTGAAATATTATGGGGGACCCTTACATCGATTGATTCACTTACTCGCGCCGATCATTATTAAATCGGCAAGGTCCCGATTTCTCATTGAAACAAGACTGCGAGCGTTAGGTATTGCACCCAATGTGAAAATGACGATCATTCCCTTTGATGACCCTTATTTGGCTAGGTACGGACTAAATAGTTACACAAGCCAATTGGAGTACTCAAAAATCAAACTTGTCGATACGCAAGGATTAGGAATTCACGTCTTTTACGATCTCAAAACGAGATTTATTCACTTTGACGCTCAATGGCACGCCACATTACCCAAGACGATACTCGCTCATCGCATCATCGAGATTTTAGTCAACCATCAACGGGGTCAGACAAGCCTCTTAGATCTTGATCCACATACCGATATCATCAAAACGATTGAAAAAGTTTCTGATCATCTTCTATCAACTGGACTCAATAGGCTTCAAATTGCGTTTGGAATTCATCAACGGGATCTTGGCCAAGACTTGCGCGGCATAAACAGGGAGCAACTCGTCTCCCTCATTGCCATCGTTGGGAAACCGTCTGCAAGAGATGTTAGAGCCTTACAACATGAGATGCAGCTTAAAACTATACTAACGATGCTCGCCTCCACGCTTGACGTCGTCGGCATCATAGAGTCCATATGTGGACGAGACCTAACAGAGACTGGAGCATTAACAGCGGGCTCGATTCTTAAAGCCCACCCCATGGTCAAGGAGGTACTAACCCTGACCACAAAATTGGTTATCTAGGTCAAAAACAACAGAATATGGCTCAGTTCACCTAACGAGGGCCAACAATTCAGCAGCAGACGAGCAAAACCGGGCTACCGCATCCAAATTAACATAATTTTGAGTGGTTATGACTTTCCAGTTCATCTTACATCAGTGAATTTTAATTTATGAACTCCTTTTCCCTATTTCCGCTCTTCCCTTCTTCAGCGTTTGATTCGGTGCTGCGAATCATCCGTCTGATACGAATTTTAGCCGCTGAAAAATTGATAATGAGTCCAACTTTTC
>JBIKKO010000326.1:0-2561 GCA_044360315.1 Oligoflexales bacterium
CCATACGCTTCGCAAGCATGTCGTGGGGTGATTTTTCATCCAGGCATTCAATATATATCTCAAGTAGCTATCAGAAGGCCGAAGCGTGCTGAATAGTTACAAATAAAGTAACATCGGATTCAGAAAGATTTATTATGACTCGAGTCTGGCACCTTAACTGCGCCGCCCAAAGTTACTTTACAAGTAACCTTTTTGCCCCGGAACTTGTAAACATTGTATGTCAGGTCCTGTTGTTGGATACCACGGGTGGATTCACACTGGTTGATTGCGGGCCAAATTCAGAGGGTTTCCTATCAAAGTTGGGAAATACCGTCGAGGATACGGCACCTATTCAGCTGAAAAATATGGGGGTTGATCCCCTTGCCATCAAGAATATTATTTTGACTCACGGTGATTTTGACCACTGTGGGGCGATCACTCACTTCCCAAACGCGAAAATACACTTATCTAAGACCGAGCTCCTTTGCATGACCAGCCCAAACACCATGTTTGATAGGTATCGTTTTCGCGGAATGGATCATCTGAGGAATCGTGACGTGCATTTATATTCTGACTTTACCGGTGAGCCCTGGTTTGGTTTCAAAAATGTTCGGTCAATGGCCGGATTACCCGACGGCGAGATTCTTTTGATTCCCCTTCCGGGACATACCGAGGGCCAGTGCGGAGTCGCGATAAAACAGGACGGGGACAAATGGCTCTTTCACGTGGGTGATAGCTATTTTTATACGAATGAGCTAAATTTTGACTATAGCCCGTCTATTGGACTCAAGATGTTCGAGAAGTCGATCCATAAAAACTATGATTCGGCCCGAGAAAATCTCGAGCGATTGCGCCACTTGAATGAAGAGCAAAAGAGCGTGACGATTTTCTGCGCTCACTGCAAGGTAGAGTTTGACAAGCTTAGTAAAAGCAATCCGACAGATCCCACTAATGGGCTGGACAAACAATAAATATTATAAATCGCATGATTCAATCCGCCAATTTATTCGTGAACTCACCAAAATAGACGTCTCCGCTTGATCCGTTCAATGAAATAGTGTCGCCGGTTTGAATTACCTTGGACGCGCCTCTGACGCCAATCACAGTTGGTATGCCCATTTCGCGCGCCACGATGGCGGCGTGAGATAACAAACTGCCATACTCAACGACTAAGCCGCTGCATGAAGCGAATGCCCGGACCCAACCTGGATCAGTTCGTTCGCAAACAAGAATTCTGCCGGCACTCTTTAAAGCGTCTTCCGCGGAATGAGCAACATAAGCCTTGCCCTGGGCCAGTCCTGGAGAGCATGCTAGTCCCTTAAGTTTACCCAATCGCGAATCTATCACTTGGACATCCTCTCTTTGCTCGTCCAGTAAATTATCGTACGCGCAATAGACGCCGACTGCTCCCTTTGTGACAAAACGATCTGGTGGGGCAGGCTTGGAACTGTAATTCTCATATTCCCGCTTCGTTTGCTCCACCAAATACCTCAGAGGCATGCTGTTATTGCCGCCGGTAATAAACTGCCGCAAATCCCCGACGGATAAATAGAAAATGTCCTTTTCATGATTAAGAATATTTAGTTCCGCCATCTTTTTGCCCATAGCCCGGAAAATTCTCTTGGCAACAACAAATGACTTTGTTCGCCAATAGCGAAGCTCTTCCCTGGTATAGATTGCCGAAGAGGCTTTTTTTGCCAGTATCCGCACCAGCCACCTTCTGAATATGGACAACTTCGCCATTTCGTTGGTTAACTGGTCAGAGGTATCTCGCTTTGATCGGTGAGTAGACTTCAGTGCGTTTGCCAGCTGTTCGAGTGCTAATTCCGGATTATCCGTAAGATCCTGAGTCTCAAAATTAAGCTCTCGGCCACAGCGATAGCCGTATTCTTTAACATAAGAAACCAGGCGCTGGTGGAGTCTTTGGTCACCTAGAGACTTTATAGAAGCCCAGGTGGGGACGTTGTCGAAAAAAAGACTCGCGCCGGATATGGCGCCGTTTCTTAGATCGTCGGCTATCGCTGAGATCTCGGCCACAAATTTTTCAGAGAAAAGTCCGTCACGCGCGTGAATGAGATGATTACAGGTATCATCAGCACGATCTTCCCCTAAATACGAGCTGACTGCGCGCCTCAATAGTCCGCTATAAATCATGCAGCGTGTGTCATTTACGACAGGGGCCTTCCAATTTTTAAGTAAATCATCGCATAAATCCTCATAGACGCGCATTAACTCCGACAAGTTGAGTTGGTTGAAGTCGGCGTCCAGCTTAGGGGTCACATGAACTCTCATCAGCTTTTGATAGCGTCGAATGGATCGGTTTATGCTTAGCAGCTCATACGTCGCGCAAAACGCTGCGCGAACCTTATGAAGCGTGCCTTGCGGTCGTTTAACCCCAGCGAATAGCGCGTTAAAGGACTCCGGGTCATCTTCCAGGGCTTTGGAAACCCCCATCATTCCTTCCATGAATGATTTGCTGTTATGGGAGTTGGGGAGCAAATAAATGAGGCGGTACCAATTCAAGAGATTGTAGTAAACCCTGCCCTTTATCAACCCGACCATATTCAGAAAGACGGGTTGAT
>JBIKKO010000338.1:0-2557 GCA_044360315.1 Oligoflexales bacterium
CCGCATTCCGATTTTGAGAGCGGCGTCTTTAACCATCTTACCAGTGCCAAAGCCAATGTATTGAACACGGCCTTCATCACCAGAACGAGGGGTCTTGTGATGGTCGACGTACTCAGTGATAGCGTTATATGTGCCCCAGAGAGTTCCGCGAACACCTTTAATATCAGTTCCGCGACCATTCTCAACCAAAGTCAAAACGTTATTAACTTCAGTCTGAAGACGAACAGACATGCCTTCTTCTTCTTGAAGCTTGGCGATTTCCAAAGCTTCTTGTTCAGTTTTAACACCGCCGTAAGGACGAAGAGCCTCGGCGATGTAAGTACGCATTTGCTTTTCTCTCATCTGAACTTTAGCAAACTTACGATAAACTTCAGAAAGTTCGTCATAGTAAGCACCGACTTTAGCCAAAAGCTGGCCAGCGAATTCCAAACGATCAGCAACGTTTCCGCGATGGACAATACGAATTTCTTCGCGAACTTTGCGACCCATAGCAGCGGTCAGTGTATTATCGCAAACAACTCGAATGGGAGTAACACGACCCGCAACAGCGCGAAGTCCGTCATGACTGTTAGTCAGAAGGAAGTACTTGTTAATGGTATCGTTCTTAAGGATCTCGATTTGACCTTCAATTTTGGCAAGAAGCCAAATTTGACGACCACCTTTAAGAGCTCCTGCAGTCTCATAAAGAGCTGTTTTGTCTTTAACCAGAGCATCAAAGAAACGAAACGCATCTTTGTTTTGCAAGGGTTCATAGTTGTTGCCAACAACACCCAAAACGTCTTGAGTGTCGGTACGAACGATCGCTTTGTGCGATTCGCAAGTGACGTGAGGGGTTGACAGTTCTTGAAGCTCGACCTCATAATCGAGCCCAGCAGCCTCGAGCGCTTCTTCGGAAGTAAATCCTTTATTGAATCGGGTTCCGTATTTGTGCCAAGGTGTTTCTCCAGTGTAAGCAATTGCTGCTTTACCTTTGGTGAAGTCTAGTTGATGTGCCATATATTTGTTATTTTGTTGTGTTTGTGTCTAATTGACAAACATCATTGTAGATGATCTACGAGGAACTGCAACAAAAAAAATTAAATCTTATCGAATAAATTTGCCATGGAGTTTGTATCTCCTTGACCATGATCCACTAAAAGACAATCAATTCCTGCCATTGTTGCCAATGTGCAAGTAGAAACATCGTCATCAATATGAAGTTTTGAACCTAATTTCTTTAAGAATGGAGTTTTATTTTTAGAACTTGTACAAGTTATAGATGTAATAGGTAACTTCCAGCCCTTAACAAAGTCTACCATTTCTTGTTTATCATCTTCAGAACGAAACGAAACAATATGAGCTTCCCATTCTCCAGAACGAACTTTATCAAAAACAAAGTTCATAATACGAGATATAGGCTTCAAAGATGTGCCTCCCCAACCGCTTGTGATAGTAGCAGCTAAAGTATCATCAAAATCTACAGTCATTACTTTTTTCATTGGTATTATTTAAAGTGGTACGCGCGGAGAGGATTGAACTCCCGACCTTGTCCGTGTAAAGGACCTGCTCTACCGCTAAGCTACGCGCGCATTAATAAGAATCGTATTCGTCGTCTTTATAGTATTTAAACCAGGTGTATACGAGAATCGAGCACATAATGAGCCCGACACAATAATTTAAAAACCACCAAAGACCAAAAGTACCTAAAAACATATAAACCATTCCAAAAATATAACCTCCAATAGACATAAGGATTAAGGTTAAGGAAACATCCCGGGAAGATTTATTCTTAAAAATTTTAACAATCTGCGGAATATAGCAGAACATGAAGCACAGCATCATTAAGATACCAGCGATTTCTTTTATAATTTCTTGCATTTAATCGAGTTTAAATGTTATCAAAAATTATGCAAGTTTAAAATCCGGTATATTTTTTTCTATTAAATTCTAAATCGTAAGTTGTGTATGTATTAGGTACGTTTTCTTTATTAAACGGGGTTTTAAACGGCTGAAATAGACGCCAGCCAGCTCCCCACTTTTTATCCATATATTCTATTTCATTAGGAAATCCTAATTTGCTCATTCTTTCGTGCAACTTTTTATCGTTTTTTAAAGTTTGACTGCCGCCACCCTCTGCATAACTACTATCACCGTGTAAGAAAGGTATTCCGACTGATAATTCTCTTACAAACGGATCATTTAAAATTCTCATCAAATAATCAATATCTTCGCTATAAGCTGGGTAAAAATTTTCATCAAACAAACCAATTTTTTGTATTACCCAATCTTTTATTAAAAAAATTTCAAAACTTCCTGTGTTTTGTTCAGTGGGCTGACAGTGCACCATACCTATATCAACCGGCTCAGATTTTTTAACCATTTCTTTTAAAAACCCAGGCGTATACATAACATCCGGATTAGTTATAATCCAATACGGTTCCATTAAAAAGCTTTTTATAATAAGATTCCAAGCACCTGCGCAGCCTATATTGCCTGGTAAGTGACAAACGCTAAATTTTTTTATAAACCGATGAGGTATTTTTGTTAAAGTGTTTAGCTCTTTAGTTATTTCATCTCG
>JBIKKO010000154.1:0-8196 GCA_044360315.1 Oligoflexales bacterium
CAGCATATGCAAAATGCTTTAGAACTAGCCGATATGTTGACCAATGGCGTGCTGCGGTATCGTTCTTGGACGCACTCTATCCCACTGACGGTAGCTCTGCGGTTTGTTTTGCTGTTTGAGATGATTTCTCTTTCCGAGACTGGTTGTTGGCCTGACTTGGTAGATCAGTGCAAGCTCTTGGCGTCTGCAGGATGGGGCTTTGCCGGTGATGTGCCGCAGTGGGATGCCTTGTTGCGGCATTTCGGCGCTGCCAAGGGGCTTGATCAGGCAGTGGGTGATCTTGGTGTCTTGTTGCCTCAGAGTGTGAGGCTGTCCTCGATGGCAGAGTTGCGTCATCGTGCACCAAAATCTGGTCCAGTTAGTCGTTTGGAAATCAGTGCTGCGCGCCTTTCAAGACATTTTGAGGCCTTTGCGGTCAACGTTGCCGCTAATTTAGAAGACGCCGGATGGGTTGATGGCGTAGCTATGAGTGATCTATATGTAACGCTGGCTTGGGGCTATCCGGGTAAATCTCTTGTGCCTTCCGAGTTGGCAGACGCTGTGGGCCGTGCCCGTATAAAACACTGGCTTGGATGTGGTGTGCGCCCCTAATTGTCAGAGTGGCCTGCGGTTGGCGTGGTCGAGGGCTCTACGTACCCAATCGTCCTTTGCGCGACTAGGTCGAGCCTGCAGGTTTTCGCAGCCCTCCTCCAGGCCGTGTCGATCAGACCACGGGATAGCAGGTCTGACTGTGTACAAAAAGTCACATTTATCAAGCGGCAAGGCCTTTTAAAAAATAATATCAATAAAATCAATATTTTAATCGGCATCTTAATGACGCCATCTCTGGCTTACTATTTGCAGTTGACCTTACTAAGGGAATCCGATATCCGGTCATTCCTCAACTTTAGAGAGTTAACACCTTCATGATGCTTGCACAAAAACAGCACACTGTTGCCCGCCGCGTAGAGGTTAGTGGAATTGCCCTTCACTCTGGTAGGATGGTAAGGCTAGAAATTCTGCCTGCTGCGATAAACACAGGCATAGTATTTAAGCGGGTTGATCTTCCAGGTTCCCCATCCGTACTGGCTCACGTCAGTAACATCCAGTCCACGGACTTAAACACGACAATATCTTGTGGTGAAGCAAAAGTTTCCACGATAGAGCACCTTATGGCGGCCTTTGCGGGCCTCGGAATTGATAATGCTCTCGTAAAAATCGATGGCCCGGAAGTCCCTGTGATGGATGGAAGTGCGGCCCCTTTTGTAGATAGGATTATCGCAGCTGGCATGAGTGCTCAGGATGCACGGCGGCGCTATTTCGTTGTTCGGGAATCGTTTGAGTTCCAGCTAGGAGACAAGTGGATAAAGGTTGAGCCATGTGATGTGGCTAGGTTTGAGATGGAGATTGAGTTTAAATCCAAGGTGATTGGTCGCCAATCATTTGGCTTTGAGATGGATCGAGAGTCGTTCATCGAGCTTTCTGGCAGCAGAACGTTTTGCCATGTCAATGATGTAAACGCGATGCGCAAAGCAGGTTTAGCTCTTGGGGGTTCTCTTGAAAACGCCGTTGTAGTGTCTGATGATGAAGTTTTGAATCCTGAGGGTTTAAGGCACGATCTTGAGTTTGTTCGCCATAAGTTATTGGATTGTGTCGGCGATCTTAGTTTATTGGGCGCTCCCATTTTGGGTCGAATTGTAGCTTATAAGTCCGGTCACGGATTACATGCAGCGTTTATGAAAGCAGTTTGGGCTCATCGCCAAGAGTTACTCGCAGTTGTTGAGGATCTTGGAATCCGCCATAAGTCAGAGAAAATGACAATGGTAGCCGCTGGGGCGATCGCATAGAACTTAATTTAGGAGCTATCAAACGGCCCCTTCACCGACCTAGCGCGGTAAAGGGGTTCGTTTTGTCATGCCTCAGTTGCGAGACATGTCTTGATGGTTTCCCTAGAGTCCCACGGTTCTTCGCGCTTCTTCACGCTCAAAATAGGTGAACAATTCGTCGATCAAGGTACTTAGATTTTGCCGATCGGTCACAAATGAGTGCAGGAGTCGAAGCGCTTTGTGTTTGTCTTTATCAAAGCTAAAGCTTTGAATGATCGGCTTTAGCTGCTGGGTGGTGATTGACGGTTTTTTGTTTAGTTCCAGATAGGATGCCAAATAAGTGTCTATAATTGAAAACTTAGCATCGGAATCAATCGATTGCTCCAATTGAGTCATCATCGTTGAAGTTTCCATTGGAAAAAATCTTTTACTAATTAATTGACCCAGGTTGTAAACTTCGATCTCAGCTCCCTGGGGGAGCCAAATCTCAAGTCGCACAAAGCAGCCGCCTGCCAGTGTCTGGATATCTCCATTTACAACCTCAGTGTAGCAAGAATAGCTGCCTTCACTTTTTAAGTCGAGGCTGCTACCGTTAGGTCTAGCTCTTAATGTCCGCCAATTTGAGGTTGGTTGCCAAAGTTCAGTTTCCTTCCAGACCGTAAACGCTCTGACAAATACAGATCCATTTGGAACCTTGTCGCCATATAAAACTTCAACATCATCTTTGAAACTAAAAGCATCGACATGAATAGCCTTGAAGCCGCCAGTTCTAAACTCGTTTTCTTGAACCTCGGGATGGTAGTCTGACGGCACGGTATCCCAATTGACTTTGTTTTTAGAATTTGGTCCAGACGGGCGATCGTTGTTTCCACCTTTAGACTCGTGATTAAAACAACCACTAGATAAAGTCATTGCTACCATCATTGTCATGTTGAAGATCAATCTCGCGGCAATTTTCAAAGGTCCTCCTTGAGGTCATTTTCGTAATTAGTTCAGGACCAGGAGATACCTCAAGCCACTAGACATAGCAAGTTCAAGATTATGGTCAAAGCTGCAGCCATCCCGCATGGATTGCGGTCCTGCGAGTCATTACGGATCCAAGTAAGAGTGTCCAGTTTACACAATAATGTTCTCTAGTTTCATGCCTATCTAGATGGACCGGGAATCACCGAAATCACACACCTATGGTCTGAACTGTGGCTGTAAAAAGATGGGGTTGCCGACCGATACTATCTATGTAAGCGATCGATCGGTCGGCCATCAGCAGAAAATTATCTGCGAGGTCCTGCTGTCACGGAAAATGACGCTTTACTTATGAGATTTGACCAAATGTTAAATCCTACAAACGCCGCCGGAGAACTTGCGGGGACGCCAAGCTTGTCAACCTTAAGGGCGTGTACCGTGAAAGTGTAGGTATGTTTTCTGCCAACCGGCGGGCAGGGCCCAAAATAACCAGGCTTACCGGCGTCAGTATTCGTTTCTAGAGCTCCTGCTGGTATTTTACCCTTAGTTAGATCGCCAACATCAATACTCGTGACAGTTGGCGGTATGTCAACAAGCACGTAGTGCCAAAATCCAGAACCAGTTGGCGCGTCTTTATCATAGAAGGTGACCGCAAAAGACTTCGTTCCTGGCGGGATGTTTTTCCACTCTAGTCGAGGGGATTCTCCCTTCGCAGTGCAGCCAAAGGAGTTGCCGTAGTAGTCTGCCGGAATAGATTGGCCTGGTTTCAAGTTGCTTGTGATTGTAAAGACGTCTTTTGAAAATGCTGTGGCTGAACAAAAACCAATTATTACGAGTGCTGTTTTTGTAAAAAACATGGCAGTAGTCCTTTCTTAATGATTCGAGAACACGTTGATTTTTGTTATGGCTTTTTCGCTTTCTTTGCGACTCTGCGCCAGTGTGCTGAAAATTCCTGGCCTTGATTATGACCGGAAAGAATAAGTAAGTCATCCTCAAGTTTTACCTCTCGCTTAAAACTTGTCCCAATTAAGTTCGTCTGGCTTGCATTATGCAAATTATGAACAACGTTTTGACCATCATAGTCGTAAGTTCCGGCGTAGAAAAATCTCCGGTCTGATATGTCTGCAGGCTCTTTACCAACACCGGTCGGCGCGCAGTTGATCGAAACGGAAACGAATCCGTCTTCAGAATAGATGATCATTCCATGTAGACCTGTGCAGTAGGGTACCACCTCACCAGATGGGAGTGGGTTGTTTGATTTTTCCAAAATCCAAGTACCAACGATCTGACTTCCTTGTGGGGTGACATCGGCAAATGCCTGCGGCTGGGTGATTAATAGTGTTAGTAGTAAAAGACAATGTGAAAACTTCATAAAGGAATCCTCCTAGGGTTATAGTTCTGGCCGGGTGTTTGGCCTGGATGAGCGAGCTTTTAAATCATTTAATTCATGACGTAAAATTCAAAATAATTGTATTTAATATGATTTTTTATCATAATTAGAATCGATTAATTTTTGCAAAGGGTCGATGTTTTGAATCTTAATCACATTCAATACTTTGTTGATGCTGCGGAGTTGGGCGGGTTGTCACCGGCCGCTCGTAAAAACTATGTCACTCAATCTGCTTTGAGTCGAGCGATTGCCAAATTGGAGGATGACCTTGATGTTCAATTGATTCTTCACAAAAAGAATAGTTTCCAGTTAACTGAAGCTGCTGAGGCGCTCAAGGAAAGCTGTAAAGAGATTCTTCAGTCGGTTCAAAACCTAAAGCAATCCGCTCGCAACTTGACAAGTGAGTATATTGGACCACTTCGCTTTGGCTGTAATGAGTCTATCGCTAGTAAAATTATCGGGCCCATGTTGACTCGGATCGAGGCGCGCTTTCCCAAAATAAATCCGACGATTTTGCTCGGTAATACAGATAAGATACAAAAACTCATAATGAGTGGTGATATTGACTTTGGGATTGTTATGAATGACGGAGAAGTCTCCAAGTTTTACAAAATCATACCCATTTTTGAAGGAACTTTCACCGTTGTTAAATCGCCAAGTTTTTCAAAAGATCTAACGAATAATTTGATTGTCTCACGAGTTAAGCCTGGTGGAATGAGTGAACGCTTTATTCGAGCCTATAAGGCGGCCTATGGCATTACCCTAAAGCCTAAAATTGTCGTGGCAAGCTGGCAGGTCATTATGGATCTGGCGATCAATGGTTATGGCTACGCGCTAGTTCCCGAGTTTCTGTGTCGTCAAGAGATAGCTATGAAGAAGTTGGAGGTTCTCAAGTGTAAGGTCGGATCACTGCCCTTTGGTCTATGTATGATTACTGCAAAAAATAGAGTTTTACCAAAAAATGCAGACACTATTTTGAGTGAATTTAGACAGCTAAACAAAAAGTAATTCTACCGTAAAACGAGAGGTAGCATATGGTGAGTAGATCTATCAGCCGGTATGGCCGCAGATAGATAGCGGCATGGAAAAGCTCGATCCTATGACGATAGTTGTCTAAAGCAGTGCTGCGACGTAGTACCGAAAAACGGATCATCGAGCCGTCAATAAGCCCTTAATGAGCCTGTCAGGCAGCTTGTGATCACCATCGATCTTTAGTTTACGGTTGGGTGAATCACGCTCATGTTTTGCCAGTGTCCTTGTCGAAATCTCCAAATGAGGATGCCTGCAATACAAATGGAGTATAGGGCGCAAAATGCCCACGCGAGGAGTGCGGCATGGGTTTGGTGCCTTACGAGGTAGGCTGGCAACACCATGAGGGGCCAGGGTAACAATAGCGCAATGAGCGAAACGAATCGCGTATCTCCAGCTCCTTTTAGAGAAAATGAGATATTGAGATAAGCCGAATCAAACATTGTAAACAGCGCGACGATCATCAGAATATGTCGCGTCAGACCTTCAACTTGTGACCATAACGCGGGATTTTGGTCATTGTGAAACCAAACGATGTAAGCCTCCGGCACAATTACGAAGCTTAGGCCTGCACAAGCCATGTAAATGAGAGACATCGAAACGCCGTCCCACGTTACGGCCCGTGTGGCCGCTGGATTTTTTTCACCGACATATTTGCCAGCTAAACTCATCACGGCCTGGGCAATTCCCATGCTTGGTAGTACGGAAAGTAACATAATCGTAACCGCGATACTGCTTGCTGCGAGCGCTGTTTCCCCTTGTGCCGTGTTACCCATGATAATAAGAAAAACCGTAAAGGCAGATCCTTCAAGCGCCCATTGCATGCCACTTGGTACGCCAAACTTGAGGAATTGTTTTAAAAGTTTCTGGTCTAATGCCCAATCTGAACGCACTCGGTATCTGCGCTGGTTGAGCTTTGTGAAAAGAAGGAAAAATCCCAAGATGGCTGCTCCGTAGGTCGCGATCGCCGTAGCATAGCCGGCACCAGCAACGCCAAGTTTTGGAGCGCCGGCATTGCCAAAAATCAAAAGCCAATCGAGTCCGGCATTTAAGATAAGGCCAATCAGGTTTATCAAGATCACAACCTTTGTTTCTCCTAAACCAGTGAAAAATCCACTGATGGCGGCAACCAACGCTGTCGGTAGGGCTGACCATGCCAATGCGTTGAAGTATTCGATCTCGAGAGACCGAGTTGCGTCGGGATGTCCGACCATGTTGAAAAACGGAGTCGTCAGAAAGCATAGCCCCATAAACAAAATACCGCCAATGATGCTCACGTGAATGGACTGCCAGACGGCGGATCCAATGCGATTGTCTTCGTTTGCTCCGTGATACTGTGCCACGAATGTCATGACGTAGTTTGCGGTTCCCTGAAGCAAAGCCATTGGGACCCAGAACACACCCATGACGGTCATGGCAGCGCCGAGGGCTACGGTGGAGTATTCTCCAAGAAAAATTCGATCGATAGTGAGTTGTAAATTCCAAAAGCTATTGGCGACTATGAGAGGCCAAGCAATATTAAGTAGGCAAGCCCAGCGTTTGACTCGAGGCAGATCAGCCCTATACTCGGTCTTTTTTTTTGTATCGTCTGGTGTCATAGGTTGCATGGGTGGTGCTTTCTCAGTCAAAAAAATTGAGCATCAGAGGTATTAGTGGATTTTTTCAATTTGGGGGGTTCAATAACAAGCAAGGGTGATTATTGGGTGAAGGCAATCTTTCGATTAAATCCCGTTTGTGACTGCCTTGTGACTGCAAGCGTCTTGTCGATCAGTGTCGTCGCAATATCGTACCATCCTAGTTCATTTAAGCCTTTTAAAAGAACGGGAAGTTTTGTGGTCACAGTCTTAAAGCTGGTTTGTTCAGAAATGTTTAAAATCTGGACAAGCTTTCGGCTCCATTCTTTTTGGGCTGTCTTGAGGGCGACTTCTGTGGCTAGGGAAAACGCTTCAAAATCTGTTGGCTGGTCGAGAAGATGTTTTGATATCTGACTGATTGTTCGCTCAGCAAAGTCCACCTGCGGGTGACTAGAGGACAAAATCGCCATGGCCGCAAGGCACTCGATCTCAATATTTAGTCCGAGAATTTTACGGCACTCATTTATGACGGGTAAGGCGTCCTCTGGATTAGATTTTACAAGATAGGCTTTAATTAGCTGAACACGTGGCAGTGGATCAGACGGGGCCAAACGGGCTGAAACTTTCAATGCATCGATGGCATCCGAAATGTGGCCAGATTCTAAGAGAGCTTGACCCAGTAACGTGTGAATAGGTGCAAATGGCTCCGTGGTTTTTTCGCACTCGGCGATACAGAGTGGTAAGAGATTATCATTAAAGGCCGTCCACGCGGCGAGAAACCTAAAAGCAGCGAGTCCTGATAAATCAGCTAACCGTTGTAACGCAGGGAATGCCCTCGATCCTTCACCGGTCAGTATAGCCAGCTCGGCGAGTGGCGTGTAAATGTCGGTTAAGGATGGCCCCAAGGAGTTAACTAGCTCGTCAGTCTCAAGAATCTGAGTAAGAATGGAAGTTTTCCCAGATGTAAGGAGCATGACGCTGTCGGTCCAGATCCGACATCGCATCGTGTCGCTAGCTTTAAGCGCGCGGACGAGTGTCCACAGATGAAACTCGACAGGGTTTGACACAGCTGGCGGTGTCCGTTGTGCTGACGCCCAGCGGCTAACGTCTGGCATTTTAAGTAGGGCATCGAGTGCCATCTGTGACGTCGATCGGGTCACGCGGGTTCCCTCAAAAAGGTGATCAAGCATAAGTTTATCATGTGAAGTGTGATTATCCCTACGTTTATTGGAACCTCAGTGGCTGACAGGGACGTCGTTGGTTTAAAGGCTTCCCTAGTGGGAGGTGAGTATGCTTTCAGCAATCTGTCTAGGGTCTTTGTGGGGTGCTGTGATAGGTCGACACATTCCTATCGATGTGGATTTATTCCATATGTTGAGGAATTTTGTGATTATTGCGTGTTCGGTTTGGCTGCTGAGCTTTTTGACTCGTAGGC
>JBIKKO010000155.1:0-8193 GCA_044360315.1 Oligoflexales bacterium
AATCAAAGGCTGTGACGATAAACTAGGACCTAGTGAGAAAACCCTCCTAGCGGTCACGGCTTCCTACAGGGTTGTCAGCTCATGATGACAACGGTCGTTTATTTAGGGTTGAAGTAGAACTCTTCTTCCACATGACGTGGAGACCCTTTGTAAACCTCGGTAGCAAGGAATTCACGCTCCGCTTGGAGGCGACGGGCACCGACTCTTTTTCTCCAAACGCGACGTTCATTGTCCCAACGGTAGCCATTTTGCTTCAGTATATCCTTGGTTTCAAACGGACTACCCACTGCCGCGATATCATATTCGGGCTCATAACTCGATTCAATGAGCTCAGGCAAGTGAGGAGAAACCAAACGAAACGTTGTTGCGCAGTCAAACAAGGCCCGGTGAGCAAATGGATTTGCAAATCCGTGATCAGCAGCTAAGTACTGCAGCTTAGAGCTCCCAAAATGCTTCGCTCGCCAGTCAATATGCCGCACACTGCAGGCCCAATGCTTTACGGTTGAACTTAATTCTGGTCTTGTGGTCAAGAAACTACGATCAAATTCGGCATTGTGGGCAATCACTAAACTGGCGCGGTCCCAAAATCGTTCCACCACAGACCACTCAATGGTTTGACCAAGCAAAGCCTCATCTGTGATGCCTGTGATCCTCTTTACATCCTCCGTCAGAGGTTGACGAGGGTCCTCGAGACCAGAGTACATCCCGGAAATAATAGGGACACCCTCCCTACCGATCCTAAACTCCAGTATCCCAATCTCTATGACCCGGTCTTCACTTGGATTTAGCCCGGTTGTTTCCACATCGACAATAAGACCGTAATCCACAAAGCCCCCTTAAAGGTCAAAAAAGTCCTAAGATCATCATCCACTAGCGCCAGAGCAAGAGGTAATTATTTACCCACTGCTTCGGACAAACGCAAGCCTCATGTAAACTATAAGAAGACTTCACCGCATTTTAAGTTGCAAGGTCGTCGGCACGGTTCGCTGATCAAAATTCATTTGGGGATACTCATGACGAATGCACGCCAGCTTCCAGTACCAAATCAAGAACACTCCAAAGAGACGGTCGCCATCACGTCAATCGATGGGCTCTTTGCAGCGATTTTCCAAGACCCCGAGCTTTCCACATGGCACCCCCACCTCCACCACTCCGATCATCAATGCCTAATGCTAACAAAAGATGGCTTTACCCAAGTTATCCTTGGTCCAGAGTCTTATCGGTCATTTGAAGGCCTTGAGCAACACGTAAAAAGCAATAAACTCCCATTCCAAGCCCTGATTTGCGCCGGTAGTGAAGAAGACCTCCAAAATCTCCCTTACGACGCCGTAAAATCCGGAGCCCTGACGCTTGGAATCCCGACGTCTCAGACGGCAGTTACAGCCTGCATGCGCAGTGTTTTATCGATGCAGCATGCCCTTTCCAATGCAAATGCCGAGCGCGACATCCTTGAAGAGACCACGGAAAACGTCAAATACGTCATGAGCATCTCACGGGAGCTAAACGGCGAACGTGACATTCCTAAACTCCTAAATCTCATCTTGTTTAAAGCACGACAAATCTGTAAGGCGGACGCCGGCTCCATTTATACAATCGACTACCCCGCCGGAAGTTCAAACATAGTCGATGCAAAGCTCCATTTTAGGTTTACTCAAAACTCATCCATCAAAGCTGACTTCACCGAATTCACGATCCCAATTGACACAAAGTCAATGGCTGGCAATGCCGTTATTCACAAAAGAACGATCAATATTCCGGATCTATACGAGCTATCCGATGATGCCTCAAAAAATCCATTTGGCCTAAAACACAATCGTTCGTTTGACCAAAGAAATGGCTACGAATCACACTCAATGCTCACTCTGCCCATGTTTGACATAAGTCATCGGGTGATAGGCGTCATTCAGTTAATCAATCGCAAGCGTGACTGGAAGACTGACCTAAAGCAGCCCAAGGACTTCCAAGATCACGTCATCCCGTTTCACGATCGGGACCAAGAATACGCCGAGATCGTAGCGCAACAAGCCGGCATCGCCCTTGAAAATGCCGAAATGCACAATGAAATTCGTCGCCTTTTCGATGGATTTGTAAACGCCTCTGTGACCGCAATCGAGCAACGTGATCCCACCACATCAGGTCACTCTCATCGTGTCGCCAAACTGACCACGAGCTTGGCGAAAGCCGTAGACCATAGCGATGACTTAGAGTTTAGATCCATAAAATTTTCGCCTGATCAGATGCAGGAAATTGAGTACGCATCATTACTTCATGACTTTGGTAAATTAGGTGTCAGAGAAAACGTACTCGTCAAAGCGAAAAAACTCTACCCATGGCAGTTTGAGGCCTTGCTGGAAAGATTTGAACTTATACGCGCTGCGATCGAAATTGAGTTTATGCGAACACAGATAAACTTTATGAATAATCCAGCAGCTTTCCCACTGGATTTCTCATTAGAAAACTTGGCAGAACACCGCGTTCATCGCATTACAGAACTCGACGACTACCTGTCATTCATAGTCAAGGCAAACGAACCGACCGTCCTCGAACAAGGTGGATTTGAACGCTTAAACGAAATAGCCAAGATGACGTTTGAAGATTTACGGGGGCAAAAGAAAAGCTTTCTATCACCCGAAGAGCTTAAGGCTCTCAGCGTCTCGCGAGGCTCGTTGACGTCAGAGGAATTTGCTGAAATTCAAAGTCACGTGGTTCATACATATGAATTTCTAAGGAAAATTCCTTGGGGTCATCGCCTGTCGAACGTTCCTGAAATTGCTGCAAAACATCATGAAAAACTCGATGGTACAGGTTACCCGCACCAAGCGTTATCAAATCAGATCCCTATTCAATCGCGGATGATGGCCATCTCTGATATCTACGACGCCCTAACAGCATCGGATCGCCCCTACAAGAAGGCTGTAACCGCAGAGAGGGCCTTAGACATCATCAACATGGACGTTCGTGGTGGAAAAATCGACAAGGCCCTATTTGAACTATTTGTCTCATCAGGTATTTATAAGATCGTCTTACCCAAATAGGCTCTTAGTGGACGCAAGAGACTACGAGACTCTGAAAGATAAAGATATTTTGACTTTCGCCCCACATCACTCCGTGGATAGCTCTTTTCCTGCGCCAGACTCACAAAAAGCGTCAAGGCGCTGATCCCACGGAACGGGCTTTTGCCGTGGCACAGGGAAGACAACCCTAAATCCAGGCTCTAGGATTTGTCCTCGAGGATTCATTGAGATTTCCGAGGCAAACACTTCTGCTCTCGTCTGATTCAAATAGCGGACCATACTGGTCACCCAAGCAGGATACAGAGACTTTTCGCGACAAGCGGATACGAACGCCTGAGCACGCGCCGTGTGAAACAGAGTGCTACGCGCAGGATTTGTCAAGTTTTCAACCAATTCTGCAGCTGCCCTGGTTTTGGTCTGCCTTAAGTTTTTAACGAATGTTTCCGTCCAGTCTTTGCTCCAGGCTTTGGGCAGTGACTTCAGCAAACCACAACGCACTCGAGACAGATTAGGCTTGGTCAAATCAATCGCAAGGACGTCCGCAGCAAACTCCCTGGTCACGAGACCCGAATCCACGAGATGCTTAATCTTGAGGAAATCTGCGTGACCCTTTACAGGAGCAAGTGGCTTCCGTTCGTCTCTGGAATCTTGCGGGGGCAACATCAATAGTAAATGAGCCCATTTCTGCGTGTGTGCAGAAATGGGCGGCGTCTTTATATCGACCTATCTAATGAGCATCACGAACAGGAAGGCGGGCAGGAGTTATCGTTTTAATTTGATGATTCGAGTGACGACGCCTGGTAGTTCTAAGGTCGCGCGACCAGACGCGTTGCTTACAGCCGTAATCATGGCCTCAGACGATGTGTCCTTTAAGACAGATCCAACAAATAGCCCAAGGGCCTCTGCGGCTGAATCCTTTTTGATCTCGGTGAATACGATATCGTTGCCTCTTGTTCTATAACTAACTCCGAATGATCCAGTGGCAGCATCTCGAAAAAGGACTAGCCTGGGTGTAGACAGGTAAAAATTCGCAGATTGTTTCTGATTGAGCTCGACCTTAACCAATGCCTCATCAATACTATCAGCCTTGTCGGCCGTTTGAACAACTGCTCCTGATGCATCGAGAAGTTCAATGCGAGTGATTAAGTCGTTTGGTTGGAAACCCAAAATGCCCACCCCTGACTTAAAACTTTCTAAAACAATTCCGTCCGCCGTTTTCTTTTTGCTCATGCCCCATCCAGAGGAGGACCTTGAATTCCTGTCGATATCTACACTGATATCGACGTCGGATTCAGATCCTGACGGAACTGGAAAAGATGGTTGATTGAATCCAAGATCGGTTTTGCCATCACTTGTTACGCTGAGCAGTGCGACTATTTTAATGCGCGCCGCGCGGGTCTCCTCGATAGAAATTTGGGTACGCTTTTGATCGAAATCGTTCGTTAAATAAATCTTCTCAAGCTTCGTAAATGCGGAGTCCGCCTTACCAAGAGAAAGTGTTAATGTGTACGAACACCCTTGTCTTAATTTCTCGTTGGCCAGTGTGGCACCGGTTACTTCAAGTTTTACTGCCGTTTTCTCTATTTTGGTTCCATTCACTCCCGCATCACACGTCCCAGGAACGATAGATAAGCTATAGGCATTGATTTTTTCGGGAGACACATGATTTTTTAAGGTATCGGGAATTGGCATTGAAATAGACGCCATGCGCGATCCCCGTGTACTGTCATTTTCTTGATTTTTTGGCTGCCGGCGTACAAGAAGCCAAAACCAAGGTTGTGAGAAACGACGATGGAATAACAGATTGAATCGTTTTCATGGCGCTAACTCCTAATTAAGACAATAAGGCAAAAATCTCTTCGATGCGGATCACTAAAGCCGCTGCACGCCTTGTGCCACGTTTCCCTACAGCGTAACCCAACGTTAGTGCTCAATTTATTAGACTTCCACTGTGTCAACGTGTCAAAACTTTTGACGGTTTGTCCGTTCGCTAGTTTACGAACCTTCAAACCTGAAGCTTGTTCGACAAACCAATGACGACGCAGTGCTCAGACGTGAAACACTGTTTGTCATTTGGCGAGAAACGCAACACCAGTCGATAATCAGCCGTTATGGCATGGCCTGTGTAACAGAACGCCAAGTCCAGAGGCTCTCAATAGTCACCGACTGGATCTCGATACTGATGGGAAGATTAACGGTGAATAGTGGTTAGACCAAGAACATCCTAACTTAATGGGGATACAGTGCGCATCACAATTCAAGGACTACTAGCTACGCGCAAGCAAACCTACGAAGCCTGAATCATTTCGGGATCTAGATACAATGCAAGTGTCGATCGCTTCGCAAAGGACAACCCATATGTTTCCAAATAGTTGTGCAAGCTTTCTTTGCAGCATCAATCGCGTACCAATGGAAATGGTATTTAGCAGTGGTGAATACCTCTCCAGATCGCAAAACTCGGAAAGTGGCCACGTCCTTGGCATCGAATGGGGACTGCTCGGAGAACGGATATGGCGTTTGAACGCCCCAGCCCGCAAAAATCCCGGACTTTTCAAGCGTATTCACCACAGTCTCAGCATACGTCCATTGATCGTTTGGTGCTGGCAATTCGTGCCCAATAGAGTGCCAACCTGCACCAGATGGTACGCCCCACTGGGCTTCTTGATTGGTATCACGAGCATCAAAACAGGTAAAAAGAATTTGATTTTTGCCAATCATTTGCTTGAGAACATATGTATCTACCCCGCCTGTTGCTGTTGGAATCGCTGGGCTAGCACCTCCAGGAGTGAATCGATTGTGAACGCCTGATCCCATGGCTGCAGGGTAAAAATCCGCGAGCTTGGCTGATTCAGGCTGCAGCCTGAGCCACTCCGATAGGGCCTCCGATGGAGAACGCCTAGCAGGCTCAGCATAAGGGGGTAAACTGATTTCTTTGCTCGTACCAGGATAATGGCGTGCATCTGCAGGCAACGATGCTTGAGCCTCTTCACGACGTTGAGCTGGAAAACGAAATAAAAGTGGCCAGTACCGGCCATCATTTGGAATTCCGTCATAAAACCTGACTTTAATCCTAGGCCACGCCCATTGATCCGTCAATGGACGCAACCATTCGGGTAACAAAGATACTGATGCTGGATATCTCGATGTAGAATGAAGATTTGAAAGATTTCCAAACGCCATGATTGCTCGGTAGACGCCCCTGGAGGGGTCCTTGGATAACGACAAAACAGCTTTGTCACCTTTGTCGTTGGAGATCTCTGCAAGAATATTCGATGGGGCGCTATTTGTTAGCAATTGAATCATCTCAAGAGATGGCTCTAAAATTAAAACGTAGCTTATGTCATTTGTGCGACTACGAACCTTGGCTAGCGTGGACGTTAGAGGCGCTTTAGGATACGCACGAGACCATCCGATCCAATCCACTGAGGCATTTTTTTGACCATCTCCAAATGGATGATTGTGGTCATGCCCATCGTTGGCGAGAAATTTGACTGGAACGCTCACTATCCCATCGATGACCTGTGAATCGGAGGGAATTCCACTCAAAAGATCCTTTAAACTTGCTGCATCATTCAAAGCGATTGCGGCTGAGTTTGCTAGCCTTGCTTCGATCGTTAGAGGCGTAGTTGACATCGGTTGAAGGCGGCCCCAGTCGATGGGAACTCCTTGAGGAGAAAACTCCGATTTAGCATCGGAATCTAAAGGTAAACCGGTGCGACAACTTAACATTAATGAGGAGGTAACGGCGATGACCATGAGTTCCCGCATATTGACTCCATGCACATAAACGTTCAAACAAATTTTTAGACTATGCCGAATCGTATTGGTTTAGTTTAGGTGTGTCAACTCATAATCCTACTTTCAAACGTGTCGTATCATCAAATTTCAAAATCACAGAGCAAAAATCTGCACTGCGCTAGCATGGTCATTCAAAATGCTAGATCTGCGCCTATCTTTACCTAAACCAGAGGAAGAACTTAGCTCGTGAAAACCTTGCCTATGACAAGTCTTCAAACGAAACCGACAGAACCTCGTTAAGATCAAGATAAATTGCTGAATACATTGATTTATATCTATTTTATGAATTGACTATCTGAAGCCTACCCACTAACCTTGTCGTCGACTGCAACTCGAAAGGGAAACCATCCCGTGCACGCACTCCTCAAGGAAAAAATCACTGCCGCTGGCCACCCCGTGTGTATCGGCTTTGATCCCGACATCACCGATTTACATCCTTTTTTGAAGCGGCAATTTGAGGGGCTTGCTGTCGAATCGTTTTTGGAACGTTGGTACGCTGCTGTCGTAACACCTATTGCCAAGCAAGCCCACTCCATCAAATTTCAATCAGCGTTCTTTGAACAATTCGGCCCCATAGGCCTTACGGCGCTGCGCGATGTCATCATTGATGCCAAAAAACGGGGACTGTTTGTGATTTTGGATGCAAAACGAGGCGACATCAGCAGCACCATGTCCGCCTATGGGAGGATGGCATTTGATGCGTATCAAGCCGATGCACTGACGATCATGCCGTGGATGGGAACCGATTCTCTAATGGCAATCATGCCTTGGCTAAAGCAAGGACGGGGGGCATTTCTTGTTTGGCTATCAAGCAACCCGTCGGGCCGAGCTATTCAAATGAAAGAGTTCGTGAACCAATCTTCACCAGCTCTCGAGGTATTCTCTCAATTCTACGACCGCGCACTGTCGGAATCTGTGACCCAACAATTGGGGTGGGTCTTAGGCGCCACATCGATTCCCGACGGACTAATGGAACGACTTCCTTCTGGGGAACACTGCTTCCTACTACCAGGAATCGGAGCCCAGGGAGCCGTCTTTGATGCCACCACCACCGGCATTGCGGCACGCCATCCATCATCTTTGTTTCCGGTGTCTCGGGGGATCCTAAAGCCTGATCCAGCTAGCACCATTCATTCTTGGGACGAATATTCATTGTTTGTCACTTCAAGATGGCAACAGTTGATAACGGCCTACAAAACAGAGCGTTCCAAATGATCCCGACTTGGCTAGAGGGTCATCGCTAACCCTGACCAGCTCAGGGAGCCAATAACCTATTTACGCAACACTGGAGCGACGGGCTTGCCATCACTACGCAGGTCACTGACGCCATGTAAAATCCCATCGTTGTCACGGTGGATGGCCTGCACATCACCGATCGACT
>JBIKKO010000340.1:0-2547 GCA_044360315.1 Oligoflexales bacterium
TAGGGAGCAGCACTGGTGTTGGACCTTCTGTTACATCTACATCAACATATACAGGACCAGGAGCTCTTCGACCAACAAGTTCCTATTCATACAATGTAAACCCTTCTACAACAGCCCAGGCAGGACGAGCTGCAGCGACTTCACGCCTAGCACCTATTGTAGGTACGGCAGCGATACCTGTTGCTGCAGCTGCTGGTTTAGCGGCCGCTCAAAATGCCTGGGATGCTGGTGATCGCACAACACCGCCACCAATTTTAGGACCTATAGGGGTAGCAGCAGGACCTTTTGGTGCTAAACAAATTGCCCAAACATGGGCAGATCAAGGTGTGTACAACCCGCCCGGTCAATCATCTATAGATCCTAAAAATTTTAATACCGGCCAAGGTAGATATAATGCCCGTGGTACTACTCTAGCACCGACGCCTACCCCGACTACACCAATATCTACTCCAAGTCAACCTGATCAGCAAGCAGGTACTCTATTACCAACTCCGGGAACTGATGCCACAACAACAGATGTTCAGGCTCAGTCACAGACATCCCCTCAATCTCAGGGAATAGGTAAAGCTATAGGTATAGCAACCGGTTTAGGTTTAGGTCTTGCTTCACAGACCCAACCACAATACGGTCGAATAAACCCGCAGCCAAGACAAACAGATCAAAAATTACGAGATATAAGTATAAGTACGGGATTAATACCAACAAGTTCAAAGGTTTTACCACCTGACGACGAACCTATCGTTCAAGATAAATTTTATATTAAATAACATATATGAATAAATTTGACAGCATTTGTAGCCGTATACAGGAAGCTATTGGAGGTACCCCTAACCCGATAATCAATCAAGGTAATAAGCAAAATCAAAATAATCTCGATCTTGATGCTTTATCAAATACTTTAGCTAAAACATCTGATCCTGCTGCTATTAAAAAAGCACTAAGTCCTCTAATTGGCACTAATACTCAGCAACCGCATCAACCTTCCATTAGTATGACAGGTACTAGCGGACCTACAACTAGCACTACAAACCAAGCCGGGCAACGGGCTCAAGCCCCTACTACAAATACAGGTGCTCAACCTACAAATACAGGCGCTCAACCCCAGTCGCAACCAACAACAAACACTCAAGCAGCAAAACAATCATTAAGTGACGATGAGGTTGATAAAATTCTTAATAACGTTCAAATTGATCAGTTATTAAAAAGTATACAAAAAAGAACAAATTATAAACACGAAGGTTAAGATATAAGCGCTGTATCTTATAACGCTTAAATAATAAAGCTTTATGATAGAACAGGCTTTTAATAGTTTTTTTTGGGATAAAAGTAGTAAGCTTTTACCTATTGTTTTAGAGCAAGAATCTAAAGGTATTAACTACCATTTAACACATTTAGAAGAGTTAATTTTAATAGGGCAAAAGCAAGGGCTAGATACAGCTATTAGGTTTATAGATGAATTAACTAGAATTTTTCAGGGGAATACTGATAGCAAGATATTTACAACAGTAAAATTTGATGGGGCCCCTGCTATTTTAGCAGGGTATCATCCTGAAACCGGTAAGTTTTTTGTCTCAACAAAAAACCCCGACAAGGCTAGTTACACTGTACAAGATATTATACAAAACTTCGGACATGCACCCGGTCTCGTTGAAAAACTAAAATTAGCTCTGCTGTATTTACCTTCAGTAATTAAACAAAACTACTATCAAGGAGATTTTATGTTTAGTAAATCCGATATTCAAGAAATTGACTATAACGGTGAAAAACTGTTTGTCTTTAAACCAAATACTATTACATATGCTGTAGAGGCAGACTCCCCCTTAGGACAAAAAATACGTAATGCTCAAATCGGTGTTGTTTTTCATACAAAGTATACAGGGGCTTTAGGTAAAGAGACTTCAAAAACACCCGATGTTTCTGTTAAAGAATTTAATTTGACCCCAGAAGTTTTTATAGATGATGCTCGCTTTAAAGATGTATCAGGTATGGCAACTTTAACCAATCAAGAAGAAGCGCTAGTAAAAAACAATTTAGATAAAGCTCAAAAAGCGGGAGGAGTTGTTGATTGGCTCAGTCTAAACCCAACTACGTACATGAACCTTAATAAGTTTATAAATGTATTAATACGTCAAGGTCGATTCATTGATGACCCAGATAACAATTTTAATGAATTTATAACTTGGTATGCTGAGGGACTCGATAAACAAATAGCTAATCTTTCTACCGAGCGGGGAAGAGAAAGAAAAATAGATGCTAAAAACAAACACCTCGAGTACCTACAAGCTAATAAGATGTCTATTGTAAATGTATTTTTTATTACCCAACTAATAGCTGAAATAAAAAAAATATTTATACAAAAGTATAATAACGCAATTAACTCGCGGCAATTTATAGCTCAACCTGACGGTACGTTAAAGGTAACTCAACCTGAAGGTTATGTGGCCGTAGATCATGAAGGTAATATGATAAAGTTAGTTGACCGTTTAGAGTTTTCTCGAGCTAATTTTTCTATACCTAAAGAATTAAAATTTAAACAACCAAATGATA
>JBIKKO010000332.1:0-2540 GCA_044360315.1 Oligoflexales bacterium
GGGCAAAATTTATTGCGATTGGCTCGCCTAAACGTAAATCCCCCGACTGATATTGAGACATCGGGCAAGCCGCCGAACCCTGATTTAATTTAGACGGGACGGCACTAAATTGACACGGCGGCAGGGGCATGAACCCAACGCAAAAAGACCTCGCCGCCCGTTTGGGTGTGACCGCTGGTCGTGTCTCCCAACTCAAGAAGGCAGGGATGCCGACAGACAGCATCGAAGCCGCCGAAGCATGGCTTGCGCTCAACGTCAGCCGGGACAAACCCCGCGACATCGAATTGCCCGAAGGTTCCCTGCCCGAAGACATGGGGCCGAAGGCGCGATTGCAGCGAGCGCAGGAAGGCGAGCGCCAACACTTCGCCTTGTGGCAAGCCGCCGTTGCGCGCCAACCCGCCAACACCCGCGAGATTAGCGAACTGGCGACAAGCTGGAGCGCCATGAGGAAGGGAGCCAGCGAGGCCGAAAAGGAATACGGCAACTTCCTCCTGCTAATCGGCACGACGATAAACAAGCCCCAAGCAATCCGAGCCATTCGCGGACTATTTACCGCCATCGTTCAGGACTTTTCAACGCACCCTTGGGGCAATGATGCAACGCGCATTGTTCGCCACCATCTCGAAACACTTCCGCCGAGCTTGCGCGACTGACTTTCACAATGAAAACCGCAAAACCCATCACCATCGTATTCACCCCGGTCGATGCCATCATCGACGCCGAGGTCGAAACCGCCATTAAGCCTTTCGTCGGCAAGCTGAAAGCCGCCGCCGAACAGGACATGAAACTTGAAAAGCACCGCGACGAAGCGAATCCCGACATCGCGGGCGAAACCTACGACAAGACATTCGCCGCCGCCGTGGCCGGGGATGCCGCCGCCGAACGCCGCATCTTCGAGATGGGTTCGCGGGCGCGTCTGGTCGAACGACAACAGCAAGTGTGGAACGTGCGTGAGGCAACACGGGTTAACGCTGCAATCGCCAACGTGGACTTATTCAACCGCGCAGGCGAAGCCGCAATCCCTGCCGTGAAGCGAGCCGCCGAAAAGGCACAGGCACAGCACAAGGCCATTCTTGCAACCATTGGCGAACCCGAAGCCGCGAGCCATAGCATCGCAAACAACACTGGTTGGCGCGTGACCAACCTCACCGGGCTTGGCGACAACTGCCGCAATGGTGATGGTGCGCGTGGCTTGCTCGACCGCGCCGGATTTACCCGCATTGTTTTGGGAGAGGGGGCGGAATGAGCAAGACCAGGCTCCTCGTTAATGGCGGCACAAGCCGCATGATTTCCGCGACCAAGTTGCACAAGCGCACCCGTGACGTTGAATCCTCGCGTCTGGTTGTCGCGGATGAAGTGACAACGCTGGCAGCAAGGCCCGCTACGAGCGCACAGAAGCCCGTGGTGCAACGCGCAAAAAGCGAGTGGGGCGATTCAGCCAAGGCAGACCGCCGTGGCCGTGACGCTGCCGCAGCGCGAGCCGAGACACGCCGCGAGAACGCGCCCCGGCAACCCATCAAAGCCATCATCGGGTAATGAAGCCGACAATCTCAGCCAAGGCCGAAGAACTTCTCGCTCGCTTGGAAAAGCGCGAAGGCAGGCCCGCGCCCTGCAAGCCAGAGCGCGCACCGAGATTCGTTCCGCTTGACCCGTCTTTCCCTTTTCCGCCCGCGCCCATCGGTGCGCTGGCAGGCAAAAACCCCTTGGACGGGGAGCGATGAACACACAACAGACTCACGGGCGCGGCTTATGCCGTGCGTATTGCGGCGGTCTGGCGCGGTTTATTTTCGGCCGCGCCGGGAATGCTGGTCACAATCATCACGCGGCGGGTATTCGCGTAAAAGCCCGCCACCCGTGAAAACTTTGCAGGGCAACGATTACGTTGGCGAAATGCGGCGGGGGCTCAACTCTCTGGTTATTTCGACCCGCGAAGGCGCGAATCGCGTAGTGCGCCTTCCCCTGCATCTCTTTTCCAAATGCTCAACGATCTAGGACAACTCGAACAACGGGCGCGCCATCTCTACGCGCCGATGATGACCTCGCAAAGCAACGGACGCACCATCCACCAATGCGAGCTTGTGCGCGACGAACTTGCCGAGGCCCGCGAGCGGATGCGCGCACGATTGGCACCGCTGGCCGAAGCCGTGTTCTTTTTCGTGGCCGACTTGTGTCTTCTACCGGGCATTGTTGCCCGCTGGTTGCAGCAATGGCGAAGGACGGGGCAGATAGGCTGAAACGTGCGAAATCTTTGCGCGAGGTTCACGCAGGTGGGGCGTTGTAGATCGTCAGCTAAACCAGCTCAGAGGCAGGCTCTTTCAACTCAGTCAATCTATTCGATTCCCGTGGCGATTCGTTATGCCGCCACTCCCGCGAATAGCCGCTCTTTCCTGCTCCGAACCTGTAACGTAATCAATTGCGCGGTCGATCCTCCGCTGATTTGCATCCAACTCCTTGAGTTTCACTTTGGTCGTCCATGCTTCTCTTTCTGCGGCGCTATCAAATGTTCTGTATTTCGTCATTTCGCGGTGCGTATCGACCAA
>JBIKKO010000328.1:0-2537 GCA_044360315.1 Oligoflexales bacterium
CATTGATTACGTCCATTAAAACTATGGCGCTAGCTGCCGCTTTTGCAAGCCTGGCTTACCGTCACCCGTATGCCATGGCTACAGACCTCTCACCAGCCAATAATCCGAGGCCAAACGTGAACGTCAACTCCACTGACGACCAAGTTACGCCCAGTGGTAAACAAGAGCCAAAAATCCGATACAAGAAATCAAAGTCCATAAATTTCTCTGCTCAGTCAGTGGAAGGTGGCGTTTCCCGACCCGAAACGTCACTCATCACCGCTGGCGAAGACAGTACATCCAACGGACTGCTTAGGATCAGGCAGCATTTCCTTGATAAATATGCCGCCGACACAGGGGAAACGGTTAAGTGATTGCTATAAAATCTCAAAATGGACACATCCTCCGTGCGTTCCATTCCGATAGTAATGTGGCTGTCGGATTCTATCCGCGCGAGGGTTTTGTTTCGACTGACACACTCCAGGCAAGAAATAAAATCCGTACTCGCTCCGGCGAGAGGGTTCAAGTAGCGATGCCCGTTTGTTCATTTAGGTTGCAAGATGGATGCCCCATCGCCGTAGCAGGCTGCGTCATCCATAAGACGGGCGAAACATCATGGACCATGTCACTTGGCGCCAAGACATTTTACATTGGACAGATTGACGATGCTCGACCGCTCCCTTTACCCGAAGTGGCCGAATTTGGTGATTCACAAAGCCTTCGCATGATTGGCGCAACCCTTGCCGCTTTATTCGCAGTCGTGACATCGTTGGGCATCTTTTTTAGCGATGGCAAACCTGATGAAACCGCTCCGGAACAAGCAACGGTGGTCATACCAAATGTTGTTGTCGCTAAACCACCGCCAACGCCACCTCAATCGACCGCTGAAACAGCGCCAAGTCCACCGCAGCAATCCCAAACTAGCCAAGCCGTTCGTCAACGCCTCGGATTCCTGCAAATAGGAAGGAAGGAACTAACCAAGGCTGTGGGTGGCTTACCCACCAACGTCGAGCGCCGCAGCCCTGGAGCCGGCTCCGGCGGAGACCGAGGGAGCGGAGGAGAACTACTCGCGGGTATCGGAGAAGGCGTTAAGCATACCACCGTCGGCAACAGCGGAGTCGCCGGTCTTGGCGGCATCGGCACATCAGGACCAGGCGGGGGACTTGGCGGCCACGGTCGAGGTTACGTTGGAGGTGGTCGAGCAGGCGCAGGAGGCCTGTCTGGGGTCAAGCTAGGGGACGCTGTAGAACTCGAAGGGGGCTTAGATCAGTCTGTTGTGAGAGCAACGATTACAAAGTATTTAAGTCAAGTTCAGGCTTGCTACGAACAAGGTCTGCGCAAGAAGCCTGACCTCGCCGGACACGTGTCTATGGATTTTGAAATCAATGCTGGTGGTGACGTTAATGTTGCTACGGTCAAGCAGTCATCCCTTGGCTTTCCCGAAACGGAAGGATGCATCGCGATGGTTATTAAGCGCTGGAAATTTCCCAAGCCAGTTGGCGGTACGATCGTGAAAGTCAATTATCCATTCACATTCAAACCGATAAATTCTATTTGATTTGGAGAAACCATAATGAGTGTGCACACAAAAACTCTTGGACTTATGATGATACTAACCGCATGCGGATCTGCGACTCCCACGACAGTTCCGACCCAAGACACCAAGCCAGCAAAACCACCGTTGCTGCTGCAGTTCGACAGCTCATTTCCTGCATCAATTGAATTTGAGCAGGGCTACAAGCAAGACTTCAATATTTCCAGGACTGCAAAGGTTGAGGCTCCTGGCGTCCATGTGATCAAAGCCGCAAACCTACCTGACGGTGCAGAGTTTAATGGAAGGGTTCTTTCATGGACCCCAAGCTGCAGTGTTTCTGCAAATCTAGTCTTTAAGCGGGGAATAGCCGAACACAGCGTGCTATTCACGTTGACAAATACGCTTGATAAAGATTCCTACGTTCAACGTCGGGTGGTCTTCAGAGTTCACCAATTTCTTGCCGGTCCCGGGCGAGTTTGTGGCGATCCCCAATGGCAAGGTAGACGAAGAACTGGCACGGCTGATATTTATTTTGATCACAATTTTCAGGAGCTAATGCCGTTTATTCAGGGCATCAGCGCTACGTATGATATCGCGTCATTTGTGCACGACGTGGCCATGAAAGATTTGACGTTTTCCTTGATCGGGGCACCAACAGAGGCCGTGATCAACGCTGGACAATTAACTTGGACCCCACCTTGTAATCTTAACCCTAACCTTTTTGAAAACCAAAAAATGACCAGGACATTAACCATCCGCGCAGCAAGAAAAGATGACCCCTCGACATTTGCCGACGCCGAGGCTCAACTGATTGTTTATCGAAGAAAATGCAGTTAACGCTTAGATAACACATGAATAAGGTTTTATTTATGACAAAAATTTTATTTAAATCTTCAATGTACCTAGCTTTCGCGCTTCTTGCGAAACCTGCTACTTCAGCAACTCCAACCACAAATCAGTCGGCGAGTTCCGAGTTGACCAATCAAATTCAAAAGCTGTCCGGCGGAGCGGTCAGCGAACGTTT
>JBIKKO010000327.1:0-2537 GCA_044360315.1 Oligoflexales bacterium
GTTCGCGGGGTAGTGTAACGACAAGTTGATGATATTGTCCTTCATCAAGTTCAGTTTGCGAGATGGCTTCTGAGGTCTTATCGTCATTGGTAAACAAATCAATCTTATCTTTGAGCAGTGTCAAGGCCAACTCATCGCCAGACTCCTCTGATGAAGACGCAATGCCCAGTCCGGAAAGATTTAACTCCATGCTCTCGCCAGATTTGGTTTCTGTTCGATTAAATATTACGTTCAAGGTACCCTTAGGTTTCTTTGTTGATGGGTTACCAGCCTCAACAGCACATCCGCACAATACTAATACGAGCCACGATGTAAGCCCTAAAGACATTACACGACCAACAACCTTTACCGGTTTAACTTGATTTATCATGATTGCCTCCGGCTTACAGGGAACAGCTGTAGGTTTATCTGTAAAATTTCATTTGGCTTTTTTTCATTGCTTGCGAGCTCAAGAAATCGTTTGCGTAGGCAAATCAGCTCCTCCTGAAATTGAGACCGAAGCTCCGCAGAAACAGCCACCGTTACTGCGCTAATATCTCTATCTTCCGCAGGGATCTGATCCATCGCAGAAACAGCTAGGTCAATCATTTGCCGGTGATAACTAATGATTGCTAGTCGCTCCACTTGGTCACCCGTAGAAACCATGACTTCAGTTGGGTAAAGACGCGCGCGTTTTTGATCGTATGCTAGGTAACCTAATTCCTGTAAAAGCTTAAGGCTTTGTTTGATTTTCGGAATATTGACATGAGGTCTAAGATTTTCAGAAATCCAAGCAGGTTCGTCGGATGCATTTTCTAATCTTAGTAGCTCTAAAATGGCTGCGTTATACCAAGATTCAAAAAACAACAAGCGATACTCTTCGGTTTTATCAGATAGTTTGGACTTAGCTAACTCTAGACGATCGCGGAATGCTTGTTCGCGCTCAATATTTGTCCTTGCATGTTCTTGACGAATCATCGCCAGGAGATATTTTTTATTGCTTTCAGATAAATTTAAAGCAGCCGCTACCCGCAGACCTGTCTTCATACTGAGCTTGCGATGTCCACTAATGATCGCATGTACATTTGTCGACGACAGCCCAAGGACAATTGAAAAATGAGCATAAGAGTATGAGGCCACCGTGGTTTTCACATCTTCATAAACAGATGATAGGTAACTACGGTAATCGTCGTGCTGTGTGATATCACAAAGTGCCGCGATTTCTCGAACCTTGGATAACGATACTGGCATGCCCCCGCCCTTCCATCTCACTTATCGGAAATTTGCACGGAAAATTGAGTTTTTTTGAGTATTCAAAAACTTTAGCATTGGGAGCTTTTCAATATTCAAAAAAAGTTCCTTCTCAAGATTAATTAGAGTCAATAAACTACCGTATTTATTGAATTTAAAAGATTCCCAAAGATATTCATTAAAATTTCCGATACCGCTTTTGTAATTCAGGGATACTTGATTGGGTGTTTGTAGCAATGGGGCTAAAACAAAACCGATCATCAGGACTTACCCATTAAAAGAGGAGCGTTTATGAAGTCGTCAGTGGTTTTAATTGTGGCTACAATCTGGGGCGCCAGCAGCTGCCGAGGCGTGACAGACAAACCTTCAGAAGAACTTGCAGGTCTATCAGACGATGAAGCTTATCTGCTCGATTCGGTTGAATCGACTGCTGATGACTCGGCTGTAGCGAGCACAACCACAACGTCGGCCGTTGCAGAAGACCTACCATCCGAAAAACTTGTTGAGAGAGCGACGCGATTGCTAGCGGTCGCAGACGTTGACGCATCAGGTGCGCTTAATCTCGAGGAGTTTGTAAGCGGACCGGAGAAGATGCGCGCCCAGTTTGGTCGACGCGATAGACCGGACCCTAGCCCAGAGAAACTAGAGAAAATGAAGTCAAGACTGACAGAAGCCTTTGGCAAACATGCTGGCAATGATGCTCTTATGTCGAAAGATGAAATCGTCCAGTTTCTGGCCCAAAGCGCGCCACGGGTATCACATCGCCGCGATCATGGCGATGGGCACAAGCAGCATCGCAAACCAAACGGTAAGCACAAGCGTGGACAGCATGAAGGCGGACGCTCGGAGCATTCGGCCTGGGAACGTGTTGCAAAGGAGTTCGATAAAGACGGCGACGGTCGTCTAAATCAAACAGAGTTTGAGGCCCTGCTTGCCGCGCGTCGGGCTCGATAAGGCCGAGTGATTTCTTATCCAAAACAGCATCACTCCGGGGGCGGAGATCATTGCTCCACCCCTGGAGCGAGGCTAGATTTCGGCTCCGCACTGGATTGTAATCTGAGCCGCAACGAAGGCTTTTGCCCGTCTATAGGATCAATCAACTGCTCTCTAAGAATTTGCGTCACGACCTGATCCAACTTACTTTTGAGAGCCAACTCCACGGCAGTCACCGACGGTATTGAGCTGTCTACTTCACTTAAACCACTCAGAAAGTCACCATGGGATCGACCTCTTCGATAGACAGGCTCTTTGGTTGGATGGCGCAGTAAATCACCAACCAACGTTCGATCTAAGTCGACCAGAAGACT
>JBIKKO010000335.1:0-2531 GCA_044360315.1 Oligoflexales bacterium
AGATCGTCCAGCAAACTTATGGTTCCGAACTCGGCGCACCAATAAGCCCTTCGGTTGTTCCTGTGAACAATGTTGAAGCCAATCCGCAGTATTTCTATGCCTATGTGGTTACTACCGTGGACCAGTCGGGGCGCGAAAGTTTGCCGACCGCCGCAACCAGCACGATCAATTCGGCGCTGGACCAAAACGCAACACCAAACGTCATCAACATTGTTCAATGGATACCTGTATCTGGCGCCTATAAATATCGCGTTTACAAGGCAACTCCCGTGCCGAACGGATTGCAGGGCGGCGGTCCTTATTTTTACGGGCTTATCGGCAATACTTTCGAGGCGCGCTTTGCGGACATAAACTTTGAAATAGAATTTGACCAAGGGCCGCCACAAGGCCGGAATCCGTTCTTGGATAAAGCCGTTGCTTCTGTGTCTATTTTGACCACAGGCCAAAACTACGTGTCGCCCTACGTGAGCATCACAGACGCCACGGGCACGGGCGCGCAAGTAGCACTTAGCGCGGATTTGTCAGCGGGCGCCTCGCCCTACGGCGAGCTTGCTATGGCAAATGTGTTGGTCGGCGGCACAAACTACACGGCGCCTACCGCTACCGTACTGGACGCCGCGCCAGCAGGCTACGGCTTGGTGTTGGCGTTCAATGGTTCCTGGGTCGCTAACCCTCTTGGCACTCATTTTGTCCCTGCGCCGGGCAGCATCACCATTGTCAACGGCGGTCAAAACTATCACAAGAATAACTATTCCAATTTTATAGAAGCAATCGCGGTATCGCACCGCGTCGGCACCAATAAGCTACAGATCGACATTACCGGCGTGGTCAACGGCACCGTAACGGCTATTTCTTGGGCCAACACGGACATAACCCCATCTTCATCAACCGGCCTATCAACCCAAAACACAGGCACTATAGATTTTACTATCGTAGGCACCGACGTTGCTGGTTCTGGCGGGACCGTCAGTTTGGCGCTGGGCGGCACCACCAATCCTTCTATCTCGGCCTATGTGCAGCAGCGCCGGGTTTTTGCAGCAAGCCGTAAAGCGCCATCAACGCTATGGCTTAGCAGACCTGGGCAATTCACCAATTTTGACGTTTCCGATCCTGTGCAAGACGATGACGCAATTACCGCCTCGTTAGTAGCGCAGGAGGTGAACACCATCGTATCTTTGGTGTCTATGACAAACGGTTTGATCGCGCTCACGAGCAACGGGGCGTATCTTGTTTCAAGCGGCGCAAGCGATGCGCCGTTGACGCCAAGCACCATCAAAGCGCCGCCACAGGCATTTAGTGGATCGCAACCACTAGCGCCGCTGCGTATCGGCGATCAAATTCTATACGCCCAAGCACGCGGAAGCGCGGTGCGCGATTTGGCGTTTAATTTCTATTCCAACAATTTCACCGGCTCTGACGTTTCGATTTTATCGCGTCACCTTTTGGAAGGAAGGAAGATCGTTCAATGGTGTTACTCCGAGGAACCCAACAAGCTTGTGTGGGCGGTGCGTGACGACGGCGTGCTTCTCTCGCTAACTTACTTGAAAGAGCAAGAGGTTTATGGGTGGGCGCGGCACGACACGCAAGGGCAGTATATATCAATCATATCAATCCCGGAAGACAGAGAGGACGCGGTGTATGCCGTTGTTCGACGCTACCGGCCCAACTTTGGCTTTCAATACGCGGTCGAGCGTTTCGCTTCGCGGCTGTTTGGGGCGAACCCAGCCGCGAACATTCCTGCGCAACCGGAGGAAGCTTGGTGTGTGGACGCGGGCGCGGCCTACCCACTTACCAAACCAACAACCGCTATTCTTAGCGGAGAGGTCATCAGTTTTGGTAGCTTATACGAGGTTTCCGTAATTAACGGCGGCTCCGGGTACGACGGCTTACTAAGCGTAACGATAGAAGACGTGACGGGCACCGGAGGCCAGATAACGGTAACGCAAACCGGGGGTGTTATTACGGGAGCCGTAGTGACCCTGGCCGGGCAAAACTACGAAGCTCCGCGCGCCACCATAGCCGGGGCGCTCGGCGGCTCTGGCGCGGTTATTTCTGTTCGAGCAGTAACCAAGCTTCGCCTTACGACCGAAGGCGCCCCTTTCTCCGCTGGCGATGTCGGCAAGATCGTGCGTGTGCGTGGCGGTAGAGGCCCGGTACTAGAGGCGCCCGCTACAAACCAGATCATCGTTGATTGTTTTAATGCACTACCAGCAGGCGTGCCAAATATCCCAGGCATAGTGATCGCGCGTGTCGAGCAAGGTGATTGGTCAATGACAGCAGCCGTCACCACGATAGGCGGCCTCGACCATCTTAATGACGCGGTAGTGCAAGTGCTGGCGGACGGCAACGTGCAGTCAACAAAGACGGTTGTGGACGGGTGCATAACTCTTGACGAGCCAGCCACGCGGATCATAGTCGGCCAAGGTTTTACCGCTCAGCTTCAAACTATGCGCTTGGAAACACAACAGCCAACATCGCAAGGATCGAGAAAGCTTATCGCGGCGCTACACCTTCGCATAAAAGACACGAGA
>JBIKKO010000350.1:0-2530 GCA_044360315.1 Oligoflexales bacterium
CGCTGGTCGTCCACGTCATCAGTTCTTCAGGCTCGCTCATGGCTTCACAAACACGTGGTCGCCCAGGTGCAGGTATTGCATGTGTTGCGGGTCGAGGTCATAGCGCCACAGGAACGCATGTGCCTCACCAGTCATGATGTCCTCTTCGACGGTGATGTAACCGTTGTGGTCGTGTTCGAATTTGGACTTTTCAGTCCAACCGCTGAGCTTTTCAAACACCAGTATGGATTGTTCAGTCATGCGAGTTCCTCAGTGGGTGGGGCAGGGGTTCACTTGTATAGCCCCGTACGTTGTTGTTCCCGGCGCTCATCGAGGAATTTTCCGGTAAATGTGAACATTACGGCCAACCCCACGACCACTATGACAAAGACTACCACGTCCCAGTATTCGTCGCCCGGCGGTCTCATTTCCAGTCCCCTCTATGACACAGAAGCCCGATGACCCCGTAGTTGGCGATGTCCAGCCACGTGTCGCTGACTTTTTCGTGCTCGGGGTGTTTGTCACCCCAGACCAGGGTTTTCAGCCGTTCGACTTTATCATTGAGCCTCACGATCACACCCTTCTCGCCGAAGGCACTGATGTTCCCTGGACCATAGTCCCGGTTCTTCTGGTCCAGCAGCACCGCGCACTCGCAGAAGACTTCGAAGGATTTGCGGCCCAGCGGCGTGGTTAGCCCGAGCGAGTCGGCCAGTTGATTGATTTTTTCCATAAGTCTATTTTTCGTATTTCTTGGTTATCTTGGCTTCGGCCGCCAGCGGCAGCGTCTTGGCCCATTCCGGGGGCGTCGACATGACGTCCAGAATAAATTCCTTGGCCTCCTCGGCCCGGTCTTCGCGCACGCAGACGACGACTTCGTCGTGCACGCGCATGATGACATTCAGATCGACCTCGCGGATCTTGCGCACGCACTCCATGAAAACATCCCTGGCCATGGCCTGAACGAGGTTTTCTGTCAGGCTCCCGCCCCACCACTTCATCCGCATGTACTTGCCGCCGCGTACGATCTCGGCCGAAAGATGTCCCTCATTGTTGTTCGGGTTGCGGTAAGCCAGCTTCCGCCCGCTCGGCAGTTCAACGTAGAACATGTCGTCGTTGCGGATGACCGAGGCGCGCAGGTTATTCTCCAACACCTTCCACAGTTCCCCGACCTTGGGGTTCTTCTTGCGGTAAAGGTGAACGAGCCGGGTCGCTTCTTCCTTGGGCAATCCGGTCACGTCACCGAAGCGAGTGATCCCCATGCCGTAGCCCAGTCCGAGGTTGAGCTGCTTGACCAGATGCCGGATGCCGGTGGTGTCGGTGCGCAGCGATTCGGGCTTGTCCCAGAACCCCCAGGCCCTGGCTTGTGCTTCATAAAGATCGGAGCTGTTTTTGATGAACTCCAGCATCTCGGCGTCCTTGGCCAGATAAGCCAGGCACCTCGGCTCGATCTGCGCCAGATCCGCCACGACCAGCGTCTTACCCTCCGGAGCTTCGATCAGCCCGCGCACGTTGACGCCGTAGCTTTCCGCACGCTGCAGGTTCTGCATGTTGAGGCCCGCGTCCCCTGAATCCCTGCCCGTGGTGGCCCCGAAATACTTGAGTCCGTAGCCCATCCATCCGTCGGGCCGGGTGCGCTCTTCCATCGTCTCCAACTTCCGCAACAGGGCGTTGCATTTGCGGAACTGGCGCATGGCTGAGACCCACGGGTAGCGCTCGCCGTATTCTTTTTCCCACGCCTCACACTCGTCGCTGTCTTCAGCCAAAGACGGGGGCGGTAAAATGCCGACCTTCCGGCACTCTTCGGCCAAGGCAAGCGGAGACAAGGTCTTTTTGTCCTCCTGAACCCACGGAAGTTTCTGCTCTGCCTCCCACAGCAGGTTCTTGAGATGTGCTAATTTGTCAGAAATTAGCTGTTTGTTGACAGGAACGCCCTGCAGGCACATGCGCGTGGTCTCGCGCGAAAGCCATTGCTCCTGCTCAGGCCACTGGTCACCATATTTATCCCACAAATCCAGGCAGTAGTCGGCGTCCTTGATGGCGTATTCCTCGACCTCGCGGCGGAAGGCTTCGTCCATGTCCTCCCAGCGCTTGCCCTTCATCTTGTTGCGAGTGTCTTTGGACACCTGGGCCTGCAACAGCGCTTCCGAGGCCCCTTTGAGGTTGCGGGGCGCCCCGAGAAAGGCACACAAATCAGCCGTGCAGTCCCAAACCTGCGGGAAGTGGGCGGGGATTTTGCCGTTTTCAACAATGCTCTCGTAGACCGGCTTGTCGAAGGACCGGTTGTGACTGACCCAGCGCCAGTTGTCCCCGGCGATGCACGACCAGTCGAAATTTTCCGGCCTTCCGCAGTATTTCTGGCCGGTGGAGGTGGCAATTGTCACCAAATATGCGTCAAATTCCGGGTGTCGGCAGTAGTGCCACACACCCTGGCTCTCGATACCCACGTCCTTCGAGTAGTATGTTTCGAAGTCAACGGCTGCGGTATGCATACGTAGGACTGTTTTTATATTCAGTGGTTTGAAAAAGTGTCTGGCCGGAGCTTTGTTTCACA
>JBIKKO010000339.1:0-2524 GCA_044360315.1 Oligoflexales bacterium
GCTCGTCGAAGCTGAGTTGATTGATGTTTGGCATACCACTTTGCTCTTCTAATGCTTGCAGCATCCCCGACAGGCGAAGAGACTGCAGTTTACTGGTGACTTGATGTGACAGCACGGTTTCCTCCTAAATTAATTGTAATATTCCGGACCACGAATGTTTTCGTGGGTAATCGGCTGGTGTTCCTCTGTCGTAGTCTTGGCCTTGCGGGTCTTGTCTAGACCAGTATTGAGAATATTTTTGACACTTCGATAGTTGACCGCGTTAACTTCCAAAGCACGAGTGCACGCACTTTCCAGACGGTCTTTGCCGTACTTATCGCCAAGCCGAATCATACCAAGGATGGTGTTGAAAGATTCTACAGGATGGCGCCGGCTCTGCGTGATGTATTCTGCCACTTTGGCAGTAGATGGACCTGCCTCGCCGACCCAGCGGATCATTCTCTCGGGCGTCCATTTTACGTGGGCCTGATGCTTTGTCGGCATGTGATCGTCGAGGGTGGTATACCCGCCGCCGTACCGGCGTAGATGGGAAGCTATCACTTCGCCTTTGTACGAAATATCGACTTTAGAATCCGTATAGCGAATCATTACCTCTTTTTGGACGTAGGTGTATGGGACGCTATAGAAATGGCGATCCAGCTGGATGTGATAGTTGATACCAACGCGTGCCAACTTGTACTCACTGAGTACAAACCCCATGGCTGGCAAAGGCTTAAGAGCTGGACGCTCAATCGATTCAAATAACGAAAGTCGGGACCCTTCCAATTTCTGGAATTTCTCGCAATTGACAGCAATGAGTTCTTCAGCAATGGACGCATTCAGCTCCTCAAGTGAAAAGAATTTACGGTTACGGAACCTGGCGAGGATTCGTCTCTCTGCGTGTAATACACCTACCTCTGCCTTTGCCTTGTCCCGTGGTTTGCCCGCACGTGCAGGGATCACCGAAGCGTCATAGTGCTTGGCCATTGCGTAGTAGGCCGCGTTAATAATCGGATCGTAGCGACAGGCCTTCGTGACGGCTGATTTCAAATTATCTGGGACCCATATTGAGGGAACACCGCCAAAAGCCGCGAACATTCTCTTGTTGGACGCCAGCCAATCGGTTGTTGACTGAGTCCATGTGGCCTCGGCGTAAATATAGCTACTGGCACCGAGTACTCCCAAGAAGATTTGGGCCTGACGGCATTCGCCGGTAACAGCGTCCCAAATGGGTATGGTTTGTCCTGCATAGTCGATAAAGACTTTTTCGCCGGCTTTATGATGATTGCGGAAAACAACGTCAGCATTCTTAGCCCACTCTTTGTAATGGTGACAAAACTGAGTATATTGAAAGCCGTCGGGGTTGGACTGCTTATATTCAAGCCATAGAAGCATTTTGGTGACGGATTTTTTCTTAAGCTCTTGCTGAATGTAGGCCCAGTCAGGAGCTATTTTATCGCGAACAAAAGAAACCCCTGGTGGATAGAGCTTTGATTCAAGCTCGGCTTCACTGAGGCCCTCTGGTAATGGCCAGCCTATTCCAGAGGCTACAAACCGTTGAAGACATTCGCCAACCGACGACGAGCAGCAGTTAACACTGGCGGCAATCTGCCGGTATGTCTGCCTAAGTTCAAACCTTAGCCTCAAAATTTCAGATACTTGCTTCATGTTTAGCCTCGACATCGCCATCTTTGACCCCCTAAATTGTGGATAATCAAAGATTTTAGCGGATTAGGTCGTTGCTACGCTTTAAATAAGCAAGAGGAATGCTGATTGTGCGGCTTGGTCCGAAATCACTGTCCGGCTTGGTCCGAAATCACTGTCCGGCTTGGTCCGAAATCACTGTCCGGCTTGGTCCGAAATCACTGTCCGGCTTGGTCCGAAATCACTGTCCGGCTTGGTCCGGAATGGCTGTCCGGCTTGGTCCGAAATACGCAACGAGGCGTTTAATGGCAGAGAGGTATTTTCCTGCGACGCGTTCAGCTGCAATTTGTTCAAACATCATGTTAACTGACCAAAAGGCTACGGTGATCTCGTTTTGACAAAGCATACGCCCCACAGCGATGGCCAGGTGTGTCTTGCCCACTCCAGTCGGCCCACAGATGATAAGACTTTCTTTGCGATGAAAGAAGTTTCCGACCGCCAAGTCTTTAAGCTTTGCTTTTGTGAGGCCACGGGGACGCGAGTGATCCCAGTTCTCCAAGTAACACTGGCTGCGAAATCGGGCCCTTTTTGTTAAGGACTTGGCATAGGCGTTCTTCCTTGCAAGAGCTTCGTCTTCAAGCACGAGGCGTAAAAACTCCGCTGGATGGAGCCCTCCGGAAAGGGCTTCTTCGGTGCGACGCTCTACAGCGTGGTGGATGCCGTAAAGTTTCATTTTGGCGGCAAGAATTTTGCTAATGTAAAAGCGTTGCCTACACTGGCGTGAGAGTCGGGGAAGCATGTGGCCTTTGCTGGGATGCGGTTGACCTTAATGTGCGCGTTGCGCGGATCAATCGAACCGTCATGTGGGATCACTGGACCAGGACACCCACATTGGTTGAAA
>JBIKKO010000348.1:0-2511 GCA_044360315.1 Oligoflexales bacterium
CTGCCACCGCTGGATCGCTGTGCCGAGTTCGATTTCCTCGGCTGGGGTGAGCAGGGGGATGCGACCGATCGAGTCGAGCCACCAGGACTGAGCAGAGCTGGCGGGCACCGGGGCGGATGTGACGGATCTGCTCCATCATAGGTGCAGAACCGGAACCTAAGCGGTACGATTGGCAGGTCTGCACCACTCGCTACGCCATGGACGATTTCAAAAATGTGCTCAGGGAGCTTGCCCCTGCCATTGCCGCCTACGGGGGTGCGCTGATCCTGCTCTTGCTGATCGGCGCCCCCTTCGTGTGGTTCCAAGCCAGCCAGGAGGCCGCCGCCTTCAACCGCTTCACCACCGGTCCCAAGGCCACCACCTGGGACGCCCTCTGGGTTGAGCTGCGCGTGGAGACTGGCCGATGACCACCACCCTCTACGCCCTAACCGGCGACGCCCTCCGCCTGCAGCAGCAGATCGACGAGGCCGCCGCCGACCTGTTCAGCGATGACCCCGCCGTGGTGGCCGCGGCCACTGCCACGCTGGAAGGCCTGATCAGCGCCGAGGCCGATAACAAGCAGGCGATCCTCGCCAAGGCCGATGCCTGGTGCTGGGTGATCGATTCGCTCAGGGCCCGCTGTGACGCTCGCAAAGCTCGCGCTCAGGCGCTGGCAGAGCTGGCCGCTGGTGATGAGCAGCAGGCCGATGCGCTGCAGGATCGACTGATTCAGGCGCTGCAGAAGGTTGACCCCGATGCCACGAAATACGACTTGCCCGAGCACAAGATCAGCAGCAGGAAGTCCACGGTGGCCGTGGTGGACTGCGAGCCGAAAGATCTGCCGGAGATGTTCCAGCGGATCAAAATTGAGGCTGACAAGACCGCGATTAAGGACGCGATCAAGACCGCTTTGGTCGCAGCGGTGAAGGCTGCGCCGGATGAAGAGGCCAAGGCCAAGGCCTACGCAGCCGCCGTGGTGGGGACTGTGCCCGGCTGCACCCTGGTCGAGCGCCGCAGCTGGAGTATCAAATGACGATCGCTGTTTGCCATTCATTCCAAACTGTTTCAACCGGAATGATGATTGGGCTGATGACTGGTTTCTTCCTTGGCGCTTTCGTTGCCTCCATTGTTCACGAATAACCTATGTCCGCCTCACTCCAGCACCTCGAATGAATTTAGCTGAATTTTCTTGCTTAATTAGCTGCAACATTTTCGTGGCCGCAGGCCTAGTCACTGGCTCAACAGGTGCGCTCATCCTTGCTGCTGGCTGGCTGGTCGCATTGATCATTGTTGGCTTTCGCGCCCCATGAACCCGATCCAAACCCAAACCATCGAGTGCCCCGGCGCCCTGAGCGACCTGATCCTTCATGCCGCCCGCCAGGCGCTACCGAAGCACACCGATTCCCTAATCACCCTCCCCGACTGCGGCGAGCGCAACCGCCCGCTCATGCCCTTGCTGGTGGGGCTGATCGATGCGGCGAAGGTCAGCGCCCGTGCCATCGCCGACAACGCCTGGGACTCGGGTCAGGCCGTGCCAAAGGAGCTCGCCGCCGACCTGCTGGCGGACCTGCGCGAGTGCATGAAGTTCGTCGGGCAATCGACGGAGGCGTTCTGATCCATGACCTACGAAATCATCTATCGCGACACCCAAACCAATGAACAGCACAACATCGAATGGATCGCTCCGAACGGGTGGTCACAGGACACCATCCGCGAATGTTTCGAGCAACGTCATTCGTCTGCCGAGGTTCTCTTCATCAAAGCGAAATGATCAGCTGGCTCTGTCACTTCGTCAGGCCCAGGCCCGCCGCGCTGCAGCTGCTGCCCAGGCCGCTGCCCGTCGCCGAACCGTGATCGCCCTGACGCTGTGCCTGTTGGGCATGGTGGCGGCGGTGGTGGTACTGGAGCGGGAGGCGCGGATTCAGGCGGCGGAGGTGTCACGGTGAGCGGATTCACCCCCGACGACGACGCCTGCCAGTCCGCTGGCGAGGGCATCACCCGCACCGCTGCACCGGGGGCCGTTCACTGGCCTGTGGAGATCACCTTCGCCTGCCGTCAGCCGATGCGCTGCACCATCCGGGCCGTGTCCCGCCAGCAGGCGCATCAGTTCGCCGAGCGCCGGCATCCCGACGCCAGCTCTATCACCATCCTCTCTCGGAGATCCTGCGCATGGCTATGACCGCAACCCTCACCGCCAACCCCTGGCGATTCGCCACAGGTGACGAAGTGTTCATCGCTGGCCATCCGCAATTCGCCGCCAAGGTCACCGCCGCATTCGGCCATGGCCGCTCAGGCTGGCCGCATTACGTGGTGGTGGATTACCAAGGCCAGGAGTGGACCGTGCCGCAGCAAGTCCTGTCCCGATCGCCGATCCTGCCGTGAAGAAAGGCCAGCAGTGCCCAAGGTGCGGGGCGATGGCGTTCTCAGTCATCGCCAGCCGCATGATCGACGGCAAGCGCTACCGCCGCAAGAAGTGCCGCTCTTGCCAGCACCGGGCGTCCGACATTGACGGCGAACCGATCCCCGGGCGCC
>JBIKKO010000156.1:0-7983 GCA_044360315.1 Oligoflexales bacterium
CTGGCAAAGACGGAGCTGCAGCCATCAAGCAGATGATGAGCAAAATGCGTCATGATCCGCCTAGGGAAATAGACGGAATTGCTGTCGAAAAACTTCGAGATTTTGAAACATCTCAAATTTTGAGTGCTGCCGCTAGTGGCTTTAACTCCTCGGGAAAATTGACTCTTCCAAAGAGTGACGTGTTACAATTTATATTGGTAGACGGAACAAAGGTTAGCGTGCGCCCCTCAGGAACCGAACCAAAGATCAAGTTTTACATCTCGGTCTCAGATCGGTCGGCGAAAGGGGCATCCATGCATGATCTGCAGTCCATGAAAAAGACTGCTTTGGAGCGTCTACGACGGATCGAGAAGACGTTTGTTGCTATGAGCCAAGGGTAAGAGCAGCACACAAGCGCTTGGGGATCTGTCGAGTCTAATCTAGACGACAAACGGAGAGGTCACCCACGTGAATTTTAAGTCCTTAGTTCGGACACTCATTGGCTTAGGTCTTAGCTGGGGCTGCTTTGCGCCCATTAGTCATGCTAGCGTTGGTGGTTACCAAAAAGCGACAGAAGGTGAAGATGTCATAAAAAACAAACTCTACCCCAAAAAAGGTCGCATCGAGCTAAACGGACCAAACGTTGGTATGATTCTTAACCAAAGCTACATTGACACATACCTGATCAACGCTGGTTTCAGCTACTTTTGGAGTGAAACGTGGGGCCTCGGGCTTGATCTCTCGTTTGCCATCAACAAAGATCGCGACGAGCGATTGTGCATAGAAAGTTTCTATAACGACCCTGGGTATAACATTAACGAAGAGTGTGGTGGTCCAGACAACATTGAAGCCAATAGCCCATCGCCTGACAAAAAAGGAAATTACGGCCCTGCCTATGTCAATATTCGAGAATACAATATGCTTATTGCAGGAAATGCGATCTGGAACCCGATCTACGGCAAAGAAATATTTTTCATGTCAGCGGTCGTGAACTTTGACATCTTCATCAACCTCGGCGCGGGCCTTGCCATGTCAACATTCTATGGACTCGAGTCCACGTTGAAAAATGGTAACGAAAGTCGAGCGCCATTTCCTGCCGAGGGTCAAGGTGGTGGCACTAGACCAGGCGCTGAACCAGATCAAACTTATGCCTATGGCAAAGAAGGCCGACCCGACCCCCAAAAGCAAACCAACATATTCTTAGATGCTGGTGTTGGTCAGAAAATCCATTTCGCTAAAAAATTTAACTTTAAAACCGAACTGCGGAGTCACGTCGTCGTCGGCACCCCAGGTGGGTTTGATATGTTTTTTACGCTTATGGGCGGCCTTGGCATGCGCTTTTAATGGTCGCAGCGTTAGCGCACCCATTACGTCAGTTCAATCAAAATGGAACGTCGTCAAGCCCTGAGGTCTCTGGACCACCAAAGCCTGACGATACCGGCATTGGAGATCCAATATCAAACTCAGGGATAACGGGCTGAGATCCGTAACCTTGGCCTGCATCAGCCTGACTTTGACGAGGCGCAAAGCTTTGTACATCACCTTGCTCAGCGCGAGCCTGGCCCGATGTCCCCAAAAACTGCACATTCTGCGCTACGATCTCTGTCTGATAACGTTTTTGACCCGTCTGTTTATCATCCCAGGAGCGGGTTTGAAGCCGCCCTTCCACATAGACGGGGCGACCTTTGGTTAAAAACTTGGCGCAATTTTCCGCCAACTTATTCCAAACCACTACCCGATGCCATTCTGTGACTTCCTGGCGTTGGCCGTCTGGAGCTGTTCGGTAGTCTTTTGTTGCAACATTGAATGATGCCACTGGGGATTGATTCGTTGTGTAACGAAGCTCGGGGTCTTGTCCTAAATTTCCAATAATCATCACACGATTTAGAGAGCCTGCCATGGTCACTTTCCTTCTTATAAAAATCTGTTCTTTGGATGAACGCTCACGACGTTAATGTTAGATAACTTCACAGATACTCATAACCCACACCCTCCAAGGGAGACAAGAAAAACCTGAAAATTGCCGCAAAACATCCGAAGAAGACATCTAGAGAAAAATTAAGATATTGAAATTAAAGGTTTTTTATTACAAATATGTATTTTCCCCAAGTTATGAGGCACACTGGGGGGACTGGATTCGCATATGGCTTACCATGAGCAGATGAAATTTATAGGGGATCATCCATTGCAACTTCTTTACACATCACACCGCTTTTATTTGCCATCATTTTTTCTAGCCGCCCTGCTTGCAACTGCTGGCTGTAAAAAAAACGAATACTTCCCTCCACTCGGAGACAAAGTCGTCAGCCCCATCGATGTTGCGACTGATAAATCTGGGACATATTTTTATGCTTTAAATAGCGATTACCCAAGAGACTACAACCAAGGCTCCTTACTTGTTCTTGACACAGATGGTAATAAGCTCGGGGCAACCTCAGTACCACGCCTTGGTCGAAGCATGACGGTTGCAGGAGATGCTCTCATCATCACATTTTCAGATACTGGTGAGACCGCAGCTCAAGTGATGCTTTTTGACATTTCAACACCCAAAAGCCCTGTCCTAGCAAAGACCTTTGAACTTGGTGACGAGTGTAATCCAATCAATGCCATCGCAAAAGAGAGCTATCCTTATTGGGCTGTTAGCTGCTCGAATGGCAGGATTTATGCGGGAGATCTCGACGCTGATCTTTCTAGCAGTTCGCTGCAACACGTTCGCTCTTACCCTGGTAGCCGCAGAGCTCTATATATTGACCAGACTAGAAATTTACTGTTGGCTTTCCCCACAGAGCTTGGAGAACAAAACACACGGGATACTGAGCTTGAAGACGCAACTTCATTTTCAGATCCAGAAGGGATCGAAACAGCAAAGCCTAATGAGATCCCAGATGTTTTTGAACGTAATCGTGTGATTCGAGCCGACAAAGCACGTCGGGGTTTATATCAGTTTGCCGTGTTTGATTTTTCAGCAAGCGCCCAAGATGGCTGGGTGAAAAAAGAATTTACTGACGTGCTTCAGGAGTTACGCTGGGTTTATTTCCCACTCAATGATGCTGATGGGAAACCAGACATACCAGTCACTCCAGAAAATGCCAACAAGCGCTATTATCGGACCAATTTTTGGGAGGCCAAAGGAGATGCGTCTAACCCAAACGTCTTCTATCTTTCTCACAGGGGCAACCCGGACGAAAACCGCGGAGGCTCCCTGCATGCCAACAATGTCCTTCGCGTGACAATCAAAGGCGACTTCAAATCCACCACTGCCTTAACGTCTGACCTATTATCTTTTGAGCGAATTTATGGTTATAAATCCGAATTAAATCCGGCTGGAAACTACTTTGTCGGTGATTTTGAAATCCAGACCGTTAAAGGCCAGCCGCTGCTCCTCGTCAACCACTTTAAAGATTTTGCGAACTGGCCTGGTAGCGCCTACTTTTCCGTTGTCGCTAAGATCATTGGTAACAATTCTTGGATTGCTGAAAGTATTGGCAAATCTGCCAGCAAATCCTTCTACCAGGTGGCTTTGACCCCGTCTGGTCGAGCCATGGCTGCAAACTTTTACGGAAACTCGCTAATTCTGTTGGAGGTTGACCCTGGCGTTGGTATAAGTGAAGTCAAGGCAACGATTCAGTAAAACTACGAGCAGCAGGTACAGTAACAGTGCCGCAGCTCATCCTCATAGACCCATTAGAAGCTCTCACGGTTGAGAGTCCATTCGGGAGAACAAGTTATGCATTTAAAACGCTTAACAGTCCACGGCTTTAAATCCTTTGCCGACAAGGTTGTACTCACCTTTGATAAGGGTATCACCGGTATCGTTGGCCCAAACGGCTCAGGCAAAAGTAACGTCATCGATTCCGTGCGCTGGGTCATGGGTGAGCAAAATGCTAAAAACCTTCGCGGCGAAAAGGCTCTCGACATTATCTTCGCGGGGTCTGATAAACGTAAAGCTCTCACCATGGCAGAAGTCGCCCTTACCTTTGACAACACCGAAGATACCGGCGTATGCCCTCCCGAGTACAGACACGAGGCAGAGATAACTTTGGGCCGTCGACTCTACGCTGACGGCGAACGAGAATACTTTATCAATCGTAAACCTTGCCGACTTAAGGATATTGTCCAGTTTTTTGCCATAACCGGTCTCGGTGGACGCAGCTATTCGATGATTCAACAGGGGCAGGTCGATAGGATTTTGAACGCAAAACCCGAAGACGTTCGCGAGATCCTTGAAGAGGCTGCTGGAACGCTTGTTTACAAACAAAGAAAGCTCGAAGCCCAGAAGAAACTTGAAGAAACCGCGCTAAACTTATCTCGTGTCGAGGATATCTTGCGTGAGGTGGAGAAACAGCAAGGCAGCCTCGAAAACCAAGTTGAGAAAGCAAAAGCCTGGAAAGAGCTGACAGATGAACTTCGTGAGCTTGAGCTTAAGCTCTTCAGTCACAACTTTCACTTTTTCAAAGAAAAACTTACTGCTATCGAAGAGCAAATGCTCGCCGAGCAAAACAAAGAGGTTAACAACATAGCAAACCTCTCAACCTGGGAAGCTCGCTACGAGGAGCTGCAACAAATTCTTGCCGAAGCAGATCCCGAGCTTGCAGTGCTTGGAGAGCAATTTACGGTTATCCGCGAAAGTATTGCCAGAGCTGAGGCCCTCATCACAAACAGTTTAACGCGCGTGACAGATAACGAGCAGCGACTGTCGGCGATTGATCGTGAATTGTCGGAAGAGAGTCAACATCTAAAAGCTCTTGAGGAACAGCTGGAACGTTGTGATCGCGAGTTAACAGCTGCAGAGGAAGAGGCGAGGGCTCTAAAAGAACTTATTGAAGACTTTCAAAGCGAAGTTGATAGCGTTGATGAATCGTCACAAGTCTTTCGTAGCCGTATTGCTGAGTATGAAGATGAGACAAAAAATCTTGATCGATTACTGGAAAACAACCGGCTTCGACACGAGTCGATCGGTCGCGAGCTAGAAAAGATACGCTCGAGCAGGTCGGGACATGGTCAAAGGATTGACCTCCTTGAATCAGAAGCATTGCAGGCCCTTGAAGCCGTCGCTAAATGGGAAGAAAGAGCCTCTGGCCAACAAGAGGGTCTCGACAAAGAAATCCGTGAAAAACACGAATGCGAGCGGATTTTAGCGCAAAGTTACAGCCGCATTAAAGAAGCTCAAGTTGTGCGCGACCAAGGAAAAGAAAAGTACCACGAAACCAAAGCTCGATTGACGTCGCTAGAAGAGCTAGTCGCTGGAGCAACAGACGTTGCCGCAAGCTGGGCCACTCTTACAGAAAAAGAAGGAGATCTATCCGACATCTCGCTTGGATTGATTGCCCATCACGTTTCCTTTAATGACTCCGCCCAAGAACTCCCAAAGAAAGTACTGACTGCGTTTGAAGGCTGGAGCGAAAGAATTGTTATCACAAATGCCGACAAAGTCAGTGACTTGGTGCGCATGTGTCAACGTCACAACGTTGGAGGCATGCCTGTACTTTTATTGAAAGACTCCACAAGACCAGATCCAAGTGCCGTTCAGGCTTGGGCGTCAAAATTCGGTGCTGAGCCGATGGTACAGTATTTAAATACAAGTAAGTCTTCTGAGGAAATCAAAGAATTGGCAGGTCGCGTTTACCTGCTTCAAGTCCTCCAACTGGATACGGCTACCATCGATAGCATTCCAAGTGGACTTATCGTATTCACCCCACAGGGGCTTTTAATCCACAGCGCTGGTGATTTCTTCATCGCTGGCTCTGCGACGGGCGGCATACTGTCGCGTAAGGCAGAACAAGAAAATTTAGCGAAGCAACTTAAAGAACTTGAGCGGACCTTAGCTCACAGTCAGGCCTCGATTGATGAGCTAGAGCTGCGAATCAACGAAAACCGCCAAATCGTTGCCGATATCGACACAAAACTTCAAAGTCAAAACAAAGAAGTTCTTGGCGTCATGGCGGAGCTCCAGTCGGCAAGACAGACATCTGAAAATAAGAAAGAACTTGCCGCGCAGGCGCGCCAACAAGTTGAAGAAATAGATGGTCAGGAAAAACTCTTACTGGAGGAACTGGATAACTTATACGAATCGCGACAATCTCTAGAAAAAGAAAAAGAGACCGCTCTTGAAGAAACCAGACAGCTACGCGAGGAGTTTTCAACAGTTGACGAGCGTCGCGAAGAACTGATGCGTCAAAATCAACAAAGGCAACTCGACCTTGCACGGGCTGAAACCAGAGCTCACCAACTTCGCGAAAATCGCAAACACTCACAAGCACAACTTGAACTTGCTCAAAACAAGCTGACTCGCCGCTACGACGAACAGTCGCGTTTGACAGCGGAAATCGAGGAATCAAAAGCCGCTCACAAAAGAGCTGAATCTGACATCGAGGTTTTGATTTTGCAGCGTGACGAGCTTCAAGAGAAAATCAATGAAAAGCGCGATGCAAATGCCTCCGTTCATGAGGAACTCAAGGTCGTTGATGCAAGACTAAGAGAATGTCGCGAGGCGCAAGCTCGTCTTCAGAAGGTTTTAAACGATAAGAATATTGAAGCTGAACGCATAAAACTTGGGATTGAGTCCTTTACCGCACAAGCCATGGAAAAATACCAAATCGACCTATCGTCTATGCCGTTTGTGAAAGATGAAGACTTCAACCTCGACAAGGCGGGGCGCCAATGCTCTACACTACGTAACAAGATTGAAAACATCGGCCCAGTTAACCTTATGGCCATGAAAGAATACGAGGACTTGACCGAGAGACGAGCCTTCATCGTCTCACAGCGAGACGAGATTAACGCCTCGATCGAAGTTTTAAACACAGCTATTTCCGAGATCGAACTCACGAGTAAGGATAAGTTTGGCGTCGTTTTTGAAGTTATCAATAAGAACTTCGGCGAGCTATTCGCGATCCTGTTCCCTGGTGGCGAAGCCTCTCTCGAACTCACCAACAAGGAAGACCCCTTAGCAGGCGGCGTAGAACTCATGGTCCGTCTACCCGGTAAAACGCGCAAAAGCATGTCACTTTGTTCCGGTGGAGAAAAGGCTCTAACAGCCATCTCTTTGATTTTTGCCTTATTGAAAACCAAGCCAACCCCATTTTGTTTCCTTGACGAGGTCGACGCCCCCCTTGACGAAGCGAACGTTGGTCGCTACAACCGCGTACTTGAAGCCTTGTCGGCTCAGTTCCAGTTCGTTGTCATCACCCACAACCGCCGGACAATGGAAGTGTTAGACTCATTGTACGGAGTTACCATGCAAGAAGGCGGGGTTTCCACCGTTGTCGGTGTAGACATGAAGAAAGATCTGCCGTCTCATCTTAAAAAGGCGTTTAAAGAAATCAAACCGCCGTCACAAGTACGGTCGGTTGAAGGGGCTCAAGCCAACTAAAAAGCTCAGTGTCGTCAATCTTGGCACCCTTAATATAAGGGTGCATTAGTCATCACGATAATTTTTGATGAAAAGCCCCTGATCACGTCATCTCAAGAAATAAAGTAATGCCGTCAAGCCGACTTGTCCGCATAGCGATCATTTGCTGCACGTAATTGATCACGAAGAAATTTAATCTCAGCTTCATAGCGGGTTGTAACGTCATCAAGCTCCCGCCTTTTGTCAGAAAGTATGGTCTCCTCAAGGGTAAGTTTAGACTCCCGAAACTCCCGCTCCTGCTCTGTCAAAGCCGACTTGGTAGCCGCCAGCTCCAGCTTTAACTCGTCTAATTCATTTCTAAGTTTTGTATTGGTCCACTCAATCACTGCAAACTCAGACTGAAATTTGGTTCGTTCTTGAATCAGATCAGCTTGAAGCTTAGCAAGACTCTCTAAAGTTAGTTCGTTTGAACCGTCTTGCATCTCGATTTTGGATGAAGACTTGTCTTCGTCCAACGAACTAGTCACGTCAGAAGACCCAGCCAAAGCCATTAGCTGTCGCGTCAGCTCCCTAATTTTATCTGAAAGCTGAAGATGTTGCTCGTCTTTTTGGTCCATTAAACTTTGCAGACTAGATCGAAGAGACTCTTCGGT
>JBIKKO010000003.1:0-65762 GCA_044360315.1 Oligoflexales bacterium
GGCGGTTGACGGTTCAGCCGTTGATGATTTTGGTTTAGAGACCCCGATCACCATAAGTGAAAACTCCCAAACAAACATAATTGAGGATATTGCCACGGAAAATCTTGCGGCATCTCAAGCACCCGTTCAGTTTGAAATCAGCCCGCAGGGATCAACCATGGACCAGATGGTCGAGGCTCCGTTAGCTGTCTCAGATGTGGAGTCGAATACTGATCGTCTCGGGTACGACGCGGATCTGACCGAGTCCAAAGACTTCGAACAGAATGAGCCTACAAGTTTGGACGATGTGCTTGATTCCAATGAAGCCATCGTTGACAATGCACCACAACAGCCATCTCAAGAGCTTGTTGGTTCGATTGAGGCAAAAGTCAGCGCAACGGTTGATGAGGCCCAAGGGCTTTCAGATCTGGCTGCTACAGACGAACGCCTAAGAATCGGTTTGACAAGCCACAAAGGGATCGCACGATTGAATCGTATTTTGGTCTCATTACAGATGACCAGTGATGTGCCTACCGCACTTAAGAAAGTGGCAGAAGGTGCCATTCAATCCGGTTTGAATGAAGGTACAATTTTGATACTTTCAAGGGACGCTCGGCCGGAGCACTCGGTATGTTGGACTCATGACGGTGGCGCGCAGATTGGATCGGGTTCGGTCCCAGACAAAATTGGAGAGGACGCTGTAAAGAAAATATTGGCTCAAGATGATCGAGAGGCCTGGTTTTCTTTTCAGGAGGAGACAAGTCCGGCTGTATCGCAAGCCATCGTTTTAACGGCCCAAGATCGACAATTGATTTGTTTAATTGCATTTGGAGATCAGGCCGATCATCCAGGCATACGGCAGGCGCTTGTTGATGTGATGAGGGCTATTCCCCTTGGTACCTGAGAATAAACTTAAACGATCCATGTTATAAACATTACGCTAAAAAGTTACCCAAGTAGCCTTAGTCTTTACATCAACTGAGCTACGCCCCGGTCTGCCCTCGGTGGACGTCGATAGATCAAAGCAGTCTAAGCTGTTGGGAAAATAGACTTTAAAGCCTTAAACGTCGGTCGTCCAAAATAGGCAACACTGGCTCCTTTGAGGCATCTCTGCGGTCTGGCAAAGGAGTGTTGTCCTGTGGATTAGTCAACTGGTCGAGCGTAAACGACGCGGAGTTGCGAACACGTTGCTTTGGTTAGATTCTCCTCTACGTTAGGATTATGCAGGTCACAAAACGCCGTTCCTGTCAGTGGATACTCAGTAAATCGGATCTTGGAGGTCATCTTTAACTGTCCGTCCTCTGAACGAACGATCTCAATCTCATTGTGGAAAAACTTACACATGCGCCCGGATAAGCCGGCCACGCCGCGAATGAAGCCACTCCAGGAATCATCTGACGTAACTTCATGAACCACCCATCTGCTGTCAAAATTCAATCCATCTGGCGTGGTGCATTCCTCGCGAGTTTCGCAGTCACGACTCATCCAGCCAGGTAGTGGTAATGGGAACACAAGCTCTGCTGGAAAAAAGTAAACGAATTTCTTATCTATCGCCTCAACGGGTCCCTCTGAATCACAGCTATTTTGGTTAAAGGTCGCGCTTCGGTATTCGTAGACCCCGGATAACGTATCCTCCGGTTTATTTGGAATATCCATGGGCGGTGGAGTCGTGCCGTTGCCGGCGCTAGCGATACGACGGTTGACAACAGTTGGTCGACCATCTTCATCTAGGGGGCCGTCAGACTCATTGATAGTAGGATCGGAGGCTAAGTGGATGCCAAGAAACAACAGATTTTTTTCTGTGTCGATTTCGTAAAGGTTTTTCATGGTGTCTCCCGACTTTAGATCGATTTGCAGCGATTTGCAAACCAGGCCAGTGACATCCTTCGGTTTCCCGAGCGTCCAGTCCGAGGCGCCACATTCATTATCTTGATTGGCTGACTCAACATCCGCCGAAGTCAGGAGCGTTAAAAAAAATTTTTGAATCGTAATATCTAGTTTTTTATTGTCGATCGTTTCATAGGTGCATGTAAAGGAGAGCGATTGACCTCTATTTCCTAACTGACTTGAGACCAGAAGCTCGCTTTGTACGCTGCAGGATTTGTCTGGTTTGAATTCATGTTGGGAGCGCATCTTTGCGATCCCTTGGTGAATTGGTATCAAGGCGGTTTTCCAAGTCCCAATCAGCCTAGGATCAGGTTCAGCTCCATAGCTAATCGAACTAAGTGCAAGGGATGTCGCAAGAATTAATTTCATGAATCGTGCTCCTGAAGGAATTGATTATTGACCATGTAAAACTTTTTTGTAGTTCCAAATACTGACTTCCGGTGTAAAGCCAGCCGGTATGTTGATGTATGTCCCCGCGATTGCGTAATGACCTGGTTCAGTCAGTGGAGTAAAATGCGTGACAAAACCAAACTGCAGAGCAAGGCCTTTGGCTTTGGGCTGCCACGTCGCAGTATCCCAAACGATCACTTGACCACTCATGTCTGTTGTTATCAGTTCGGTCATATCGGGCGTGAGTGTAGCAGACTTAAAGGGGCGTCCTGTGTCACTGTTAATGAGTTTACCGATCTGCTGACCGTTGCTTAGATCAAAGATGAGAACTTTGTCCCCAGAACAGCCAACGGCTTGGCCAAGATCGTTTGAAAAGCCCAAAAACTCAAACCAAAAAGCATCGGACGTGGATTCGCCCGCTTTGATAATGACGCGTTCTTGCTTGGGATCTTGAATATTCCAAAGTGCAAGGGTTTTTCCATCCCCCGCTAGCACGCGGTCGTCACTTCTAAAACGAACCGTTATGATGGGCCAGTCATACACACCGAGCACTTCCGACTCCTGGGTCAAGAGGTTCCAACGAAGAAGTCGTCCCATATCATCACCTGTGACTGCAAAAATACCATCACTGGCCAAATCAATGGATGTGATCGTGGAAGACTGTGGAGTTTGCCAGCAGCTGATAACGGCGGCTGTGTCTGTGTTGACTGTACAAAGTGAGGCGCTTTTAAGAGCGACCACAATGAGTTTGCCGGTCCCGCTAATGGACATTGCCGTAACCGGGTCGGGAACTCGTCCGTCTTTTTTAAAGTGGTGTTGCCACACGAGTGTGCCATCTTTGGCGGATGATTTGGCGATTGTTCCGCCTTGGTCTCCCGAGTAAATGAGGTGTTCCTTCACTACCAGAGAAGCCAATTGAGCACGGTGCACCGAAAGTTTGGCGATTCGATCAAAAACAAACTCGGCGTCCTCTTGGGCAGTCGCTGGGCGGATCGTGAAACAAATTGTACATAGTAGTCCCAATGAGATGGAGTTTCGGAGATCGAGGTTACGGATTGCGGAAAGGAGTTGTTTCAAAGGCAAGGTCCTTTATTGTATGTGGTGACGTCATTATGCGGTCGCGCCGCATGCATAAAACTGAAAGTCTCAGCTTTGGTCAATTCAATTTTTATACGCAAAGTCAAATCCTGTGCTATTTGACGAAAATCATAGGACATATTAGTTGTTCTCAAAGCTGCCTAATGACGAACCCATGAAATGCCGATTCCTTCTCACGGGAGCTAGGCTATGAATAATAATGTTATGGGTGTTGTGGTGGCATTAAGCGTTCTCACCTGTAGCCGCGTTGAGACAACGTCCTCTGCGACCAAAGCACAGATAGCCATGACGATAATATCGATCAGTTTGTGAAGCTTTGTTCTATCAACGCGATAATCCTCAACGTTTTCAAAGCATTTGATGAGCGAAAGGCCAGTTCCATCCATGGAGATACATCCCCCAAATTAATTTTTGGGGACATTTTACCCGACATAACTATATGAAATCATTATGTTTTAGATGCGGTGCCCTGTTAAACAACCGGCGCAGCATTGATTGTATTCCTAACCTTGGATAGCTTGGTTAGTTGATCATAACGACCTTGTTTTGCGGTCAATTCTTCAGGGGTTCCATGTTCAATGACTTGTCCGTGCTCTAGTACAAGAACTTGATGGCAGCGTTTGATGGTCTCTAACCGGTGTGCGATGACAATCACCGTTCGACCCGCAAGCAATTTTTGCGTTGCCTCCTGAATAAGACTTTCCGATTGGGGATCAATACTACTGGTGGCCTCGTCAAGAATTAAAACAGGTGGTTTACCAAGGAGAGCACGAGCAAATACGATGAGCTGTTTTTGGCCGTGACTAAGGTTATCGCCATGTTCCCGAACGATATAATGATACTGGCCCGGCAGCTGTTCGATGAATTGATCTGCGCCAACAGTTCGGCAAGCCTCTTTAATGTCCCGCTCTGTGACGTGAGGTTTGCCAAGGCCGATGTTAAACAATATAGAACCTTCAAAAAGTACGATGTCTTGGGGGACGATCCCGATTTGGGCACGAACATCCTCCGGATTTAGGGGGCTGATGGACTCATGGTTGACCAAAATCCGGCCACTGTATCCATAGTATAATTTGCTAATTAGCTTGACGATGGTTGATTTGCCACTACCGGTTGATCCAATAATGGCGAGTGATGTGCCGGGATTTATGGTGAAGCTAACGCTTCTTAAAACATCGCTGCCGGTACTGTGATAGCGGAAGGACACGTCGTCAAATTGGATCGATACCGCGCTAGGCCATGACACACCTTGATCTCCTGGAACGATGTCTCTACGGTCCAAGAGTCCGAAGATGCGCTGGATCGAGGTGAATGCCCCCTGAAGCATGGCCATCTTCGTGCCGAGCATTTTTAATGGCTCAAACAGTTGTTGGACATATTGAACGAAAGCGACCATGGTTCCCGCTGTGAGTGTGGCCTCTAGTGTTGTTCCTGCGACGAGTCCCGTGCTCTTAATTGTCATAAACAGGACGATTCCAAGCGTGATCGATGCAATGCCATCAATGGTAGAGAACATTAGGGCGTCGTAATAGACGTTTTCAAGTTGTGCGTCTCTGTATTGTCTATTGAGCCTCGCAAAACGCCGTGAAACTCCATACTCGGCATTGAGCAGCTTCACAGCACTGAGGCTTGTGAGTGCCTCCTGAGCAAAGCCGTTCAGAGCGGCGAGATTTTTACGGGAAACTAGCATGGATGTGTTGAGCTTTTTGGAGAACCAAATCACAATCCAGGTGATGATGGGAAGTATGACGACGGCGATAATTGCCAGCTGTGGCGATAAAACAAACATTCCCACCACGCACCCCACCAACACCATAAGATCGATGACACTCGAGAGGACACCTTGATTGAGAGACTCGCTTAGAGTGTCGAAGTCACTTGTCGCGCGGGTGGCTAAAGCTCCGCTAATCTGATGATCATGCCAGGCTGGGGACAGATTTAGAACGTGTCCCACGAGGGTGGTGCGAAGGTCTCGAATCATTTTATGGACCGCGGTGGCCGTCGTTAGGGATTGTATTCCGGCAAAAACATAGTGGGCGAGAGATAGCAGAAGACCTGCTAAAGCCCATCCGATGGTAATCCGGATGTCGCCTTTCAAAATTCCCTCATCGATAGCCCTCTGGATTGCGATGGGTTGAATCATCGCAATCACGCCAACAATCGGCATGACGGAAGCTCCGATAAAGACAAGCCTGCGGTTGGGTCTAAGCCACGGCCATAATTTAATCAAGGAGCGAAATGATAGGGCGCCATATGCTTTATCTTCAGCGGGCTGAGTCATGATCGTACCTCGATAGTCGATGGCTCTCCGAATTGGTCGGTAAGTCTTGGTAGGTGCTCTTTCTCGTCACGAGTTATCGTGTCAATGAGATCGCGCACCTCAGGGAAGGTGCCGAACTTGGCAATACGACCTTCTTTAAAAATGAGGATTTTGTCACAGGGTTCTAGGATACTGACACGGTGAGATGCGATCAGTAGGGCCGATTTTGTGGTGAGTAGGGACTCTATCAGGCGATGCTCGGTATCGTGATCCACAGCTGAAAGAACATCATCAAGAATAATCAAATCAGCGGGTCTAAGAAGTAGCCGCGCTAAAGCTAGGCGTTGTTTTTGTCCTCCTGAAAGTTTGATTCCTCTTTCTCCAATCAGTGTGTCCCAAGTGTCAGGCATGCGCATGATGTCGTCATAAACTTGAGCCTGCTTGGTCACCCGTGTGAGTGTTTCTGTTGAGATGTTTTGATCGTCCATCCCAAGGCATAAATTAGTTCGGATGCTTTCGCTGAATAAGAGAGGTTGTTGTTGACCGTATGCAATCATCTGTCGTACAGCAGCGGGAGATAAATCTTTGGTGTTTTGACCGAATAAATAGACATCCCCAGAGGTTTGGGGTGCGAGACGAGTGATGATGTTGAATAGGGTGGATTTTCCTGATCCGATACTGCCGAAAATTCCAACGCGTTGTCCCGCATTGATTGAGAAATTGATGTTTTCAAGACAGATTCTGCCATCAGGCCAGTTAAATGAAAGATTTTGAACCAACAATAATTGTCGGTTGACCTTGATCTCAGCGGTTGAGTGTTCAGCCGTTGTAACCTGTTCATTTTCAGTGGGTAGACCCGATAAATCCTCGAGCCGCTCTGCAGCCGGTTTTGCGCGCTGATAAACATTTAAAATGATCCCCAAGCTTGCAAAAGGAAACGTTAGCATGCCGATATAAATATTGAAGGCCATGATGTCACCTACAGTGAGCTTCTGCGCAATGATCTGCTGTCCCCCCCAGGCGAGTGTCATGAATTGGCTTATACCGATTAAGATAATCATCACCGGCCAAATGAGTGTTCTAATCCAAACTGTGCGAAGATTTGCGCTATAGATGGCTTCGTTTTCTGGCAGAACACGCGTCAGCATGGCCTTCTGTGCGTTCATCATTTGAATGATGTGAGTTTGTGCAAATGTTTCAGATATTTTACCTGTCAGGCGACCTGTGGCTTCGGTGCTGTCGCGCATGGCTTTGTAAAGTTTGGGCATCATCATTTTCGTAAGTAGCAGCATGGGCAGCATGGGCGAGATGGCTAAGGTGGTCAGAATGGGATCAATGCTAGCCATCTTTGTGACGGTAAATAAAGATATAAAAATCACATTGAGCACTTGGAGCGCACCGAAGGCGAAAAATATTCGGAGTTGAGTCACATCGTTATTTAGCCGAGATGTTAGATCGCCAATGGAAAATGGCACGAGCATGGTCATCGGTGCGCGAAGTACATGGCTAAATGTGTCATCTTTGATTGCAGCCTCGAGGGTGCGGCCTGGCCAAAAGATCAACATCCGCGAGGCCGTGCGAATCAAAACCTGCATAAGACCAAGAGTAATAATGGCAAAGGTAATGGTTGAGTAGGGCGTCAGATCTTGCCCGGCAGCAAGAGCGTTGATGATTTGCTTGGCGAGCTGTGGGATTTCCAGGACGATTATATTTGTCACAATCAAAGCGACAATCCCGCTTAAATACCATCGCCATTGAGGAGCAGCGTAGCGATATCCAAGACGCCTCAAGGGATTTTTCATCGCGCAACACCAAAGAAGCGACGTTCAATCAAATCGGCCCGCTCTGTTAAAGATGCCTCCGTCCACTCGCTTAGTTCTTCAAGTTTCCCACCCTCAAGGAGAATAGCCCTGGGACAAATCTGCGCAGCGAGAAGCGGGGTGTGGATACTCACTAACGTGGTTTTCCCCCTGCGTGCGCGATCATGGATTGCAACGGCAAGGGTGCGGCTATTGGTAATGTCTAGAGCGTTAAAAGGCTCGTCGAGGATCAATAACTCGGGATCATGAATGAGGGACACTGCAAGGCCGATCCGACGCTGCATTCCGTGACTAGACTTTGCTAATGGTCTATGACGCCAGCTGTGCGCGTCCCAGCGTTTTAGTTCATGTTCTACTAACTGTTTGGGCTCGTGTAAGTTTAACAGTCGGGCTTCGTAGGTTAAAATCTCTTCAGGCGTGGTCCATGGTGGTAAGGATGACTCTTGTGGCAAATATCCAACGTGCTTTCGCAATGCGGTAGCATCGGGACTCATCTTCTGACCGAGTATTTTAAGTTCCCCGTCCTCGCGATCGATGGCGCCCGTGAGTAATTGAAACAGCGTGCTCTTGCCTGCGCCGTTCTTCCCGAAGACGGCAACGGTCTCGCCAGGGTTAACGCAGAGATTTAATGGACCGAGCGTAAAGCCTGTTGTCCAGGATCGCTTCAGTTGTGTTGCTTCAATGGTTTGCTGCGCGTGCAAATCGTCCTCCTTGGTAGCGGTGAGCTTCGCGAAAAATGAGATAAATCAAAGGAGCTGCCACAGGAGCTGCAATGACCGCCGAACCAATAAAAACACAGATCAAAGTAACCATAACCATATTGGTAAATGGCTTTCTTCCGTCAATTTGCATGACAAACGCTGGGGCTAGCCAGACGGGGAACGCCGTCAAAAATCCGTTGATCATGATCGAGGAAGCCTGATGCAGTGTCGGTAGTGAGGCCTCCTGTGCGGCCATTAGGCTCACGCTAAATCCATAAGTTATGAGGGTTAGTAGAAAGACTTTGGTCGCCCACCGAGTAAAGATGCGCTGCCACGAATGAATCCACGCATCATGTGAGATGGCGGCTTGGCGTTCGATCCAGGAGGTCTTCAGATCGTCATCGATCAGTAATGGAACAGCCCAAGCAAGGAGAACGCCAGATACGAGGGATGTTAAATAAGTGAGTTCGAGAGGTTGGCCTCGTAAAAGGGAGAACACACCAATCGGTAAAGGGATAATTGCGATCCAGGGTAAAGCGAAACCAGGCCAGTGACGTTGGGCCAAGCGCCGTTGCCGCCAGGCAAGCAGTGGAGGCACGCTGTCGTTCATGGCAAAAGACGCTGTTTCGTGTGAGGCGTCCCGATTGGGTTTCAGCGGTCGTAGGCTGAATGTAATCGCAACGATTGAGGCAAGTCCCGCCATGAGATATTGTGCCAGGGTCAGTGGTGTGATGGTAACGTAAATCACCAAGACAGCTCCCGCCATGAACACCGTATTCATGGTGACAGAGAGTGCCCATCGATTTGCTGTGATCGTCTGAGAATCAACACCAAAAAGATGGAGTTGATCAAGCCAGTGATGGGGCTCATTGAGTTTACGCCGGGTGTAGTGGCCGATGGATAATCCTGAGCAAATGATTGCGATTGTCGTTAGATGTCTAAGTCCTTGTGCCGCAGCCTCAGGATTTACCTGTGGCAGTTTGTCGCGAAAAAAATCTCCAAAAATATAAATAAATAAGCCAAGCACGACCATCGTTGCGGCCGACGTTGTGGCTAGGCTTCCTGCTGAGGCTTTAAAGCGCCTCCATTGCTGGCGTACGACCGGTAAAAGGACGTCGTAATAAAAACGAATCTTAAGACGAGGGTCTCTGGGGTTTGGCAACATGTCAGCCCTCCTTGATCTATGCACCTGGGTTCCAGCGCAATGTAAGCTCGGCTCCCAAGCGCTCGGAAAGTGTTTCTGAACGAAGATCATGCAAGATGCTGGTTGTTATCGTCCACTGTGTTAACAGCGTCCATGCCAAGTTGAGTCGCGCCGTTCGCTGGAGTGTCCACTGCTCAACCGCTGCACCATTGTGCCAGTGCTGCCACTCCTGCTCAGCACCCACTGTAAACGTTATCATCCTAGACTTCAATCCGACATAGGCATGCCTTGGTGCCACGACATTGATGATCAATCCATCAACGCCGATCCGCTGCCATGACAACTCCGGGATCATGAGAGGTCTTTGATGAGTGCGATGAATCACGTGTAATCCGATCCAGGAGCTGAGCTCATCGGAGGGGCGAAGTTTTAACCACGGGTAGCGTTTGGACAGGTTTCCTATGATACGGGTATGGGTGCTTGGCCGATGGGTGAACCCTCCGAGGCGCACCATATCAAAACGCCAGGCAGGCTCTCCTTCGGCGGCGTGGTGCATTAACCCACCTCCATATCGCTCGTCCCTTAGGGTTTCGCTTCCGCCGATTTGCGCATGATCTCTGTAACGAACCGTTAAAAAGGGCATGCCAACAACCGCAGAGATCGGTACGGGGATGTCTGCATCAAAGAGTCTTTCTCGACTTTCCGTTTGAGTCGATGCGCCTCGTGGGCGTTCCTTCCACCAGCGGGCACCTACCGCTGGGCCTGCGAGCGGTTCAACGGCGTTGACCGATGAGTGGCCGAGCCAACAAGCAACCACAATAATCGTAGTCAGCAATGATTCCCAGTGATGCGAAGTGTGTCGAAAGTTCATAGGGAAACATGCTACATTGCGACGGGAAATAATCAATCAACTTCCTATGATAGGGGATCAATCATAGGAAAAAAATTACAGTAATCTTAAACGGCTGTGGCCATCGTGATGGTTCGGAGGTGCATGAAGCTGTTTTGACGATGTTCGGCATTGAAGAGGCGGGAGGCACTTGGGACGCCTTAAGTTTGAATAGGCCCCAGACTCGGGTGATCAATCATCTGGATGGGGTTGTTGACACCAATGAGACGCAGCGAAACATGATGAAAGAGTCGGCAAGGATTGCCGGGGTGATGGGCGCAAATGTAGTCGCTTGCGGCGCAGGCAACTGCATCGTGGATTCACACCTTAAATGCGTTAGTACGCCTGCTTACATGTTAGACGCAACCCTAAAAGATATTGCCAAAGGCATTGCCAAACTGGCCGAGGAGGTCGTTAGGCTTGGCTAATTTATCTCATCAAATGGCATCATTTTTTTAAGGATAGCTTTGTGGTGATTCGGTCATCTCCAACTTAACATCGATCATTGTTAGGTATGTTGTTTTGAACAAATCAAATTCAAGGAGATCTGAAATGGTAAAGACATCTTTATGTGCAATGGGTTTATTGTTGGCCAGTGGAATGTCGTATGCCGCAGTGCCTGATTATGCAGGTTGTACCGAGTCTGACTACGTAACGATCGATCAGCCCGAAATCACAATCGAGTTTCAAGGTTCTAGCTATAAGCCTGCTTGCATCAAAGTAAAGAAAGGCACAAAAGTGATTATTCCAGCAAGCAATAGACACCCGCTCCAAGCGGCCCAGGATTTTGACGGCGTCGTCAACCCTTTGAGGTTAGAAGGTGCTGATCATCGAGAGAACCAAACTCTGATCGCGGAAATGTCTGGGTTTTACGGTTACTACTGTACGCGCCACGCAGATTCTCATGATGGAAGCGGGATGGGTGGAATGATCTGGGTAACCGATGGTTATTGATAGATCATTATGCCTTCGATCACGCGGTTTTCATGGTTGTGTGAAAATCTCGTTTCGAGTTGAAACTCGGTGTGGTCTGCTCGTGGTTTAACAGCAGGCACGCTTTTTCAAGGGCCGCCTCGTTCGAGGTGGCCTTTTTTTGCCCAGAGAAAGGAGATCGCCGCAGATTGGAATGTATTGTATAAAGATGGGACAAAGATTAATGATCATGTTAATATGCAACGATTGTTAGTTGGTGGGGTTGCATTGAAAACAATTTCTGATCAGTTTTATGCAGGTCGATTTTCTGAAATTGTCGCCCAGTATATCGAGGGTTCTGGTTCTCTGAACTACTCAGCAGCGGATGCTGTTTATATTGTTGGCGCACTCAGTTTTTTATCGCGCGCAGTGGAAGCTGAATCGATCCTGATTCGTCATCGTCCTGCCATGACTGACAGTGAGCGTTTTGAAGCAACCTATTATCTTGTGTTGAATTTACGTAGGCAACGAGTTCTTGCGTCCATGGCGAAGGCTCGGCTACTGTTGATCGAGATGGCAAAGGATCTACGCCGACTTGGTGTGGCGGATGATCGGATGCAGTTTTTTCTGTGTATGGGCTTTGGGTTTTACCGCTATGTTGACGGTCGATTTGCAATCTCGTTGCGTTGGACACAGCGAGCCTACGAGCACGCATTTCGAGCCAACTTTCCATTTGGTCGTTTGGTTTCCTATGACATGATTGGGCATAATCAGCTGATGGTGGGGCAAATCCGTGCAGGATTAAAAAACTTAAATTCCGCAGCACAGATTGGCGAGTCTTTAGGACAGGGTGCTATCCGTCAGGCTGTTGATGTGGCATCGCGGTTATATCGATCGACGTATGGACTAGGATTGGCTCGGGATCTGATGGCTGATTTAAAAAGCGCCATAAAGGCCTGTGCCTTTGAGAATAGCTACACCATGGCCAACCTCCATCTTGAGCTTGCGCGCTTGATGATTTTGGCTGGAGACGGCCATCTCGTTGAGGGTACCCTGGCAGAGGCAAGTGAGTGGGTGTACCGGTTGGATATTCCATTTATGGATGCGAGTTTATCGTTTCGATACGCACACCTTGCGTTTCTTCAAGGAGATCACCGCAAGGCCCTTGAGATTGTCCGCACCGCAAAGATCCGTGCTCAGGATGGTCATTCCTCAAGCCTCATGGTTGGTATCTTAGGTCTTGAACTCAGGCTGCTACATCGTCTCGGTATGTCGGTAGAGGCTCAGTCTATGGAATCGGCGATCCGTGACTTAGGGCAACGCTCTGGACAGATGATCTCTCGACGTATCAATGAGAGGTTGGGACTCAAGCCGCAAAGTCCTTTGCAACGTGGTGAGGATTTACTTGGTGATTTGATCGATGACATCCACTTAAAGGCCCATGACATTCGATCCCGAGTTTTGAAGTCTGGGTTTTTGGGGTTGGTTCCTGAAATGGCGGAAGTGTCGTTGTTTGGTGAAGCCTTGATTTTTGGCTTTGATGGTGACTCTGTTACGATTGTATCGCGAGGCCAGGTTCGTCATGACCGTGATGGTTGGCCTGAGCTTGTCAGGAAGCTTTTTTTCGCGTTCAAGGATTCGCGTCGTTTGACGAAAGAAGAGATGACCGAGCGGGTCTGGCGGCAAAACTATAGTCCGCTTAGGCATGATCCCCTAATTTACGCTTTGATTGCGCGGACACGAAAGACCCTTGAAGGGTGCGAGGATTGGCTTACTGTAATTGATGGCACCTATCGTTTAAGGGAGACTGTCGAAATCAAAGATGTAAGCGTTTTAACCAGGGTTACAGTTCCGTCCACAAATGAAGCTCTGCTGCAGACGAATAGTGTTTTACCGGATGATCTTAGTTACAGACAATCGAAAATTCTGGAGATTTGTGCCACAAAAGGTGTAATTTCCAATAAGGACATATGTGAGGCGTTCCAGGTGTCAGAGGTCACGGCAGGCCGTGATCTGTCTGATTTAGTCGCGAAAGGTTATATAACCAGGGTTGGTAAGGGGCGCGCCACAACCTACATGAAGGTTCAAGGAAAACTCTGATAGGGATATGACGATTTTTCTGGTTGGTCGAACCTGTCAAAAAACCTCGATGAGTTCGTGGACCCCTGACTCATCGTAGGCCCCCCCGCTTGCGCGGGGATCAAGGCTCTTAACGTGCTAGTCGCGGTGGACGTGAACGATACCTATCGGTTCGTGTGACAAGGCAACTTGGGCTTGCTTGATTAGGCTTACCTGCTCGGCAGAGAGATCTGTTCTTGTCTGTAGGTAGCGATCGGCGGATGCGGTGTTTAATTCAAAAATACCGTCGTCCCCCTCTTTGTTTTTGCCATAGGTAATTTTGCACGCAAAATTACGCTCGTCTCCAGTGCAATCAGCCGAAGCCATAGGGGTGTTGTCACCAGCATATTCCTTGGTAGCAAGCTTCCAGGATCCTTCCTGGAACGTTCCGTTCATAGAGAAACTCTTTGGACTAGTGCCATCAAGTTCTCGTGGCAAACGGTAGCGAAATGTTGCCTCTTCGCCGTTGGATTTAATATTAAATCTTGCGTGTCGGAGGCTTACATAAACTGGTTCAGAAAGGTGCTGACCAGCAGGGACTTCGTAGAACATCTCTCCTTGGTTTACCGGATTACTGTCATCTTCCCGGGCGACTAGGGGGAGAGCCAGGAGGCAGGGCCCTAACAAAGCGACTGTCAAGGCACATCGGGTTGATGATCCGCTTTTAAACTGTTTCATGGCGCACTCCTTTGATTAATTAAACATTAGTGTTATAACAAAACAAAAATCTAATTAAAACTATTAATTACCATGTCATTGTGGCGCCGGCGGATTGTGAGCGGCTCTGCTTTGTTTCAATACAAAGACGCGCAATCCAAAAGGTAAACACATAACCGCCCGAAATTAAATAAACATGTAGAGTTTGGGCGAGTTGCACGCCTAGCACTTCAAGAAATCCACTTACTCCAATAAGGGACCAGATTTGCCAAGGAGTAAGCGGTAGGACGCCGCCTAGGTGGGCGTGAGCAAGCAGGACCCCTCCAAAAGCAGTTAGTCCTGATGTGATCACCCAATGTGGCCCAAGCACTGCAAAACACAAAGCACTTGGTAGCAGAGCAGAGGCTGCAATAAACGCCGCATTTCGGCGTGCAAAGACCATCACCGTTAGGAATATGGCAACTGCGGTTTTCCAATCATTTGAAAAAAAGATCTGGCCAAAACCCATCAAACTGCCAAACAGCGCTTGAGTCCATTCTTGTTCAAACGGGGACGCGGCTAAGGTGGACGGGATAAACGTCCAGGCAGTTGAAGCTTGAGTTAAAAGTTGGAAGGACCAAAACGTTAGGCAGTAGGGAAAGACGATTGGTGGCAAGTCCCATGTCTTTAGGAATCGATCGACTGCAATGACAAAGATCACGCCTAGCCCGGCAAATAATCCTATGGCTAGCAGCGTCTGCGATGAGGGTCCAAGGACTGTAGCAAGTGCAAGTCCTAGGAACATGCCATTGAGTGCAAATAGACGTGTTTGCCGTAGTGGTTTATTTTGGGAAAACTTACGACTGATCAGCTCAGCCGAGAGTGCTCCGAAAGATCCGAATAGAAAGATCTTAGGGCTTAAAATCAAAAGGACGCAAGCAAGAACTCGGCCCATGGTTTGGTTTGGCGAAAAAAACGTATCCGCCAACGCAAGCGTTAGAGTCCGTTCGGCAGATTGTAGTGTCCTCCAAAGACCCAGCAGCATATCTTGGAGGGTTGAAGTGTGTTCAGCGGTTTTTACAGCATGTGCCATTGATCTAATCCTATTCTGATGTTTCCCCAAGTGAGCATGCGATTTGAACGGATGTTGACGCCGATGACGTTATTGATACCCCGTTCTAGGTATGGCTCAATCCAAACCCCTTCTGTAGGGTCAAACAGCCTTACGTGATCCGTCGCTAAATCAACCATGGCCGAGACTTCGTGGTACACATATTGATCCTCAATCCATGGGAGGCGTCCCCTGACTTTATTCCACTTGACCCGCCATTGCTCGGTCATCGATTTCGGTTGATCTAAAATGACTTGAGCCGGGAAAACCTCGAAGTCGTTGCGATTGTTTCTTGCAATCTGATGCTCAAAGATCTCGAGGGAAAAGGCAGCAAACACGCCGCAATCGATACTCTGTAACTGCACAGCATCACACCAGCCAAGCGGCCATTGCACTGGTCCCCATTTGTAGTGGCGTTTAAGCCAAAGAGGTGCTTGGATCCTTTGCTGTTCGGTCCGTGAAAATATCATCGACCTGTGCATGTTGTGTAACCACTGTCTGGCAAGGTCGCAACACGTTCCGTGATGTGTGAGGGTTGAATGCCGTATCCCAACAAAGTTACATTGAGGGGCTGACACGGCCATAGCCAAATGCATAACTCATACTCCTTTCATAAGCGCCCGCATCTGCGATGACAAGGCGATCTCCGATAGTTAGTGATTCGGGAAAATTGACTGAATCTGCTAAGATGTCGTCTTCCATGCAGATTCGTCCGAGCATGCGCGATTGGCCGGGACCCAGTGCGATTAGCTCTCCATTTTTTATGACGAACATGCGATGCGGATAGACCCTGGCAAGCGGTAATTCTGAAATGCAGGTATCAACCACGACGTCTTGAATGTGGCCGCGTTTCTTGCGGATATCTTGGACGCTCGTAATCATAATCGCAGTGTTTTGAGAAAGTGCGCGACCGGGTTCGATCACTACATGCTCAAGTGTAGGGATTTCGCGATGTAGAAACTCTAATATCGCTTTCCACTCAAACTTCTTTAAATCGCGCGGATGATAACCACCACCGAGATCCAGGATCGAAATGCTTCGTTGAGATTGCAGTGCTATAGTTTGAACCCAATGCACGGCGCTTTGGACGGCATCTTCCCAGTGACCGTTGCCAATGAGGTTTGATGCTAAGTGAATATGGAAGCCTAGTTTTATGTCTTTTGGCATCTGCTCAATTAAGGTGACAAGCCTGCGTATATCGGCAAATGTGTCTAGCTCAGCGCCGAAGCGGGAATTGAATCCGGGGATCTTTAAACGAAATCCCCAGGTTTTATCCCGACGCCCAGAAGCAAGCAGACGCGCGAACTCATCAGCAGAATCACAGAACACGGCCTTGAGCCCGGGATGGTGAACCATGCTTCTTGGCCACCATTTCGCCGGCCCGTTTAAAATAATTTGTTCTGGCATCCAGCCCGTTGCAAGGGCTTTCTCCACCTCCGCCATGCTGATCGCTTCCGCGCTTAACCCGCGTTGAAATGCGGCATCAAGATACTCCTGCTCTGGGCTCGTTTTGATGCTGTAGGCAACGAGTAGCTTTGTCTGGTTACTCTTCAGTGTCATGAGTTCACTAGCATCTTTGAAGTTGTCGTCTATCAAACTGGAAATTGTGAGACGCTTAGGGGTTTGTTCGACGTGGGCAAGGGAGGCCTGCCACGCATTTTTTTCAGTTTTGTCTATCTCGAGTGACCGTGGCGACACTGCGGGCGTGTTGTCAGGATTTTCTTGGTCAATCAGCTTTTTCTCGAGCGTACCATACGAAGCGCCGTATTTTCCTGTCATTCCGATGTCACCGTGGATCGGCTGCTGGACCTGCGGCAGAGACAAGGCCTTTAAAACGGGTATCTCCGTGACAACTCGCGTAAACTCGTTGGTAAGAGGTTTGACCGAGCCTCTTGGTTTGATGCCGTGACTGGCCTCGACAAGCATGGCCGGAAGGTTAAAGCCAGCAATCGTTGACCCGTGAATCCATGCGGGGAATCGTGGGTTGAACTCCATGAGCCAGTATTGATCAGACTCATCGCGAATGAGCTCTAATTCTCCACCTCCTGTCCAGTTGATTGTCTTTAGTACGTCAGCTAGTAGACCATATTGAGCATCTGAGAGTGGGCGGACTTTCCCTGACCATGTCTTGCCTTCAGGCGTGATCACGCGTTTTTGCATGTGTACGGCACCGCATAGTTTTCCTTGGAATGCGGCAAAGCAGATCGACTCTTCAACCCCTCGAATATGCTGTTGATATGACACCTGGCGAAGCTTTCCGTCGGGGTTAAAACTATCTCTTGCGCGAGTTAGGTCGCGCCAGCTTGCAGCAAACTTTGCGCCATGGAATGCTCCCTTTACCCAAACTCGCCATGACTGGTCACGGCAAAAGTCAAACAGTTCTTGATCATCACCTTGATCAAGATAGATCTTAGGGCGCTTAAATGGAAGAAGTTCGCCAATGCGGATAAATGGTTTCTCAGCGTATGACAAAGCGTTCTGATCTGGCATAAGAAAGTTAGCACTGGGTTTGATTTTCTTTGTGAGCCAGCTGATCTCAATGTCTAGAGCTGAGATTAACTGATGGTCTTGGGCGTATTTTTTCAATGTGTCAACGTGATTGTCGAGATCGAGGATATCCCATGATGGAAAGACGAGGCGTTCGGATAAACAGTCGTCGTGAAGACCTGATGATCCGCTCCAATAGTCCATGCCGATGATTTTGGCAGAGGACCATGCAGCGCGCAAGGACTTGGCAATGCCCAGTCCTGCCGATGGGCTAGGTCCACTGTAGAAACCTGAAATCAAAAACTTTAAATCACTCATGTTGATTGTTCTCCTCTAAGTGTCAGCCTCATCACGTGAATCATAATGACGGATAGTCTTGGTGATTGGCTACCCAAGTGGTATGAAGAAAATGAAGGGATTTGTGAGGGGAAACCGGAGGCGTAGCTAAATATATGAAATCATTTAAATTTAAGCCAGTTCTTCAGGAACACGCCATGGGCTGCGGGTTGGCTTGTGTTGCGTATCTTGCCAAGAGGTCATATCGCGCCGCATTGGCGTCAGTGGAAAAACCTGAAAGGGCTTGGACCCGCGGCTTTTACTGTCCCGAGTTGGTGGCATTATTGCAGTCCTTTGGATTGAAGTATGGTTGGAAGGCTAAGCGGGGTCGCGCAGCAGGATTTGTTGAGGGCGACATTTTGATCGGAAGTATCGTATTTTTAGGGCCATGCAAAGAGTACCCTCAAGGTCACTTCATGGTGAAGGTGGGTTCTGGTTTGTACATGAACCCTTGGCTTAATTTTCCCTCGATCCGGGCGGCAAAGGCTGGGTTTACACGGCGGATGATTGGCTCTATTACCCACGTGATTTTTCCACTGGAGTGACAGCTAGGGCCAAGGTATGTCCCTATGCCTGGGTGAGAGAGTATTCTTATCCGTTCAAATCCCTTCAAACGTTTAGGGCAATGTTAGTCGTTGATCTCGCGAGTATTCGCTATGTTGGTATTGCGGGCGAATCATTGTCCGCAAAAACCATGAATAGGAGTTTATATATGCGACTAAGAGTGAAGTCAGTGACAATGGCCTCGATGATGATGGGTTTGTATGCGGTAAGTAGCTGCGGAGCGGATTCCGCGAAAGGAATACTCGGAGGCAAGAGCTCATCAGCACTCCAAGCTGAAGGCGGCCGCGAGCGTGAATACGAAAATGAAAGAGAGCAAGAGAACGAGCAAGAGAACGAGCAAGAGAACGAGCAAGAGAACGAGCAAGAGAACGAGCAAGAGCAAGAGAACGAGCGAGAAGGTCGTGAGGATCAGGGTCGCCGCGATGATGATCGCGCCTCGTCCGGTCGCATTCAATCACCCGGCGATCAATCGGCTCAGATTGGCGCCTCCGTTGAATTCACGATTCAGAAGACGCGTTCTCGCGACGACGATGTATACACATTCTCAGCGACCGGTTTGCCGGCCGGCCTAACTATCGAGGCTGCGACTGGTAAAGTTTCTGGCGTTGTCTCTGCTGCAGCTGGGGCCTATGCGGTCGAGGTTAAGGCAACTAAGCCAAGCAGCCGGGGAACTCATGTCGATACGTATGTCGTCAAATTTTCTTTCGTGATCACGCCGTAACATTCGCTGGTCATGTGTGCTCAGACGTGTTTTTTTGGGGCGCTATAGCGTCGCCTCTTTGGGAGCGGGTTGTGAGACCCGCTCCCGAGTTTTTATCATCCATACTGCGCAGTCATCTCGTATCGAGAGGGCTCAGCGGCAATTCCTGGTCACTACTTTAAGCAACCTGCTTTTCTGAACTCCGATTCGATATTGATTTTTTGGTCAGAACACACTAACCCGTAACGCCACATGTCATGCTTTCCAAAGTCTTGCTCAGACCACAAAACTTCGAGCGGTATCTGGCGCTCTCCAATATGTAAAATGGCCTTGCTGCCTACGGCAATCTGTGTGTCGCATACGATACCAAGCCCATGGGCACTGACATCGAGAGGCTTTGCATCCACGTCCTTCTGGTCAACGACAAACCTGCCGGGCATCAACCCCGTCAAGCGTTTACGATCACTGATGCGTCGTTCTTTAAGTTTTAGCTGATAACCTGGCATTGTGATGTCCCTCCCTAAACCCGTCATCAGAGTCGAGCAACCTTGTCGTCCCCAATCAAGGAGAGATTCGGCAGTCGCGACTTGGAGCTGAGGAAGGTTTTTTTTGGTCATAGAAACAGATAGTTACGGGGGTAATTACGTTCACGAGTTCCGACCTCAGATCGTTGCGCTCCTCTCTGGCAACGATTCCCGTTCAAGACTGCAGCAGACTTTTAAGGTTTGCTGACAGTTTGATCTTGCAGGGCATGATTTTAGGCAGTATCTCCAATGGCATGTGCTTCGGTTTGGTTAGATCATTGGCGGGGTGTTCGCATGGTTGGAATGGTGCAGTTGACAGTCATTTTGTTGGTTCTAGTTTCATGTCTACGTCCCAGTGGAGCAGTGGTTAGGGTGGTCGGTGGCCAACCGGTTTCCGAGCACAGGCCATGGTTTGTTCAGCTCCTAGATACGGCCCAGTCGTCCAGAGGCTTTTGCGGTGGTGCACTGGTTGAGGCCCGGGTCGTGATCACCGCGGCCCATTGTATTGATGCTGAGACCATAAACACGTTGCATGTGGCTCTTGGGTTTGCCGATGGCAATCATCTAAATGTGAATCATCCTGTGAAGGTTCAGGGCGTTATGGTTCATCCCCAGTATGACCCATCTGATGTCGCCTTCGACATCGCTGTGCTTTATCTTGAAGACTATGCGGACGCGCAGTTTGAACGGCCCGTTGTTCCTATTCAGTACGCTCGCGATGTTGATCTTCCTGAACGTCTTCACCAGCAAGCTCTGGTGATCGGGCTTGGTAATTTGACCTCCATTGGATCTATTTATGATAGTGCGGTCCATGAGGTCGAGGTCCCGTTGCTAACAAAAGATCTATGTAAGGACATGTTTCCTGACGTGCAAGAATCGACAATCTGTGCTGGCGACCTAACATCGGGTGGTCGTGACAGCTGCCAAGGAGATAGTGGTGGTCCCATGGTTGCTATGAACAGCAATGGGCAGCTGGAACTTGTGGGCATTGTAAGTCAAGGGGAGGGTTGCGCACAAAAGGAGTCTCCAGGGCTTTATGTGCGGGTTGCGTCTCATGCAGAGTTTATTGCCGATGCCACGGAAGACTTGACTCCGGAAATCACAGAGCCGGTGGTACCACACGATTTACAGAAGCTTCTGATGACCAGGTGCTTGTCTCAGTTTACGTCTATTCCAATAAATCAATCGGACTTAGCAAGTCATTCGCGGACGACAACATTCAGCGTTGATCTTCGTGGTTTTGAATTGATGCCTAACGATGAGTTGCCCGTTGGGCGTGTTGTAAACACCTGCCATGTTGTTGAGGGAGATTTGAGGGTCGAGGCAAGCTGGGTGTTGCACGGCTCAGAAGCCTTAACATCGCGCTCCAAAATTAAGGTTTTTGTCCGCATCAACGGTCAATGGACTCTGGGGTCAAAGGCGCTAAAATTAAAATATCAACAGGACACTCTGCTGTGTGCCACCTCCCAGGGGCTGGTGATGTTGGCCGATCAAAGGCGTCAAACGTATGTGATGTTTCGTGATGTCCTTTATAGATTGGGAGAGCCCGCTGTGCATCCAGGTGATAGTCAGGTGACTTGGGGATGCTCGGTTGGGGATGCGTCAATCGAGGTTTATGAGATTGCGTTAGGTGGATCTGCAAGGCAGCTTGCTGCGCGCATTCATCATAAAAGTATAGGGACCGTTTCTGTGGCTTTGATACGAAAGGATCGGGATGCTGGTGTTGCAGCGACGCTCAAGGTGCCGCAGGGCGATACGAAGGGTACTTTGTCCCTACTAAATTTCTCTGATCGTGACCTCTTCACGTGGAGAATGAATTGCCCAGGGCCATTTTCTATAACAACGATCGCGGGGGATATTCGCTCGGCGAGGCTAATGGAATCAGGCACGGGATATAGTGTGCTGTTTGATGCAGCTCGCGATCCAGAGGGGCAGCTGATGCGAGCGTCATCTCTGGTGCTGGAGGTCGAAGCGTCCACCGTGTCGGCACTTGAGGCCTGTGTGATTAACGATGTGATTAATGTTCAGCTAGAGTCATTGTAAACGCTAGATGCTCATTAATATTTTTGAAGAGTATCAGTGCGCTTTTTGGATGCCCTCGAAATTAGTTGACTTCAAACCGCTTCATTTGATTTTCCTACCGTCTATCCCTATAATTACGAGGGGAGGTCAGCCAAGTCTGGTGATATTTATGGTCCGTTATTTTTCGTCAGTATTATCTTCAATTGTTTTCGGCATTGGGTATTCCTAGCCCTCAATGACGGTAAAGTCAGAACCCTTCACGACCGCATTGCTGGTACGATTGTGGTCAAGGATCTGGGATAGACATTAGTTTAGGGTCCGAGCAGTTGGATTGTGCCAGACGAGCTTGTTTTTTGGGTGACAGAAAATAGGGATGGGGTCCAGTGAATATTGTTATCCATGCTATAGGTGACTGGGGCTGAGGGTTCGGTTGCCGATCCCGTCGTAGTCTCCTTTGTTTTTGGAACCAGCTTGTTGAGTTTGCGACGCAGTTCGGTTTTTTTCTGGGACAATTGTAATGGGACTTCTACGGCTCTCCAGGCTAAAAGGGAAAAGTCAGCTTGTTCGACTTTGTCAGGTGGTAGAAGAAGCGGTGAGTCGTTTGTGGCCAAGCGTATCGGTGCCGGAAGTGCTAAATAGGATCCTTGAAGGTCAACAAAGTATGATCCGTTTAGGAAGCCATCCCAGGGAGTGATAAGACCTTTGCTGCGCCATTCATAATGTCCGAAAAGAGGGATGTGACGAACACCGAGGTAGCGAAAAATCTTGGCAAAGTGCCGTACGATTTTAAATGTATCGGGTATCATGATGGCATCTTGTTGAATGTCTGGCTGTAAGGCGACCATTTTTGGATTAAATCGCTCCCCATTCTCTTGAGCATGTTTTTTAGCAGTTTCATATAGTTTTTTTAGCTCATCGCGTCTTTCGATAGGGTCAAGTCGAAAGATTTTTCGGGCAGCTGCTTCCATTAGATCAAAACGTTTGGCGTCGTAGGTAACTTGATGAATAACGGAGATGTCAGCTTTCTTGGCGGCCTCTGTGTAGTGTCCAATGAATCGTTGTGCCCGTTGATCGTTCGGCATGAGTAGGGAGACGCGTTTATGGCCAAAGCGTTGGTTGCCGGCAACGGCAGCGTCAGCAAGGACTTTTTGACTTGGATATGCATTAAATATAAACGGCGATGGGGTAGTTCCACCTGAAGGTTCAATCAATAAAAACAACGGTATCTGCAGTCGGGGTGCCCACATCTTCAGTAAATTGGCATCATCTGGTTCTGATCCACCAATGATGGTGGAGACTTTGTGCTCGAAAATTAACGAGGCCAAGCCCTCAGCGGTTTTTTCTGGCTTCCCCTGGTTGTCGATGATCACAAAAACTTTTTGTGGGTCGAGATTCTCATGTCGTGCGCGCTTTTCGAATGCAGCTATCAGTAGGCGTAAGTGTGGCTTGGCGCCTATTGGTAGAATAATACCAACCCGGCCCGTGTGATGATTTAGAATTTTAGCAAGGAGCGTGATAAACTGAAGTTTTGTTTCCTCATCTTTGCAATGTTCAGGCGTCATTTCGTCAATTAATGCATACCCGTCAGTATGCTCAATCCTTAAATCTTTGGACCGTTTACTCCATAGCTCTTTAAAGGATGGTATAAATCTAGTGTATAGCTTCAGGCAGGTATCTTCAGTCGCACTCGAAGCTGTTGGGTTGGTGGGTGGTCGATGATGACCTGCTTTTTGTGGATCATGCCGCGTGCTTGATGGTTGTGTTGAGGGTGATGCGGGTTTCTCCAATTGGGCGTGCGACATAGGACTCTGAGCCGAGATTAAAACGGCGAGCGTGAGTATTTTTGCACGTCTGTTAATGTCTAAAAACATTGCGGTAAGTTCCTTCGCTCGTTCGGTCAATAGCTTCAAGTGCCGACGACGTTTCAATCGGTTGGTTGTTTTGAAGGAAAAACATGGCCGCTCCCCCATTCGAAACTTTGTGTCCATAGAGAGGGTGGATGCGAGCTTCTGCAATACCTTCAGGGCGGTTGAATTTTGTTGGCGGTCTGACGGGATAAGAGTTGCGTATAAACTGGTCCCAAATAGGTAGGGCTAACGCACTGCCTGAGGCCTTTGCATGAATGGGGGCATGCTCGTCAGTACCAACCCAGACAACAGATACCATGTTTGGCGTATATCCGCAAAACCAATTATCAGAGCTATCGTTACTTGTACCAGTCTTTCCGGCAGCAACGGAGGCAAGGTCAGCGCTGGTGAATCCCGTCCCACTTGTGAGGACAGCGCGCATTCCTTGGGTCATTAGGTAGGCTATCTGTTCGCTGATGGCACGGCGCTGGCGTTTTTCGAGTATAGGACGCTCCCATAAGACCTCGCCGTCAGCTGTCGTGATTTTGGTAATCGGCGCGAGTTCAGTCAGTATTCCTTGATTGGCGAAACTTCCGTAGAGACGGGCTATGTCCATCATCGTCACATCCGACGACCCAAGTGCTGATCCGAATTCCTGCTTTATGGGCGAGCGAATTCCCAGCTGTCTTGCGCGGTCGATTATTGCGGGGAGTCCGATTTCGCTAGCTATCTCGATCGTCGGAGAGTTCATAGAACGATAGAAGGCGCGCATCATGGTCGTTTCCGTCAGGTAGTCGTCTTCCATATTTTTTGGGCGATAATTTTCAATATTGACTGGAGAAACATAAATAACATCACTCCACTTGTAGCCACGACGCAACGCCTCCGCGTATACGACAGGTTTAAAGGCAGACCCTGGCGATCGCATCGCTGAGGTCGTTCTGTTAAACTGGGACCGCTTGTAGTTGCGACCTCCGACCATGGCAAGGATATCGCCTGTGTTCGGATCTGTGACGAGCATCGAGGCCTCGATCGCAGCATGCTTGAATTCTGATGTCCCGAGAACTTTCACCTTTCCAGTTCGATTGGCCAGATCATCTAATCTTGCATCGTACCAGGATATCGTTTTTTCAGCCAAAGACTGCAGTTTAGAGTTCAATGTGGTGTGAATTCGAAGACCAGACATCTTGTTGATATGAGGGTTTTCAAGACGGAGCTTCTTTAGAGAGTCGGAAATGTAATCGACAAACCATGATGCCGCTTGAGTGTTTATATACTTGTATTCACGATATGTTAGTTTTGCTTCGGCCATCGCGGTAGCCTCTGAGCTACTAATCATCTTTTGACGCTTCATGGCGGCGATGACTTGCTTTTGTCGCTGCTTTGCGCGATCCGGGAATTTAGCCGGATTGTAACGGCTAGGGGATTGAAACAAACCCGCAAGAAGAGCGCCTTCGGCCGGCGTTATGTGGCGCATCTCTTTACCAAAATAGCGATGAGCGGCTGCTCCAACACCGTAGCTGCCATTTCCCAGGAACATAATATTGACGTAAAGTTCGAGAATCTTCTCCTTTGTCAGTTGTTTTTCAACCTCAAGTGCCCAGGCTATCTCTTGAATTTTTCTTTCGATGGTCTTCTCTCGATGTAGTAGAGTATTTCTCACTAGCTGTTGAGTGATTGTGCTTGCTCCCTGTTTTGAGGGTTTTGATCGTAGTCGAGCAACAATGGCGCGAACAATAGCCTTGTGGTCGATGCCTTTGTGAGCAAAAAACTTAGCGTCTTCAACCGCAATCAATGAGTTGATAAATGATTTTGGAAGTTCTTCATACGGGACAAAAACGTGGTAGCGATCGAAAAATTCTCCAATCTTCTGTTGCTCGCTATCTAATACGATCGAATTGTCTTTATATCGGTAGTTTTGGAGCGCGGAAATACGATTCTTGTCGATTTCAAAGATGCCCAGTGCGGAAAGCCACCAATAGGTCCAAGCTAGTCCGGAAAGTGAAGCAATTACAAACGAGACGCCTAAGACTCGCAGCGGCCGAATGCGCTGACTTTTCAAAAAGCCTTGTCTTCGCCCAGAAGGTTCAGGCGAAGAGACGGGCTCAATTGATCTAGGCTCGGTTTTCAATGTTAGCGTTTCCTGAATCTCTGTTAATTATAGATGGTATCGGTGTGAAAGGGGTGTGCTTTATCGAGTTAGGCTTTCCGGTAGCGGCCTCCTTTCCGTAAGAGCCTGTATTTATTGTATAGAAAATCATTTTTGTATTTACGTCTAATGGATCTAAGGTAATTGTCGATACCTTCCACGGGTTGGGACAACCCTAGGCGTGAGGAGGTTTGATTGTGGTAATGCGCATGCCGTCAAGGCCCGTTAGCTTGTTGCTTGTCTGTCACAATCGAAGTGAAGGCAGTGTGATGCGTATTACGCTTGAGGAAACGGTTGGTGATTTGCTTAGTCGCGTGTTCCTAAAGAACGACGTGCGCGAGGCATTTGAAGTCTATAAGGAGCATCATCCCGATATTGTGATCATGTGTGGGTTTGAAAGCGGGTTTTCAGAGGCCTTAACGATCAATATCCGAAGACTGGATGGGAAGCGTCATACGGGAATTATCGTTATGGCCCCTGTTGATGAGAGTGTCGATCAAACTGTCGCAAACAATTATCATGCGGGTGCTGATGATGTGATCTCATCAAACACGAGCTTGTCGATTCTGAGATCAAAAATGATAACTGTCATTAATCACAAAATCGCTGCAGATGAGTTACGGACGGCCATTCACAAGTTAGCGGTTATGAGTCTCACCGATGAGTTGACTGGTTTGTGCAATATGCGTGGGTTCTTGAATAAGTTTGATAAGGCCTTAGAGCGATGTGCTAGCTCAGATGCAGGGATGGCCGTCTTGATGCTGGACTTGGATCATTTTAAACGAATCAATGACACGATGAATCATTTGGTTGGCAGTCAGGTGATCAAGATGGTTGGCCATATCATTAGAAAGCCCGACAGGCTTGAACCGTTGGACTTCGCAGGTCGATATGGTGGTGACGAATATATTGTGGTACTGCATGGGGCTGGTTTTGAATCCTTGATGAAAAAAGCCGATGACATTCGCGATGAGATTTTTAGGTCAGAATTTCGCTTTAACGATATGGTGGTGAGGGTAACGTGTAGTATGGGCCTTTGCTTTGTGCCACCCGGAACCAAGGCTTTGGGCGATGATGTGATAAAAGCTGCCGATGCAATGCTCTACCGCAGCAAGGAGCAAGGACGAAATCGAGTGGCTGGCATAAGGTTAGGGGATCCTATTAATTTTGACCATGTTAGTCGGACGAACCTGGTTGATCGGGATGCCGGCGGTGATGACGATAGTGTCCCCAGAATCGACTATGCCAAAGCTCTTTAGTAATTCTGGAAGCTGCTGAAGTAGTTCGTCTGTATTATAAAATAGAGGATTTTGTACGCCGTAGCATCCCCAAATGAGGCTGATGCGAGCAGCAACCTCAGGGCGAGGGGAAATGGCGATGACGGGAGTCTTAGGGCGCCACTTCGCCATGCTGCGAGCAATGCTTCCCGTCAATGTCAGAGCGACAATGGCTTTTGCGTTTAGGGAGTCTGCAGCTTCACAGGCGGCGCGAGCAATCGCTTCGTGGTCCTCCCATGTGCGAGAGCGATCAAGATCATCCGTAGAGTAGCGATCAGGGCGCTTAAATGTCCAGTGCTCGACTTCGCGGATGATTCTTGCCATTGTCTTCACGCATTCGACTGGGTACTTTCCCGAGGCGACCTCACCCGACAGCATGACGCAATCTGCGCCGTCAAGTACGCCATTGGCGACATCAGCGACTTCGGCCAGTGTTGCCTGTGGGTTTTCAATCATCGACTCTAGCATTTGGGTGGCCACAATGACTGGCTTGGCGTGGCGTGCTCCCGCCGCTAAAATCATGCGCTGATAGCCTGGCACCCGCTCTACATTGCCTTCCACGCCAAGATCGCCGCGCGCAACCATAAGAGCATCAGCGGCTTGCGCGATTTCATCAATGGTCGCAATCGCGGGTAGCTTTTCGATTTTTGCAATGACCGGAATGTCAGATCCCATTGCTTTAATCATCTTTTTAATGCCGTGGATGTCAGACGGGTCTTGCACAAATGATAGAGCGACGTAGTCGACTCCATTTTGGATGCCGAACAATAAGTCGCGGCTGTCTTTTTCCGTCATTGCTGGCAGAGAGAGCTTTGCGTCAGGAAAGTTGACGCCTTTTCTTGGCTTTAAGAGACCACCGTTTTCTACCCTGACAATTACGTTTTGACCTTTTATATCCTCAATGCGCAGGATGAAGTTACCGTCATCCATCATCACCCTTTGACCCACGGCGACGTCTTTGACAAGATCTTTGTAATCGATGGGGATCACAGTGGGATTCGTCTGTTCAACGCCGTAAACGAGGGTGTAGGTTTCTCCAGTCTTTATCTCAATACCGCCATTTAGCAATTTACCGCAGCGGATCTTTGGGCCCTGCAGGTCTTGGAGTAAGGCTACCGGGTGTCCGGTTTCCTCTGATAACCGACGAATCAGATCGATATTTCTTTTGTGGGTTTCATAATCGCCATGACTGAAGTTAAGTCTTGCAATATTGAGTCCGGCCAATATCAATTCGCGCAGTACAGCCTCGCTAGACGACGAAGGGCCAAGTGTGCCAATAATTTTACAGTGCCGAATGTCCTCAGCTGCGGCCTTATGGAAGTTTGGAAGCTTAAGTGAAGCGTTCGGCTTAGCCTGTGACATGGCGGTCCTCGTAATTCATGTTTGTTGCGTGATGCTTCAGCTGGTGATTTTTCTTACAATAGCTGAAAACTTAAAAGCTTTTGACATGTTACACGTCAAATGCGCGGTCGTCAAAGCGGGGTTCATACGGCGGGCACTAATGCTACTGCTTTGGGCAGCCGAAGTTAACATCCGGGATTTATTATATAGTCTGGAGACTTGCAACCGCGTGGAGGCGGCGTGACGGACCCTCTGAAACGATTTACTGGTAAATGGATCAGCCAACGCTACTGTATTGAGCAAGAGCTTGGTCGGGGTGGCATGGGTGCCGTCTACCGGGCCTTTCATGTCGATGATCCTTCAAACGACGTCGCAGTAAAGCTGATTCTGCGTAATCAAAAGATGTCGTCGACGGATCTCTTACGATTCCAAAAAGAAGCGGCTCTGATGAGCCAGCTCTATCACTCAAATATCATCGCATTTCATGAGCTAGGAATTTTCCAGGCAGAGGACTCTCAAGACGTCAGTCGTGGCTATTATATCGTCATGGATTACGCCAGAGGCAAAAACCTAAAGGAAACCCTGGCTGATGATGGCCGAAAGGATTTGGCCTTTTTCTTTCAGGTTGGACTCCAGGTTGCGGATGCTTTGGATTACACTCATGGTAAAAATATCATCCACCGCGACATCAAGCCCCAAAATATTATCGTTAGTCAAGCCCCGGGTGACACTCGCGGCGTCCATGTGAGAGTTCTAGATTTCGGTGTGGCCCGCTTAGGTGACGTGATGGGCCGAGATGATGCTGCTGCTGACGATAGAGCTGGAACGCCTCTTTACATGGCCCCTGAACAGACGGCCACCGGTTTTGGAGCCTCCGATCACCGTGTTGATCTTTATTCCCTTGGTTGTGTTCTCTATGAGATCTTGACTGGGCACCCGCCTTTTAGTGGTGATAATCGGGAGTCTTTGGAGAGAGCCCACCAAACGGCAGAACCAGAACCGGTCCAGGTACTGCGACCCGATGTGCCTACCGTTGTTGGTCAAATTATCCAAAAATTATTAGCGAAACGCCCTGATGATCGCTACCAAACGGCCTTTTCTTTATCAGCTGATTTGCTCAGGGCCAAGGCCCTTTGGGAACAAAAGCCCCGCAGTGTACCTGTGTTCCCTTTGGCATTAAAGGACGCATTCTTTGCAGTCTCTGCACAGTTGCCGCTGCATGGTCGCGGCAAGGAGATTGATGCGATTTTGCATGAGTATAGCCAGGTTGCCGAAGCCAAAGCAAGGGGGCGTATCACGGTCCTCACAGGGCCAGCGGGAGTCGGAAAAACTCGAGTCTTAAATGAATTTAGGGGTAACCTTGCATCGCGGCGGATAAAATTTTTGAGTGGTGTTTTTACGCAACATGAAAACGCTTTACCGTTTAACGCTCTGGCAAACGCGTTCAACGAGTTACTTGTTAAGACCGCCAAGACGTCACCGGTCGATGCCGATGTGCTGTCGCGTAAAATCAAGCAAATCATTGGTCCCGATGCACATCTTGTTGCCGGTGTCGTGCCAGGCTTAAAGCCGTATTTAAATGACGTGCCAGAGCCGGAAGATGGCACCGATATTGAGGGTGAGAGATATCCAAGGTTCACTAAGGCATTTTCTGATTTTACGAGGTGTCTAGTTCCCGAGGCTCAGCCGCTCGTTATGATTCTTGACGACGTGCATTGGGCTGACGAAAAAAGTTTGGCATTAATTGATCAATTTTTTTCAAATGCAAACTCATTGCGTTTCCAGTTGGTGCTTGGCTGCCGTATCGAAGCGGTTCAAGAGGGCAGTCCATTTTGGCGGTTTATTCAAAAATTCAGAGGACTAAAACTTCGCTACGCAGAAGTTCAGCTATCGGCTTTGACTATGGACGATTCACGGTCCGTTGTTACATCACTACTTCGGCTCAGCGACCCAGTCGCGAAAGAACTGGTTGAGCACTTGCTCATGAAAAGTGGCGGTGTTCCTATGCGACTTGTGGAAATTACGCGTCGATTGGTAGCATTGGATTTGATTCGATTGAATCGTAAGGATCGTGGTTGGGAGTGGGATATGGCGGAAATTCACTCCGCTAAAGTAAGTCTCACCGCTGTGGATTTGGTCCTTGGGCGGTTGACTGAGTTTCGTGGAGCCGATCTTTTGGCTTTAAGAACTGCGGCCACCTGTGGCATGTCTTTTCAGTACGAAACGCTATTGCTAGGGGGTAAAAATTCCTCAATCAGTGTGATAAGAATGATTGATCGCGCGATCGAAGAAGGAATTATCGTCCGTTGTCCAGAACCATCAGGGCTCAAACATCTCGGTAAAGCCTACATGTTTATTCACAAAAAGGTACGCGATGCTCTATATGATGTGATTGATATTCACGAAAAAAGAGCATTGCATGGAGCGATTGCTTGGAATCTGATAAAATTAGTAGATAATCCCAAAGATCAAATGTTGTTTTCAATTGCACAACATCTCAACAAAAGTCGAAATCAAAACCAGCTCACACCAGAGACCGAGAAGTTGGCGCTCACCTACAATATCAAAGCTGGTGACAGTATTCGATTGAAACATGGTTGGACAGCAGCCAACAACTACTACCGGATTGCTTTGGATATTGTCGACTTGAAGACTATACCCGGCACCGATATTAGCATTCGTAACAAGATTATTGAGCGGCTTGCGGATGTTAATGCTGGGCAAACCAATTTCAAGGTCGCTTTACAGCGTTACGCCGAATTGCTTGAGCAGCCTATGTCTTCTTACTCCTATGTCGCTGCCGTCGCGAAGTCAGTCCACCTAAATATCGTATGCGGTAACATCTCTGAGGCCCTTTCATTAATCAGAAAAGGCCGAGAAGTATACGGGGCAAAGGCCCACCGGGCGGGGGTTTGGGGCGTTGTGAGTTTTTATTTTGGTTTGTTCCTCGATTTCTTATGGGGGGCATCCTCAACGGCGCCTCTTGTCAAGGGTTTGAAGCTGTGTTGGGCTAATAGTGCAAAAAAAAGAGGTGACGGTGGATTTGACTCTTTGGGTGCGAAGCTCAATTGGCTGTTGACAACCGTTGCAGCGCGGCAGGATGCCGTTTTGATGAAGGTTGCGCACGCGACCCTAAGGAGTGATGTTCTCGAAGGTAGAGCTCCGGTGCCAGTGGCGATCAAATTTTTAGCTGAACGGGCAGGACTTTTACCCATGTGGGGCAGTGTTACTAGCGCCTATAAGCTTTTTGACTTTGCTGAAAGACTGAGTAGGCACGACGGTCTCGAGCGTGTATCGGGCTTCGTCTCCATGCAAAGAGCGATGTCGGTGGATTACATTAAGGGTCGTTTTGATGATGTTGTCTTCCATATGAAAGAGGCTCTCAAAAAAATTGAGCCTGAACATGATCGTGTTGATTATGCTCATTTGCTTGCGTTTAATCAATATCTGGATTTGTTATCGGGAGACTTTAGTACTGCAGAAGATTTGAACTCTCAAGTCCGAGCAACCGTTCCAACCAGAAACTGGGTTAGTCCGCTGTCGATGGCGATATTACTTTTCGGCTTACTGCTTTGCGGAAAACGTCAGCGTTTAGTGAAGGTTGGCGAGGATTTTATGCGACGGCGTCGCGCTGTCGGGGGGCGTGATGATGTTTTTAGTAACATCGTCACGACAATGCTTGTCTTTGCAAAAGGTGAAGATGATCACTCACGTATCGGATTTTCGAAAGTTGTGGGTCAGTACTTGTCGACGGTTCAGTCTGAGCTTTTGCCAACATGGCAGCGGGATTTTGTGGGGCTGTTTGTCACGATATTCCCAGTTTTCTTTGAGATGGAGTACGGCAAGCAGATTATGCGCAATGCGGAGATGTATCGGCTCCTGGCTGCTTTGAGGAGAGTGCATAGTCCGCTTAATAACTATTTCCAGACCAGGACGGTGCAGTCCCTCATTTATGCTCGATCGGGAGAGCTAACAGGTTCGCGTCGGATAAAAAAGGTATTTGATTTCGCATTAAGAGAATCCAAAGTCGAAGACAACGTCCTGGTGCAGGCGTTCTGTTATGCGTGGTTTGGTTCTTATTTGATAAACCAAGGTCAGTCAAGTCGGGGTGATTATTTGGAGAGCGCTATTAGACTTGCTGATCGCAAGGGTATGTTTGGTGTAGTGGCCTATATACAACGAGTGATGGAGGGGCATGGCATAAAGCCGCGTCTTCAAATGCTGGGTGATAATGGCAATCAAGTCGAGTCCAGGCCTGGGCTGCTAGGTCATGCGGGAATTGAGTCGCAGCATCTCGATTACATTGTTTCAGCAGTCAACAACGACTCGGATTTTAGGCAAGACCTAAGGGGGACAATTGAAATTTTAAAGTTAGTCTATCCTGATGCTGCTTATATGGTGTTTATTTCGGACTCGTTAAAGACGGATTCAGTCTTATTTAGCTCGGCTCCAATCGCGGAGACAAATGCCATGTTGGTTGCTGTTGCGCCTTACTATTCGATTAGATCGACCTTGATGCTGCATGTTTCTGGTGGAGCGATTGCAGTTAACAGTGGTCAGACTGTCGTTTCGGCTGAGGAACTAGAGAAAACTTTTGTCCCAGAGGAAGATTTGGGCTCCACCCAGGTGCTATTGGCAGGAGGTTCAGATATAAGCCCTGTGCCCCTCAGAGCCGGTGTTCGTCTCGTCGAGGGGGCTGCAGTGTACCAGTCTGATGATGTGTCAAGTATGACTTCCGGTATGCAGTGTTTGGTCCCTATACGTCACGGTGGGGAAACTTTGGGCTTGATTGTGATCAGTGATGTTGGGGCAGAGGCGTCTCAGGACTTTCATCTTTTGAAGCGCGAGTTTGATGCTATAGGTTCCCATGTGGGATGGCTTTTATCTCAAAAGTTTATACCGCTCCGCGATTATCTTGAACAATCTGATCGTGGCGTTCCGGTAAATCTTTCGGTCATGGGTGGCGTGTTTTTTGAGGCGGTGTCCTGGCTTGATATTCAGCTTGTGGGTAGCTTGCGGAAGGAAAGGGAGGCTAGCTGGTATGTGGGCCTAAAATGGGGTGCGAACCAGTACCTAGTAGTTTACTGTTGTGTCAAAGGTGATGTTTTGGAGCGAGACCGTTTTGCAGCATCCTTGTTGTACCAGGTTTTTATTTCTCGAGAACTCGTGAATATGCAAGGTCAGATTCGAAGTGAGCCGGCTGACGTCCGTAACTACTTGCAAAAGATTTTGAATGCCGGCGGTCTTGCTGGTCGGATGGATGAAATTTTATTTGCTTACAGTATTTTCGAACGGGATAATGAGGTTGTTTCATCCGGTCACTATGGTCCTTCGCGTCCTGTGGTTTTGGGGGTCGAGAATCGGGTCACCGCTTTTAATGAAGCGTCACTAAGGATGCGGGATGGTCGTGACTTGCGCTATTGGGAGGTGTTTGCCCCCTTGAATAAAGACAATATATTCTTGGTGAGTTACGATACAAGTCGCATTGATGGTGGTGGTAAGCTTTCAATGTCCTCGGATGGCAGATCTGGTCTCGGCTTGGGGGCGTCAAAGTCTGCTACCAAATTACTTGAAACCGCGGTACAAGAGAGGTTGCTTCCTCGTTACTATGTAGCTATTACAAGGCGTGCAGCGTGAGTCAAAAAAGCTTTATTGATGATTTATTGGTCAGTCGCCGTTTTTTATTGATCACGGGAAAAGGTGGGATTGGCAAGACGCTGCTTAGTTGCTGTCTGGCCAAACGCGCGCAGCTTCTGGGGCGAAGAGTATTAATCGTGGAGCAATCTGTAGTCGAGCAGGTAGGTCCACTCCTTGGATTTGCGGGCGTTGGGCACGAGGAAACCTGGGCGGGATCTTTGGGCGTGGCTAATTTTACTCCGGGTGGAAATTTTCGCGACTTTATTACAAAGCATTTGATGAAGTCATCCCTTCTCGATGTGATCTTTTCGAACAAGATTTTGCATAGTTTTTTCACATCGATCCCTGGTTTCTCTGAGTTGATGTTGCTTGGTCGCATCTATTATGCTTTAAACGAATCGCCGCGGCAGCGGCCTGATTTGGTGATTATGGATTCATACGCCTCTGGGCATTTTATGAGTCTTATGACAACTCCCAATGCGGTTATACAGTCAGGGTTGGCAGGTCCCATTCTTCATTTGACGACCAAGGTTCGTGATTGGTTGGCCGACGTGAATGAATGTGGCACGATTTACGTCGGCGTTCCGGAGGAGCTTGTTGTGAGTGAGACTCTTGAATTTTTGCCAAAACTGATCCGGACATCTCCAGTGGCGCTAAGTGCAGTAGCCATGAACCGTTGCCTGCCAGTGGTAAAAGTTACTGATCTTGCCTCGCCGGCCAGTGTGTTCTATGCAGAAAAGCTAGAGCGCCAGGCGGTTGCATTGAAACGTTTTTATGATGGCATAGGGTCCGATCCCTTGTTGAGTGGGGTTTCCGTTGTATTAGTGCCTGAGCTTGGTTATGTACCAGAGCCGCTAAGTGATGCGGCAGTTTATGCTCTCTGCGGAGGGAATCCATAATGAATAACAATTCAGGATTGACCGGTGTAACAGTTGTGGAAGGCTCTCCCGTCGAGAGGATGCTTAGGAGTCAGCGGGTGATCATAATTATAGGTGCTGGTGGCGTGGGAAAGACAACGTCATCGGTTGCTTTGGCTATCCATGCGGCGCGGCTTGGAAGGCGTGTCGCTTTGTTAAGTATTGATCCTGCAAAACGTCTCGCAGCAGCCCTGGGTATAGAGTTGAGTCACGAATTGAGGCCAGTTTTGTTTCCGAACTCTAGTGGTATCAAAGGTGTCTTGCACGCGGCTATGTTAGATCAAAAGGCAGTCTTTGACAGCATGGTCCGCAAACACGCCCCATCTCCCCATATTGCCGACAAAATTCTGCGAGATCCGCTATATGTAGCCGCATCCACAAACTTAAGCGGTCCCTTGGAGTACATGGCCCTAGCTCGTCTCCAGGAGCTGTCGGAGAGCCCAGACTGGGACCTCATTGTTGTTGATACCCCTCCTGATTCTCATGCACTTGATTTTCTAGCAAGACCCAATGTTCTCTCGGGGTTTGTTGAGAATAAAGTCATGAGTCGTTTGCTCAAGCCAATCGTTGTGGCAGGGCGGTTTGGACTTGGCCGAGTGGCATCAATCAGCGAGAAGGTTCTTGGTGGCGTGACCAGCGTAACCGGTTTTGCAGCAATTCGTAGTTTTGGTGAGTTTATTCTGCTGATGCAAGAAGTGATCGAGGGTTTTCATCGATCTGGTGAGAGAGTGTTGGAGACTTTAAAGCGTGATTCGACCAGCTTTGTATTGGTTTGCGCCCCCCATAAAGCCGCAGCTCGTGCAGCAGACGTCCTTGGCAGCGAGTTGAGGTCTATGGGCTATGTGCTAGAAGGGCTTGTTTTTAATCGCTGTCTGCCCGCCTTGGTCACAGCAGATCTTGGCGCGCTATCGTCCGATAACTTGGCTATCCTCAAGGCTCGAGCAAAGTCTGAAGAGCAAACAATCGATCGGCTGTCGCGTTCAATTGAGATTATGCAGGAAAGGCAGCAAGTGTGGAGGCTTCGTGTCGACGAGCAGACGGCCGATATTCACTCGATCGATGGGATTTTAGATTTTTCAAAGCTTTTTGCTCGTCCTGTCTCCTGACTTTGGAGTTTGAATGCGGACCGGTAAACGCCTAAGGTCTTTGTTGGAGTCCTGTTTAAGTGAACTAACGTTCCGTTGATCTTCGTTAGCTCGGCAATCTGTGCCCAGTGCTGAGCGGAAAAAAATCCCCTACAATATAAATAGAGACAATTGTGGATTGAATCATTTTCGAATGACAATGACCTAGTCATTTTTCGTCGACCGCATGTCCAGAGATGAGTTTGCTCAGTAGTTTACCTTGCTATTTGTTTTTGAGGGATTTAATCCAGATGACAGAAAGTGCCTCGACAGTTAGTCGTGAGTTTTTACTGAGCAAGCCCATTGCATCTTTAGGACGTTTTTTACTCCAGCCAGTGGGTGATGTAAAAGCTTACTTCGTTTATTTGATCGACATCGGAAAGCAAGCCTATAAACGTCCCATGCGCTGGGATTTGATATTTCAGCATTTGGAATTTATAGGCAATCAATCTCTCAATATCATCATGTTGACGGGATTTTTTACCGGTGCCGTGTTTGCATTGCAGATTGGCGGTATTTTTCAGATTTTCCGAGCAGAAAGTATCATGGGCGCGGCAACAGGCAAGGCTCTGACGCGGGAAATGGCGCCCCTTATGACCGCATTTCTCCTCACGGGACGTGCCGGTTCTGCGATGACAGCCGAGATTGCGACCATGAAAGTGAATGAGCAGGTTGACGCCATGGAAGCTATGGCTGTTGATCCTATAGATTATCTTGTGGTCCCGCGTGTTATTGCGGCCTTGATCATGATCCCGTTGCTGTGCGGGGTGTTTATCTTTGTGGGGACGTTTGGTGCGTTTATTATGGGTGTCGCCGTTTTTGATGTTGATGTTGGAATTTTTATTGATCGAATCAAGTGGCTGGTTGAACCGCGAGACATTATGAATGGTCTAGAGAAGGCATTTATCTTCTCCATTATTATTGGGACGATGGCCTGTCGATATGGACTTCAGGCGTCAGGCGGCGCGAAAGGCGTAGGGCGCGCTACGACGATGTCGGTTGTCATGACACTTCTGACGATCTTGCTCTGTGATGTGGTCATTACTTATGTGCAATTGAGGTTGTGACATGAACGCCATTATCCACTTCAAAAATATCACCAAGAGGTTTGGCGCACGTGCCGTTCTCGATGACCTGAACGTTGAGATTCCCAGGGGAAAGATTACATTTATAGTTGGCAAATCGGGAGAGGGGAAGTCTGTCACCATCAAGCATATTATGGGACTGTTGAAACCAGATGAGGGGCGTATAATTGTTGATAGTGAAGACATCACGGACTTCGATCATGAACGGCTGCGTGACTATCGTAAAAAGTTTGGGATGCTGTTTCAGCACGCTGCGCTCTTTGATTCTTTGACTGTGGGTCAAAACGTCATTTTCCCCTTGAAAGAACACACTAAGATGTCAGCTCCAGATATGTTAAAGCGGGTTGAGTCCGTCCTAGCTCAGGTTGGATTGCCAAATATGCAGCATAAATTTCCGACTGAGTTGTCAACAGGTGAGAAGAAACGAGTTGGGCTGGCCCGTGCTCTGGTGGCTAAGCCAGAAATCATACTATATGATGAGCCGACGACTGGGATGGACCCGCTGGTTAGCGAAATGATTGATGAGTTGATCGTACATGTTAATCGAGAGATCCAGGGTATATCCTCAATTGTTATTTCTCACGACCTAAAAGCTGCTCTTGCGACAGCTGAATATATCGTTTTTTTATATAAGGGCAAAGTAGCTTTGGCAGGAACGCCAGAAGACTTCAAAACTACAAAGGATCCAGTTGTTAGGCAGTTTTTCAGCGGGAAGGTTAATGGCCCAATGGAATTTTTTTAAACCTCTATGTTGTGTTGTTTTGGTGTGCGTGTTCAAGATGAAGAGTTTTTTGCCGATCTGAAGATAGGGAAGTCGAGGAGTACATTATGTGGAAACAAATGGGAACTGAGTTTAAGGTGGGCGTGTTTACCATCGTCGCACTACTTACGCTCGGCTATATGCTGTTTGTCTTAAATCCAAATATCTTGAAGGATGCAACACGCAAACAGTACTACACAGTGCTAAAGGATGCGGCCGGTATTATCCCTAAGACACACGTCAAAACCAATGGCGTCACGATTGGTAAAGTGAAGTCGGTAGAGCTCGATATCAATAACACAAAAATTGTAGTTGAAGTTGATAGTCATGTTAAGTTGCCAGTTGGCAGTAAGATTGAAGTTCGCACCCGTGGTTTGCTCGGTGACGTATACTTGGAAATCATGCGATCAGAAGATACAGGGGAATACATTCCTGAAGGTGGGTTGCTACCGAAGTCAGACGAAAACATGGACATGCAGGGTGTGATGTCTTTGCTGGGGAATATCGGTAAAGACGTTAAGAAGATTACAGGGACGCTTTCAAACGTAGTTGGAAATGAAGAAGGCGAACGGTCACTACGAAACATTCTGGATAATATAGAGACGTTATCTGCAGACCTGCGATCCACAGGATCGTCCATTCGCGGTGCAATTGGTGATAACCCTGAAGGGATGAAAAATATCATCCAGAACTTGGATAAATCTCTTGCGAATCTTAAGAAAATCACTGGTACATTGGGTGACGTTCTTGATGATTCCAATAAAGAGAAGCTGAATAGAATCATTGCATCCTTTGATGACAGCATGCTTGAGGTCAAAGGCGCTACGAAAAACATCCGTTTGATCAGTGAAAAGATTGAAAAAGGTGAAGGAACCATCGGTAAACTTGTCAATGATGATACGGCGATTCAAGAGATTGAGTCTGCTGTGAAAGAGCTGCGTGAAGTTCTTTCGCCAGCAACCAAAATGCAGATTATGGTCGATACGCATGGGGAGGGTCGTGCTGATAAAAGCGGACAGACGTACTTCAATGTTATCTTCAAGACGAGGCCTGATCGATTTTATTTAGTTGGGATGACCGACGTACAGGAAGGGGTCCGAGATACAAAAACGGAAGAATTGGACACAAGTCCAGCCGATGGCGACGCTCCAGCGTCTAACACCACCCGAGAACGGATTACCGAGCGGAAGTCAATTCGCTTCAATCTCCAGCTTGCAAAACGTTGGTACTTCTTGACGGCTCGCCTAGGGCTCTTCGAGAGTACTGGTGGTGGAGCGTTAGACGTACATTTTTTCCGCGATCGTGTCCGATTCTCGCTTGAGGCATTTGACTTTAAGAGCAACGACAATGAGTGGAGGCGTGTGGCGCGGCTGAAAGCATATATGCAGGTTCTATTTTTAGATCACATTTATCTGATGGCTGGCGTCGACGATATCACGCGTAAAAGAAATCCTAGGACATATGAAGAGCAAAAAGGGCCGGTTCCATTTGGAGGGCTAGGCCTCGCCTTCAATGATCATGATCTGAAGGCTTTATTTGGTGCAGCTGCACTGGCGCGATAGACCTGTAAGCTATGCGGCGGGCCTCATCGTCAGAGTGTGCCAGACCATTTTCGGTGAGGTTTATCCAATTCAAGAGTGAATGCATCTCCCAGCTTCATGGGGCCTACACCGGCGGGGGTCCCTGTGAAAATGAGATCGCCAGGAAGAAGTGTATTAAAGGATGCAAGAAACCTGATCAAAAAGGGAACGTCAAAGATCATGTCGGCTGTGGTGCCGATTTGTTTCAACTCGTCATTGAGGAAGAACTTAAAGTTAAACACGGTTTGCCCCTCGCAGTCAGACAGCTTCAGCAATGGACTGACAACAGAAGATCCCGAAAAGCTTTTGGCTAACGTCCAAGGTAATCCTTGAGCTTTCAACGTTGCCTGAGTCTCACGGCGTGTTAGATCGAGCCCCAGCCCAATAGCGTCAACGGCTTGCCAGCCTGAAGTGACCGTACCGACCGGTACGGTTTGGCCAATCCTAAGGACCAGCTCGGCTTCGTGGTGAAATGACTCATTTGCGAAGGCCATTTGACCTTGGGTCAAAGACCGTAGGGACGCCGGTGCCTTTAAAAATACAACAGGGGCTCCCTCTGGGATTGGGTTGCCAAGCTCGCGTGCATGTTCTCGATAGTTTCGGCCAATCCCATAAATTGTGGGGACTGCTGCTGGGCCAAAACCTTCAATGGTTATATGGGGTTGCATATGCATTGCCTTACTGGTTTCAGTTTCTTCCTCGGTTACATAAATCCGTTCGTCACGGACAAATGTAGCTAAATTTATCGTTAATGAACATGGATTTAGCTGATTTGCGGATCAGTATGTGTTTGAGCGAAGGGAGTTTAAGCAGGCTATCTGCGGCAGGGGTTTTGTAAGTACTTAATTTTATTGTTATATTTTGAAATTTGGTAAGTTCACCCCGCTCTTTCTATAGAATCAATTAAAAATAAAAATAACTTTATAAAATATCTTTACAAAGTCATAAAATAATGTATAAGGATGTTAAGTCTTCTGATTTTTCGGGAGGCGAGCTGAAGCTGTAGTTGATTAATTCTTGCTGTTGAGGTGTTTGCATGAAGATGAACCGAGTTCGCTCCTATCGGCTTTTACCCAGTAAAATGCACCTGGCATCTGCCGTCATTTTGATTGGCGGGGTGGTTGGTTTTAGTTCCATTGCTATTTCTTCAGGTGAGCATGCGGCTGCTCCTGTTCACGAGCAACCTACAGCCACGACTACCATGAATGAAATCTCCGATGGCTCCGTCGTTGATCTGGGCGAGGGTCTCTCCATAGCGCCGATTGCCGGTTGGAGCATCCAGCGCAAAGCTTTGGGAATGAGTCTTGTCATGAAAGAAGTTCTACCGGCGCAGACCGGTGACGTGGATTATTCAAAGCCGATCTTTGCTCGTAATTTAACCGTCATGACCATGCCATCGGCCCGACCGATTGATGAGGCTTCCGTTGCGGAGTTAAAGGCCGAGATAGGCAATATGTTTGCCAAAGATTCTTCCTTGAAAGACTTTGCGTTCACCGATCACAGATTTTTTGATTACAAAGGAAAAAACGACGGTTTGATTTTGTTTTCCCAGCTTACGGTCAATAATTATCCAATGATGCAGATGCAGGTGATCGTTTCGGGCGAGGCAAAGTCTTATTTGATGACTTACAGTGATCTTGCGAGCAACTTTGCCAATCCGGCAAGCTACGATGCTGCTTGGAAGTCAATGACCTCGATACAGGTTTCAGGGATCGCGCCAAAGCGTTATCAGCGTGAGCTGATGATTGGCGGTGGGGTGGTCGGTGTGTTGTTGGCTATCATCTTACCGTTTTTCTTTGTCCGCTGGATGAATGCGAGAAGGATTCGTCGTTTTGCCGATGAATTACAGCATGACTGGGATACGGGAGCCTCGAAGTCCGATCTAGACTATGATCTAAGTCAGCATGAGGCACTTAGCCAAACGCAGACTGCCCGCAAGAAAAGCAAGGCAGTGGCCAAAGGATCTAAGACTAAAGACTTCGACTTGGACGTGAGTGCATTCTCAAGCGTGAGTGCATGCAGCACGAGGCACAGTCAGTTCGCTTAAGAAGAAGCTCTGTAACTGCACCATCCAAACATCTTGTCGGCCTTAGTCGACCCCAGCGTAAACAACCAGGATCATCATCGGAAATGATGCGTCCTGGTTGTTTTGTTTCTAGAATGAGATTTCCGGTGAAAATCGGTGCGTTCGATCGCGCACGGGGATTTCTCTGTCTGGTTCGGGGTTCCTAATATTGATTGAAAAGTCCCTCGCTAACTTTATTTTGGCAATACAACTTCAATCGTCGTATCACTAATGGCTTCAGGGATCCCTTGAGTCATGGCTAGCTCAGGAAGCGATTGACTCTTAGTCGCGCTTCCATCGACGACCGAGCCAGCGGGCCACTGACCTACGAAAAAGTCGGTTCCACACTGTACTGTCATTTTGCTGCACTCGATGCGGCTGGCATCGCTTTTTATCACGTTAGCGAAGGCGCACGATCCAGATGTCGGGAGGGTGCCGATCTCAAGCTTGGCCACGTTGTTTGGAAGGGCCGGTAGGCAGCCAATGAGGCACGTGCAGATGCCTGAGAAGGCTTTTGGTCCTTTGAGAGTCGTTGCGAGCTGCCAAGCGGTCACTTGAGGTTTTGTCGGGTCGGTGGAGGGTTTGGCATATAACTGCTGCACGAAAGCCCGTCCTGAGAGTTTACCTTGATCGCTAGAAATGATGATGCGACGGGCATTGTACATGAGGCCATCGGCTTCAAACCAACTGCCCACACTCGCATCATTTTTGTTACCCATGATCTGAAGGTCACAGCGATCGTCTTTCCGAACGTTCTGTGTCATAAAATTCAACATCTTGCCCTCGGTCTTTGTCCCCGATGTGTTCTCGTTACCACAACCAGTTAAAGTGTAAACTAATTCGGGGCGATTCCAGTCTGCGTCTGACATGCCAACTACATGGATATCAACAGCCACGGGGTCCCCAGAAACTGCCTGGGGACGCAAACCTGTGCGGCAAGCGGCAAGCGCGATGAATGAGGTGACTGTCAAGGCGGTCATCCCAGGTCGTTTCAGCAATTCCATGTTTTGGTCTCCAGATGAAAAATTAGACTCTCCTTAGTTTATTATGTTCCGGTTATTTGACCAAGGAGTTGACGCCTTTCGCACTGGCTGGCAAAGTGGTAAGAATTATAAAAATGAGTAACTCAGTTAATGATTGCGGAAGGTTGCTATGGCGTTAATAGAGGTGCGGGGGGTTTCCAAATTTTATGGTCCGCATGCGGCCGTAAGAGACGTGAGCTTTGACATCAATGAAGGCGAAATTGTTGGTCTTCTGGGGCTGAATGGGGCAGGCAAGAGTACAATCCTTAAAATGCTTGGTACGTTTCTTTTGCCGTCATCTGGCTCGGCGATGATGGGAGGATTCTGTGTTGAAGAGCATGCCGATCAGGTCCGGGAATTGATCGGTTACCTGCCAGATCAGCCGCCTTTATACGACGAGATGAGGGTTGTGCCCTATCTTCGATATGTAGCCCAGTTAAAGAATGTTCCAGCCCAGGTTATCGATGAGCGCGTTGCCAGTGTTCTGGTTAAGACGAACCTCGAGGACGTTGCATGGCAAACCCTCGGTGAATTGTCACATGGATTCAGGCAGAGGGTAGGTATCGCTCAGGCTCTTATTCATAATCCACGGATTATAATTTTGGATGAGCCAATCAACGGGCTCGATCCTGTTCAGATCGTGGAAATGCGCGATCTGATATTATCTTTGCGCGGAAAACACACAGTTATTCTATCGAGTCATATTCTTTCCGAGATCACCAGAACGTGTGATCGGATTCTCATTATTGATAAAGGGCGACTTGTGGCTGAGGGGCAGGAGGCGGAGCTGGATAAAGCCTATGCGCGCGCGATGCGTGTGGTCGCAGTATTCCGGGGTGATATGAACCCAGCGCAGCTTAAGAGCATCAAAGGTGTGAAGGATGTCGTTTTAGCAAAAGGCGTTGAGCCGAACAGTATGATCGCAACGATTGAGAGTGATGGTGACGTGCGTGCAGAACTTGCACGTATCATGATTGCCGCGGGCGTTGAGTTACTTGAGTTGGGCCGCGATGGCGATGGTTTGGAGGCAATTTTTATGAACTTGGTCCGTTCGTCAAACACAGGAAACGCCAAAGGGGGGGCTCATGCTTAAGACTTGGCAAGTGGCTCGGCGAGAGCTCGGAGCATTTTTTAACACTTGGATGGGATATGTGATCATAGCTGCAGTTTTGATTATCGACGGCTTGCTATTTAATGCATTTGCCGTTGGTAATGAGCCCAAGCTTTCAGCCGAGGTTTTAGCTGACTTTTTCTATTTTGCCAGTGGGATGAGTATGGTTGCTGGGATATTCTTGGCGATGAGGCTCATGGCTGAGGAAAAGCAAAATGGGACGATTGTTCTATTGTTTTCATCGCCGATCTCAGAGCGCCAAGTTATTTATGGGAAATTTATCTCAGCATTATTGTTTGCAGGGGTTTTGCATCTGGTGTCCTTGTATATGCCAGCTTTGATTCTGGTTCACGGTAAGATTTCGATGGGACATGTGATCGCGGGATATCTGTGTTTGATGCTGCTCAGTGCGGTGACGATATCGATCACTCTGTTCTCCTCGACCCTTGCGCCAAATCAACTTGTGGCGGCAGTTGGCGGTGGTTTCTTGACTGTCGTTTTATTGACCATGTGGATGCTGGCCAAAGTTGTTGATCAGCCTTTCAAGGATATTTTTGGATGGTTGTCGATTCACAATGATCATTTTACTCCGTTTAGCAATGGAATTGTGAACCTCCAGGATCTGGTGTTTTACGTTGGTCTTGTGGTTTTCTTTTTAGAGTGTTCGACGCGTGCGCTTATTGGTCGTCGTTGTCAAGGATAGTGAGCCGAATATGAGAGGAACGTGACATGAATCGTCGCTTTTTGGAAGTCTTTAGGTTGATTTCAACTGTTCTCGGTGCCGTCTTGTTTTTTACAGGAGAGCGCTATTTTCAAACCGTAGGAGCTCACTGGTGGTTGACCGGGGCGGGGCTCGTTTTGTTGAGTTTAGGAATTGCATTGGCTGTGTCCTGTTTGAGGCAGGCTCACAAGCACGGTAATGTTCGCGAGGAGCCATCTTGGCGGTTGGCCGTTTTGTGGCAGTTGCTAATTCTTGGATCTGCTTTGTTGTATTTAATCTATGCCAAGGCTCTGGGAACAAAACCAGCGCCTACAACGATCCTTGAAAAGTCTCTTTTGGCAGCTTGGTTGCTGTTTGCTGTGGTTGGATTTTTTATGGGGATTGGGACGGAGTGGTCCCAAACTCGTAATGGTCGCGGCCCGTATGCGGAGCCTCGGAGGGTTTTGATGTCTACCCGCGGGTGGCTGAAGGTTGGTATATTGGCCGTGGTGATTGGGTGTTTAAATTACGTGGCTGTTAAACGTAATGTAGTATGGGATCTTAGCTATTTGAAGACCACGTCGGTGAGTGAGTCCACAAAATCGATTGCAGATGGATTGGATCAAAGTGTTGAGGTGGGTGTTTTTTTTCCTCAGGGCAATGAAGTGCTTTCTCAGGCTCGTCTTTATTTCAATGACCTTGCCAGGAAGTCGGCTCAAATCAAGCTTTCATACTATGACGTGGAATTACAGCCTTTGGCTGCAGAATCCTTTAAAGTCAGTCGGAATGGATATGTAGTCGTGAAAGCCGGTGACCAAACTGAGCGGTTTGACCTGGGTTTGACGCTCACGTCAGCGAGAAAAATACTTCGCAACATGGATGCTGAGTTCCAGAAAGCCTTACTGGCTGCGACTGAAAAGCGGAAGGTTCTTTATTTTACGAGGGGTCACGGTGAGTTGTCTTGGACTTCAGGTGAAGACGACTCGGGTCTCAAGTCCATCAAGCTTCTTGAAGCGTTTTTGAGACAACAAAATTATACGATTCGTTTCTTTGGTTTGTCTGAGGGAGCTGCCAAGGAAGTGCCACAGGATGCCGATGCTGTGGTTATCGTTGGTGGCGACCAACCGTTTATGGAAGAAGAGGTCGTAACACTCAAAAATTTCGTAGATCGTGGCGGGAAATTATTTGTTCTGTTGGATGTCGATATGCCAACCGAAACGTCAATATCGCAAGGGGTACGGGATGCTGCAAAGGACCCGCTTGTGCGTTGGTTGGCGACCATGGGCGCATCGTTTCAGTCCACAATTCTGGCAAATGCATCAAACTATGTGTCGGCGACGCGCTCTGAAGCCGATTCTTGGTTTTTATTCTCAAATGTATTCACATCTCACGAATCTGTGCAATCCCTCGCGCGAAATGAACAGCGAGCTGCTGTTTTGACATTTCGCTCTGGCTATCTTAAGACGGCCCAGGATATAAACGGCTGGTCAGTATTCGACACAGTCCGTAGTTTGTCTGACACATTTGCTGACGAAAATCGCGACTTCAAATTTACGGAAGGCAAAGAAAAGCGAGAGCCTCGTACCATCGGCGTCGCCGTAGAGCAAAAGTTAAATAGTGATGGAGCAGATGCGTCTGAACGTAAAATCAAAGGACGGGTCGTGGTTTTCAGTGATGCCACCGTGGTCAGTGACCCGCTGGTTCGCAACCAGGCTAATCTTGTGTATTTTGTGGATGCTCTACGATGGCTTGTTGGGGAGTCAACGGCGAAGGGTGTCGCTTCAACGGAAGAAGATGTGCGCATTCGTCACACAAAAAAGGAAGACATGCTTTGGTTTTACGGGACGATTGTGTTTGTTCCGGGTTTAGTCTTGATTTCAGGAGCAATTGCCACGCGCCGCGCGAAGCGGCAGCGGCGGTCGGAGGTCAATAAATAATGAGAAATACGAAATCTGATTTGATTCCTTGGTTTGTCGCTTTGGTTTTGGCCCTAGGGTTGGCCTATTGGGCATCGATACCGGTCAATGATCAGGGGTCGACAAAAGTGGCTGTGGTTCGCCTAAAGGAGGCATCTGTAGCCTCGATTGAACTCGTAGCGGACGTTGGTAAAGTTGTGGCGACAAAGGCAAGTGACGCTTCCGGGCGTTGGTGGATCGCTGTAGATCGTTCGGGTGATTCAGCGCGCGCTGAAGGAACGGGAGACATACTCAAAGAGAAGTTTATTGCATCAGAAAAATTCAAAGATTTCGTAGGTGATTTTTCCCCACTTGAGGCGATTCGCGTTGTTGGGAAGGTGAGTGATGACAAGCTGGCAGACTACGGGCTTAAAGATTCCAAGAAAACTCTCTTGGTCAAAGATTCTGTGGGTACACAGTTAATTGGGTTGACCATAGGCAAGACGCTGTACGGCGGGCGAAATGTCTACGCATTGAATCAAAATGATGGAACGGTCGTGCTCCTTAGTGGTGATTTGGTGACAGATTTTGAAAGGCCTGAGTTGCGTTTTTTTGAGCGATCGTTGACATCTTTTAGTCCTGAAGACGTGCGTGCTGCAGAGGTTGCTGTCGGTGATAAGTCTAAACGTTTTACGCACTCGACCAAGGATGCAAAAGGCGCCAGCGTATGGACGCTTGACGGTGGTGATGGTTCGCAGTCGGCTCAGTTTGCATCATGGATGGAAAAGATGATGCAGCTGAAGGCTTCGGCTTATGCCTCCGAAGCTGATGAGTCGACTTTGAGCGCATTGCCTGTTTCCTTTGAGGTGCGTCTCGATGGGCAAAGCACAGCTGGTCAATTGATTCAAATCAAAAAGCGTCAAATCAATGGGACTTATGAATATTGGGCCTTTACGAGTCATTTGAAGTGGCATGTTAAGGTGGCGTCAACCCGTGCGGAAACTCTCGATAAGGACGTCCCGAAGATTCTTGAAGAGTGACCATCACAAGGCACGTTTGAGCGTGTGTTTGCCAGAATCAGTCCTAAAGAGTTTCGTGCGGGCTTTGCCATGTGGACTAAAGAGCTCGCAGGAATTTTTATAAACTGCCATGAATATTTTAAGAGGAGCTCCACCAGCAAAACGTGGCAGTACCAGTACCAATCTAAAACGTGTTTGCGCCAGTTTCGACATTAACTACCTGGAACAAATCATGAAGGAGGCAGGTCTAGTAAAATCAGAAAATTAGAGTCAATCCTCTTAATCAAATAGATTCCACAAAAAATTCAAAGAATGGCACAATGTCGCTGGCGGTCACGTGGTTTAGTGGGCTTATGAATACGACCATTCCCAAATTCCGCCCTTCCCCCATTCCACGGTCAAAAAACTAAATTCCACCACGGTGAGCTTACTGATCGACTGATCGCTTGCGCCATCTCAGTCCACAAAGAGCGTGGGCCTGGTTTTCTCGAACCAGTTTATAAAAGCAACTCGTCTGCAAGTTGGACTCCTTATCAATTTTTCAGCGGCTAAAATTCGTATCAGACGGGTGATTCGCAGCACCGAATCAAACGCTGAAGAAGGGAAGAACGGAAATAGGGAAAAGGAGTTGATAAATTAAAATTCACTGATGTAAGATGAACTGGAAAGTCATAACCTCTCAAAATTATGTTAATTTAGCTGCGGTAGCCCTGTTGAATCAATTCTTAGAGCCACTTTAGCCGCCTAGATTTGTTATGATTTTCCGCGGCTTTATGTGAATTTTATGAAGTGCTTTAAAGAATAAATAAGTTTTTGCCGATCCCATATGGAAGGAGGTGGGGCGTGCGTTTCTGGAAAAGCAGGTGTGGGGGCGTTTTACTATGTGTCCTTACTTTGTTTGCTCTGTGGGCTTGTAAACAAACGGAGTCTATTCTCTCAGATGCAGCGACTAAAACGTCGTTTAAAACGGGTTTGTTTAAGCCGCGGTCTAAGTCGGAAATCATTCTAGTTGGTAAACACTCACCGATGGCGGTCAAGGATTTTTTAGATCTAGCGAATCACCTCGTTGGTAAGGGTGGTTTGAAACTCTTGTTTGATGAAAAAATCACTTACGGGACCACGGTCAATGGGAAAGGTCATCAGCTGCTGGTGGCGGTGTCAAAAAACGCGTTACCTTTACCCGTTTTGTCCATTGAGGATGGTAAGCTTTACTCCTGGAATCAGTCTGTTGTCATTGATAGAAGAAACGCTACAATCGGCATCAATGAGCTTTTTTTGAAAGTCCCTTATGGGCGTAGTCTTGAGCCGTATGATGTTGACCAAATGTATATTAGACGAAGCGCGCAAAATGATCGCGGACAGTTTGAACCAGTGCTTGTCCCTTGGTTGCAGCATGTGAAGTCAGAGACTCATGACGTTGTTACGTATCAGGTCGGCAATAGTGTCTTTGAAGCTAGGCATGGTCTTCCACTGTTGGAATTTCGTCAGCATGTGGAAAATCAGCAGCCTAAACCCATTTGGTTTGTACTGGGTCGTTACAGTGATCAGGATATACGTGGCGGTGCGGTGTTTTGGCGCGCGAAGACTGACGTCTATTACTCGCTGAAAAAGGGGGATCAAAAGGTCGTCGAGTGGCGGTCTCAAGATGAAGACTCCATCGATCGTGTCGCTAGGATCTCGAAAGATAAAGTAGAGATTCCGGGTACTGTCCTTAAGTTTTTAGAAGGTTTGCCCGAGGACTTAAATGACAAGAATCATCCTAGGAACGCAGAGCTTTTGGGATTTGATTCATGGTGGGGCGATCATTCAGTATTCCAATTGGATCGAAACTCGTTAACCATTGTTGAGACATTAAATACTTCTGCGCAGGGATTGTCTTTGTCGGAAGTCGGGGGTTTTGCGGAAGAGGTGTTGACTGACGAGGATTATCGTCCCGCGGCGGATCTTGGTTTGGCTTTGGCCAATCCTTTTGATCGGACAAAACCTGTAGTGGTTCGTCCTCGGATGGATGGTAGTCAACTTGACGCTGCGGTTTATACGGACCAGAATGGAAAGCAGCGAGGCGGGACTGTTTTGTCTTCTAAGAATGTTCGTGTTCCGGGCGGCTATTTCTCAAATGATCGCTATGAGCAGCGGTATTTTGTTCATAACGCGACCTCTAACACGGTCGCGGAAGTATCAGCCACTGGACATGTTATAAAGGACAATATCCCCGTTGATGAGTTCAAAAATAGGCAAAAGACTCTAGTAAATGTCGATAAGATGCAGCGAGACGGTGGTGTGGATCGCCGCATTAGTGCTGAGTCAAATTCGCTTGAAGGTCGCTCGCGAAGGCAGCTTGAGATCTCGGAAAGTTATCTACAGGGAAAAACTACAGGCGACATGGCTCGTCGTGTAGGAAAAACTTTAGCAATTGGTCAAGTGCGTGAGCAGCTGGAGTTTGCATTGAAGGATGAGAATTCTAAAGCGCTCGGTATCTTGGTCGGTGAGCAGTTGCAAACGACCCAACTCGAAGAGACGCATGGGTTTCAGGATGTTGGACAGGTCTTCGTGCGGGGGGCGCAGTCAGCAGTTGTGGAAAAGGTTGCGTCTAGTATCGTTGACCCCGTTGCGCAGACGGTCTGGAAGGGTACAGACCTTTCGGCAACAGCATCGAAAAAAGTTGGTATAGGATCAGGGGTAGGCTTAAAAGCGTCGCGCGATATGTATTTTAAATATCAAGATTTGAAGGAACAAGGAGTGTTCGATCCAACCTCCCCTGACGCGGCCTTTAATAGGGCTGTCGGGACAGTCAGGATTGCAGGTGCCGGTGCTGCTCGAGTGGCAGGATTTGTTGCGACAGGTGATCCGTTAGCAAAAAAGACTGCAGGCAAAGCTGCTGTTAACCGCTTGGTTCGAGACTCTACGGGTGCATTACTCGACGAGTCAGCAGCTATTTCCCACGGGGTCCAGGCGCAAACACTGGAGCGGCAGCGTCGCCATATTTTGGAGGGGTCTGCACAGCGGCGGCGGGATGCCCAGGCTGCTGATACTGCTTTGAACGCGTTAAATCGGCTCGAGACCGCCCAAGGAGGCATGTCGACAACTAAGCCCTCCACGCCCCGTAGGACGTCGGGCGCGGACTGACGTGTTGATTTTATACCCGAAAACACTCCTTAAACATTTTAGAAATCCACAAATTAACAAAATATCATGTCTCTTGGTGAGTCCTTGAGACATCGCTCGTTTTTGGCCCGGCATTAGAGTTAGATGGCCACGTCTGACCACGAACGGGTCTAGCGTTGTCCTGCGTTATGAATTTACTGATGACTGTGATATTCTTAAATCAATGGTATCCTTACGGGAGATGTCCTAATGGGTTTAAGAATATCGACAAACGTATCGTCGTTAACCGGTCAAAGACATTTGCGTGACACACGCCAGTTGCTGGATCGCTCGATCGAGCGATTGTCGAGCGGCTACCGTATTAACCGGGCAGGTGATGATGCTGCTGGTTTAGCAATCACGGAAAAGCTTCGCGCAAAGACCCGAGGCCTGATCCAAGCACAGCGAAACGCGTCTGACGGTGTCTCTCTTATTCAGGTGGCCGAGGGTGGACTAAATGAGGTCCAGAATATTTTAGTTCGTTTAAGAGAACTGGGCGTTCAATCAGCGTCTGATACGATTGGCGCGCGTGAGCGGCGTTATCTTGACGAGGAGTTTCAAAGTTTAAAGCAAGAGATTGATAGGATTGCAAACTCAACGGAGTTTAACGGGACTTATTTGTTAGATGGAACCGGTGGGTCCTTGGATTTTCAGGTGAATACCGGTGGTCAAAACCTGCTAGGTGTTGATCGTATCAGTTTTGATGCGTTTAAGCTTGATGTCAATACTGACAAGTTAGGTTTGGAAGACGTAGGAGTTGCGGATAAGAACGGCGCGCAGCGCGGTTTAGCTATGATTGATGGTGCGATCGATGCGGTCTCTTCTGTCCGTGGTGAGCTTGGAGCAATTGAAAATCGTTTAGAATCAACCGTCCGTAACATTTCAATCAGTGTCGAAAACCTGTCGGCTGCGCGCAGCCGTATTAAGGATGTGGACGTGGCTGACGAGACTGCCGAGTTGGCCAAGCATAATATCCTGATGCAGTCGGGTATATCAGTTTTAACCCAAGCCAACAGCATTCCACAGATGGCCTTGCAGCTATTGAAGGGCTGAGCGAGGGGCGTCTGGGTTAAATGGAGTCCAGACCCCAGATGAAACTTCTGGCCAGATTATTCAAAACATTTGATCCACTGCTGTCCGTCGCTTTTGCTAAAGCCATGGGGTGAGATGCAATATGCTTGGACTGCTGCTTCAACAATGCTAGCCATGATTCCGGAAGGCATCCAGGAGCAAGTAGTATCAATTCTAGAGCATTAAATTCCATGAGGATCGTTTGAATATCAGATACGAGTTCTTCTGCAGACTGAGCGCCCCATTCGTGAATCACTGATTGGAGATCTGCTCCTCGACCAATCACCATCCAAGACGTAATCCTTAGTCCGCAGCGACGTACAAAGAGTAGCGTATTGGGTATTTCTAGTAGTTTGCGAAACTCATCGAGGCTTCGTTGCAGGTCCCACTCTAGTTTAGGCCGTAGTGAAAGCATGTGTAGCAGGTCCCCGTCAGACAAGGTTCTTCCCTGCTGTAAGGAGATCCCTGTTGGCTTAATTTTTTTTCGTTGGCAAATCGTCAAACGCCACTCGCGTCCAATCGACGAAAAACCAAAATTTTGGTAAAATTGTAATAAATCACTCCAAAGGATCAATGCTTGGAGTCCTTGAGACTGGGCAATTTGTTCTAGGTTACTGATAAGAGAGCGCATATGGCCTTGCCCACGGTGCTGCTTATCAGTCGCGACATTACCAATAAGCCCAATGGGTATGCGATGTTGTTGTGAGCTATGAATTAAGGTGCGAGGCCAAAGGTTGGCGTGACCAACTAGTTCGGTATCTAGAAAGGCACACCAGCTTGTGGATAGGGACTCACTGGATAGTACGATGGGATACTCAGCGGCGTAAGGCCACTGGTTGGGTTGGTCGCGAAGAGCTGATTGAAGTAACTGATTGCGAATTTCTAGTTCGTCATGGTTTTTTGGGTTTCTGTAGGAGATGACTAATGATGAAGGCATTCAGCGCTCCCTGGTATAGCCGTAATGTTTGAATCATTGTATCATGACCGGGTATCGTTAACATAAGCTATGTGATAAACGTGGAGGGACCTGCATCATGCCAATTAGAATGAATGGAGTTGGCGGTGGGTTTGATCCGAAGCTGGTCGATCAACTCATAGAGGCTGAAAAGATTCCTGTTGAGTCCGCCAAAAGACGTAAAGAGCGATTTACGGTTGAAAAGAAAGAGATTGAAAAGCTAAATGGGTTTCTAACGGAGCTCGATTCAACTCTAAACTCTCTCAAATCGCGCGCCGATTTTTTTAAAATGAAAGTCGAATCGTCCCATCCCGATATTATGGATGGTGTTTGTAAAGCAGATGCTTTGATTGGAACCTATGAGTTTGAAGTGCGAGGGGTTGCGCGATCGGACAAGCAACTTGCGCTCGGATTTCCCGATCGTGATGAGACGGCCGTAGGATTCGGCTACCTAGAGATTGAGCGAGAGGATATGGGTCCGGTGGAGATCACTGTGGAGCCTGGCTCGACGTTACAAGATGTGGCGCGACAGATCAATGATGCCGAAGCTGGTGTGCGTGCGATGGTGATAAACACAAAATACAACCCAGATAGTTATCGTTTACTCGTCGTGAGCGAACAGTCGGGGAAAGAGGCGCGGATTAAGGTTGATGAGGATACTACGTTTCTTGAGTTTCAAAATCAGGTGGCTGGCCAAAACTTAGACGTTTTATTCGAAGATGTTCCAGTCACTGATGCGGATAATACCTTAGATGAGTTGGTTGATGGGGTTACATTTAATGTAAAGAGAGCTGAACCTGGGACACGTGTGCAGATAAATATCACTCACGATGTTGATAAGACCATAGAAGGTATCAAGGCATTTGTTGATAAGTATAACCAATTGCGCGGATTCGGGCATTCACAATACCAGGAAGATCCTCAAACTGGTAAACGCGGTATTTTGGCCGGCGACCAATCGTTATCTTCCGTCATGCGTGGAGTTCAGTCGATTATTGGTACTCCGCTAACAAGTGGCGGAAAGTTTCAAAGTCTCGCTGACATCGGCATTACCACTGATCCCAAGACAGGTAGCCTAAAGATGGACGACGCTAAAGTTAAATCAGCTCTGTCCGAAGATTATGAAGGCGTGGCTCGGTTGTTTATCCGCGGTCGCGACGGTCAGGGAATTGCAGAGGCAATGGGCGATAAGCTGAAGTCGTTGCGAGACCCTGGAAGTGGTGCGGTGAAGAGTCGTTTGAGGGCTCTCGACAACATCATAAAGTCGCAGGATGCAGATATTGAGAGGCGGGAACGGCAGGCAGAATCAAAGGGTGAAATGATTCGTCGACGTTTTGCTTCTCTGGACGGACAGATCGCTAACATGAGGTCGCAAGGAAATTTTCTTGCGGCGCGCATGGGAGCACCTCAGCAGGGTGGCGGAGGTGATTCGTCTTAAGGATGAGACGTACTTAAACTAGGAGAAGGCAATGACAAATCCGTACAAGCAGTATCAAAAGACACAAGTAGTAACAGCAAGTCGTGAGAAGATTTTACTGATGTTGTACGAGGGAGCGATCCGGTTTACAAAACAAGCTCGCGTTGCCATGAATGAAAAAAAGATCGCAGACAAAGGGAAAGCGATCAGTAAGGCCACGGCAATACTTAGTGAACTAATGGCAACCTTAGATTTTAAAGTTGGTGGTCAACTGGCTCAAGATCTTGAAAATCTTTACATCTTCATGATTGATAAGCTGATCGAAGCCAATATTCATAACAAGGTTGAATGTCTGGATGATGTGGAGCGTCTTCTCAACACACTCTATAGCGCATGGAAAGATGTGATCGAGAATCCTCGCCCAGACGGGGTGCCCTCCCCAGTTTTGCAGCCAGAAGAATTTAAGAGGTACAAAGAGCAGCTGGCGGCAGAGGGTAAGGAAATGCCAGACGGTCGCCGATCTGCTGAAAATGAGCAGCCTCGTGGAAATCTAAAAGTCGTGGCCTGATTTGTCCACATTTTGTGGAATCTTGAATTCCTAGCATTTTTTTCCGAACGACCAGGAAAAAACGTCCAGCCATCCCAGTAGGGGGTGGCTTTTTTTTCCCGATTGAGTAGCCAATCCTTGAATTTTTACAGTATTTGTCCGTCGTCTACACGGTTTTGCTAATCTTGAGAGTGCGGGTCAGGAGTTAATTTCTGGTTCGTACAACCGTTAGGAGGGATGTATGCCTATTTCGCAATCACTGTACACGGCGATTACTGGTTTGTCTGTGATGTCCGACGGAATGTCGGTTGTTGCTAACAACATTGCTAACGCCAACGGTAAGGGCTTTAAAAAAGGCCGTGCAGAATTTGAGGACATGGTTTCATCAGATCTGTCAACTGGTTCCGGTGCAGCCCAGCTTGGTCGCGGTGCCCGTATGCGGTCGGTGCGGACTCTGCATACTCAAGGTGGTCTAGCAGTAACGGATAACATCACTGACTTGGCAGTTCAAGGCAGTGGGTTTTTCATTCTGAGTGGTAAAGCAGGTCAGGGTGATGACTCATCGGACCGAAAGTACACGCGTGTTGGTTCCTTCGTGTTCGACAAAGACGGTTATCTTGCGGATCCGGGTGGTGACCGGGTTATGGGATTTATGGCCACAAAGGCAGGAAACCTATCGTCGAGGATTCAGGAGATTCGTATTGAAACAAGTCAGATCTCGCCGAAGAAAACCGACAAGGTCTTTCTTGATCTAAATCTCGACGCAAGGATCAAGCCTTCTGAGGTTGAGTTTGACATAACAAATCCTGAAGCTACGTCACAGTTTAATAATACGATCACCGTGTTTGACTCTCATGGTCGCGGCCATCCGATGACAGTTTTCTATAACCGCGTCCCCACAAGCGAGGGTATTGAATGGAAATGGCATGCTTGTGTGGAGTCAGCTCAGGTTGCTGATCCTGTCGAGGGACAAGATTTTGTGTTAGGTGGAACCGGTACGGTTAAGTTTGACTCTAAGGGAAACCTTCTGGAAGAGGTCTTTGAGGGCGGTTCTGTAAACTTTGGCGAAGGTGCCGAGCCAAATCAGGTTATAGAACTTGATTTTGGTAAAAATATTGGCACAGAGAAGGGTAATGGTCTTAATGCCACTAGGTCCATTTCTGCAAAGAGTGTGACCAACTTCCACAGTCAAAATGGTTATGAGACAGGTAATATCAAGAGTATGAATATCGAACTAGACGGAACGATCCGCGGTATTTATACAAACGGTGTCCAGCGCGTGCTTGGCGCACTTGCTTTAGCTACGTTTGAGAATCAAGACGGTCTGATGAAGGCTGGTAAAAACAACTTCAGCGCAACCCTAGACTCCGGTCCTGCAAAGATTGGTTTAGCGCAAAGTGGGACCCGCGGATCGATCTACGCGTCTGCACTTGAGGAATCAAACGTTGACTTGGCCCAGGAGTTTGTGACGATGATTATGACGCAGCGTGGTTTCCAGGCGAACAGTCGTTCGATTACGACGACAGACTCTATGATCGAGGAAGTTGTGAACTTGAAGCGTTAATTTCTATTCCTTCTGAGGTTTGGTTAAATTGAGGGGGTTGTCCGCTAGGGCAGCCCCTGTTTTCATTGATGAGTGTGCGTTTTTTGAATGAGCAAGTTACAGCAAGCGCCAGCCCTAGGGTCGATCATCTACCACTGCCCGAAGCAGCCGTCTCGATTTTGTGTTCTAAGACGCTTAAAATTTTTGAAAGCGAAAGAATTCCCACGATTTGTTGATTGTATCGAGATAGGCCGGCAAGAAGATCAAGTCCCTCGGCGGTCAGGGGGGAGGTCATATTTTCAATACTATCTGGGCTAATATCGGCTATTCCGGTGACACCGTCGACTATAAAGCTAAATGGCTTGGCATTGTCGTCTTCCTGACAGACTAATATGCGGACATTTCGATGGACTGCTTCTTTGTTCATACCTAACATTTTTTTTAGATTGACGACTGGCAAAATACGGCCGCGGAGATTGATGACCCCTTCAATAAAGCTTGGATGATAGGGTATATAGGTGATTTTGGGTGGAATAATAATTTCTCGGATGACAGAGGACGGAATCAGGAAACGTTTGTTTCCAATATCCATCAATAGATGACGTGCGTTTTCATTTGATGCTGGGACAGTGTCTTCTTCCAAAGGTTTTGTGATCGCAAATATACCTCGATATTCGCCTGGCTCGTCGTCTGGTGTGTTCTTCCATAGATCCTGACTCATAGAGGTCCTCCTGAGTTCCGTCAAGCAGCTATTTGACGTGTTGGCATACGTCTAAGAAAAGGTTCAATTTCAGTAGGGTCTAGGACAAGAATGACATCGCCATGACCCAATATTGCACCCCCGGCTATGCAAGGGATATTTGGCAGTAAATGTCCCAGAGGCTTTATAACAAGCTCCTGTTGGCTTTGGAGAGAGTCTGCGATGATCCCAAACCTTTTATCGCCATTGTCAATGACAACCAAAAACCTTCTTTGTTCTCTGCGGGTGATGCCCACGGGACGGTCAAGGTTGACGATTTGGTTAGATTTTGCCCTGTACCAAAGATCTTGATCGCGTTCCGATAGGGATAGGATTTTATCTAAATGATAGACGGGTAGGGCTTTGTCGCGTAGTTGGATCATTTCTGAACCTGCGACTTTCTCAATGTCGTTCACGTTGATACGTATGGATTCAACCACTGAATTCAGTGGGATGCCAAAGGTTTCACCTTGGGATTCAACAAGGAGTATTTGAATGATAGCTAGTGTTAACGGAAGTCGAATGGTGATTATAGATCCAAAGCCAAGTGCTGACGAGATGTCGACAGTTCCTTTCAGCTTTGAAATCTGCTTTTTTACGACATCCATCCCAACACCTCGACCGGATACTGTTGTAACCGTTTCAGCAGTTGAGAAACCAGGTTCAAAGATAAGATTAAACACTTCATGATCCGTCATCTGTTGGTCTGGCTTGATCAGTCCTTTTTCAAGAGCTTTTGCCCTGATTTTTGCGGTATCCATACCTTTGCCATCATCTTGAATCTTGATCAGGATTTGATTGCCCTCTTGTTTTGCGGATAAATGTACCTTGCCTACTTGATTTTTATTTGATTTCACCCGGAGTTCTCGGGTTTCGATGCCGTGATCACAAGCATTACGAATCAGGTGTACGAGTGGATCGCCAATCTGCTCGACAAGGGTTTTGTCGAACTCGGTATCTTCTCCTTCTATGATAAGCTCTATATCTTTATCGAGCTGTCGGGCAAGATCGCGTACAATGCGCGGATATTTATTAAATACAGATCCGACCGGGACCATGCGAATTTTCATAGTGATGTCCTGGACATCGGCCATGTGTCTTGTGAACATCTGAAGCGCTTCGGCCATTGTGCTTGCAAGCTTTGAATTTTTGTTTTCGTGGCGTACTGCATCAGTCAGAGCTTGAAAACGTGTTTTGTCGATGACGAGTTCACCAATTAAATTGACTAAGGTATCAAGTTTCTCAAGGTCAACACGGATGGTTTCACCGGGAGTCTCGGTTTTCCTTTGACTTGATGTTTGCGCTTGAACGGAGGTAGCAGAATGGGTCGACGTTGATTCTTGTCCATTTGATTTGATGAGTGGTTTAACATCTGCTTTTGGTATATTTTGTGCCGCTTTTGTGTCAAACTTTCCGTCTGCGGCTGATTGTAAAAGACGTATGACATTTTCGATGTTGATTCCCGAGGGCTCCTTTCGCACAGCGGCGGGTAGCAGCTTTTTTAAGCAGTCCAACCCGTTGAACACAGCATCTATTGTTTGCGAGTTCGGTATAAGCTTTCCTTTTCGAACATGATCAAAGAGATTTTCCATACGATGCATGAGTCGCTCGATGGCCCGGAATCCAAACATTCCAGCTGCTCCTTTGAGCGTGTGTGCAGATCTAAAAATTTCCTCGATAATGTCGCGATCTGTTGGACTCTGTTCAAGTTTGAGAATACTTTCGTCGAGTGCTTGTACGAGTTCGGCCGAGTTCGTTGTAAAGTCTTTCATCATTTCTGGATCGGATGCAAAATCATTAGCTTCCCATTCGGGAGCAGCCTCGGCGGTCTCAGTTTGGGTTTCGGTATGATTATCAGGAGCGGTGGTCTCTTCTGCGGCTTGATTCGCCGAATTCATGTCGAGAGGGGCATCCATTTCCGCAAGAAGTCGAAGGGCCTCATCGTCACTTATAGACAATTGAACGTCCTCTTTGGACGGCATCGTTTCATGGTGTAGGGGCGGCACGGCGATCAAGGCTGTGTGAGGCCCGGTGTTCGTATTTTGGGGGATGAGAGTAGGTGTCCAATCTAGAAATAGATGGATGATTTCTGTGGTCTCCCTCATCAAGGAGCGGAGTTGCTCCAGACGCGAGGGGTCACAGCCTTGGCCGTCGCGCAGTTCTGAAATGAGTTGCATCACACGCGGAAGGGCGTCCCTTTCGAGGTTGTCGAGTGCTGCATTGGTTAGTGCACTGCTGTTCATGCACGATCTCCATTCTGTGACCGTGAGCTATGACGCCTTGCCAAGTTTGGTTGCTACAGGTGTTAGAAATAAGAAGTAGCTATCGGGCATGGCGTCGAAAATCAAATTCTGTTGGCATTTGTCGCATAATCGCTCTGGGGCCATTTGACGCGCTAGACGCAATAGTTCTAGCTTTGCATCGATGAGAACTTCCATATCTCCATGTTCCTCACATACATATGGTGCAAAAAACGATTGGACATCTCCCTTACTAACAGACTCTGGGACCATGTTGAATTGATCCACCATCGGTATGGAACACTTAACAAATGTGATGGGTGCGATTTTTTCTAAATCTTTGATCAGGAAGACCCATTCGCGCACACCGCATGAGTTGAAGTTGGTTATGCCTTCAAGGTCCATGATAATCGATTGAGTGTTGATGCGAGTTACATCCTGCTGTTTAAAGGAATCATCGACGTCACCTTTAAAGCGATACAAAACCCCGCTGGCGTTTTGTTCAATATCTATGCTTAAGCTGCCAAAGCTGATTCTAGTCGACATTTTAGCCTCCTCTGATGACGTTTTAAAACGGTCCGGGAACCAAGGGGGTATCGGAATCCGAGGACTTCATCTTGAAAGCACCCGCCTTGCGTTTTTCGAAAAAAATTGGTTATTAGGCATGATTTCAGATGATTACGCGCCAGCTGCTGGTGGTCAGGCTGTGGTCGTTCGACGATCGAGGCTACTGACTTTCAGGATTGATGTTAGTTGATCTAACGGATCGGTGTTCATCTTATTGGCCTCCGGCCGGTCGTGTTGATGCTCTAACTTTGATTATAGCAGAACCACAGGTTGAATGGTTGCATCAGAGAATCAGACTGCGCTAAAGTAGGGTCAGGCGACGTTTCGTGTGTAGCTTGATGGTGACAAGAATTTGTGTCAACTTCAAGGGTAGTGCTCACTTAAAATGATTGCACTCAAACCCCTGTGTGCTTGTCGTTTTGAAGAGTGTTGGTCGTTCATATTGATCAAAGCAGAAATGGTGTGAGGTCTAGTAATGAAAGTGCTCGCAATTGATATCGGTGGTACCAAGTCAGTGTTGGGACTGTGTCAGCTCCAGGGGACAAGGGTGACGTCGATTTCGGGCGTGACCAAGCTTGCCAGCTCTGAATTCACATCTCTTCAGTCCATGATTAGTTTGTGGTGTCGGCAGCACCCTGCGCTCGAGTTTGAAGCCATCGGTGCAGGCGTGGCGGGGCCTTTTGCAGATGGGAGAGTCCCGTTAACAAATCTTGGTTGGTCTATCGATGCCCTTGAGGTTAGTAAAGCGTTTGGAAAACCGTGTCGAGTTTGTAATGATATGGAAGCTCATGGATGGGGAATCCTTGGGCTTAATGATAGCCAGCGGGCCGTGCTCAATGTTGGTCGGCCCGTTCAAGGGTCCATGGCCTTAATCGCAGCAGGCACAGGATTAGGAGAGGCCATCATTGGCTGGAGCGGGCAAGATCACTTCCCGATGCCAGGAGAAGGTGGGCACGCAAGCTTTAGCCCAACGACGCCACTTGAGGATGAACTCTTGTTGTTTTTACGCGGTGAGATTCAAGGGCATGTTAGCTGGGAACGCGTGCTGGGCGGGCGCGACGGGTTTCGCTACCTAGCGCTCTTTTTAGCTTCACACCGAAGCATCTGTTTGCCTGATTTTTTAGCTGATTTAGGACCGTCAGAGTTTGATTGGGGTCCGGCCGTCATCGCTGCTGCAGACCGTGGCGACCCATTTGCGCGTGACGTCGTGGGCTTTTATGCAACACTATACGGGCGTGAGTCTGCGAATTTAGCGCTGAAGTGTATTCCCAAATCAGGAGTTTATCTCGGAGGTGGGATTGCTGGTCGGATTAGACCAGCTCTCGCGGAACACTTTATGCGTGGGTTTACTGATAAAGGTCGATTTTCAGATCTACTTAAAACCATTCCTGTGTTTATAGTTCTAGATGAATGGAATGGGTTAAAGGGAGCTGCCATCCAGTATCGTTTATCGTGACTGGACGGTGTCTTTAATTAAAAGCTGCTTTGTGGTCTCTTTGCTTTGTAAATCCTTGCGGGCGAATGCGGCCCCTGTTAGGCTTTATCATGTGTGAAGATGCTGGGTGGGTTCCGCCTTCGGTTCTGGTGGTCGGCCTGTTGATATGACGTGTCTTGTTGCGAATGATCAACTACATTTTTGGAGGAGCGTTCGTATGAAAATCATTTTAGTTGCAATTTTATCCGGAGCTGTGGGGGCCGCGTTGACTTCATTTTTGTTTCAGCCAACATTTGCCAATGAAGTCGAACAGCGTGCTCGGGAGGTGCTGGGAGTGCCTGCTTGCTGGGTACGAACCGGGGTGCCTCGGTGGGCTGTGGGTACACGTTGTGATCAAAATGAGGTTGTGGTTGGCTTTAGGAGTGATTCAGTGTCTTGCGCCCATATTTATGTGAGCTGCAATTAGATCGCCGCCTAACAGGCTTATATGTTGCGAGCGGCCAGGGTTGTTCTTAGGGGCTTTTGGATAGTTTCAGGATATAGGTGGCGACGTCACGGGGGTGATCGGCTCTTGCGCTCGGGTATTCGGCAGTAGGAGTAGGATTAAACCCCCAACTAACCCAAATGGCCGTACAGTTCATCGACTTAGCAGCTAAAATATCTTGATGGCCATCACCGACCATAAACAAGGGGTGGTTCGCGGGATAACCCGAATCCATGAGTGCTCGGACTAGTGGCGCTTTATCCGGTTTGGGTTTAGGTGTTGAGTCACCGCCTAGCCAAGTTTTAAAATACGGTGCCCAGCCGAAATAGCGCACCAACTCATCAACCAAGGCCACAGGTTTATTGCTCACGATAGCCATGGGCACGCGCTCGTTTTGCAACTGCACTAGTAACTCGGAAATGCCATTATAGGGACGCGTCTCTCCGGTTACGTTTCGCGCGTAGTGATCCATAAAAATTTCTTTTGCACGAGGAAAACGCGGATCGTTTTCTGAATACGTGACACGGCTTACAAATTTGTTGACACCATCGCCTACTGCCCGAACCACGTCGGCCACGGCCATGGGGTCAAGACCAAGCTCTGCTCGGGCACCATTTGCCGCGCGGGCGATATCGTACCGCGTGTCAAGGAGGGTGCCGTCCATGTCAAACAATACAAGAGGCTGATCACTGGCCAAAACGTTTCACCGCTTCCACCATGGTTCTTAGGCCATAAGCACAGCCTCCGGAGGCAGGGAAGCCGGTTGCTTTGCAGCTCCAACCCGTTCCAGCGATGTCAAGGTGGGCCCATTTTGTGCTGCCAACAAACTCCTTAATAAACATCGCGCCGATGATTGTTCCGGCTTTAACCGATGGTTTAGCAATATTGTTTAAATCTGCAGTGGTGCCCTTAATCTCTTGCTCCAGCTCTGGCCATAGCGGAAGCCTCCAAAATGGCTCTCCGATGTGTTGACTGGCTTTAAGGATATGCTCGGCCGTCGCGTCATCGTTCGACATGAGCCCCGCGCCGACAGTGCCTAGAGCCATTAAAACAGCCCCTGTCAGGGTCGCAACATCAATCATCATTTCTGGTTTGTACGTGACGTTGGCGTAATGGACCAAATCCGCTAAAACCAGCCGCCCTTCGGCATCTGTGTTTTGGATTTCAATCGTCTTGCCATTCATAGCAACAACAACATCTCCTGGTTTCGTTGCGTGGGAATTAATGAGGTTTTCTGTGGCTCCTATGATACAGATGGTTTTCACAGGTGGTTTAACCTGGCTGAAGTAATAGGCAGAGCCTAATACGGCGGCCCCTCCAGACATGTCGTACTTCATTTCCTCCATGCCTGGTCCAGGTTTTAACGAGACCCCACCGGCATCAAACGTGAGTCCTTTGCCGATGAGGGCCACGCATTTAGAGTTGTCTTGACCGTCCACTTCCATGACGATCATGCGCGCCTCGTTGGCTGAACCCGCATTAACGCTAAGGAACGAGCCCATGCCAAGGGTTTGCAGTGATGCCTTGTCGTGAATCGTAACTTTAATGCCATGTTCTTTGCACACATCTTCGGCGATTTCAGCAAATCGTAAAGGATCAAACCAATTAGCCGGAGCATCTTGCATGAAGCGAGTCAGAGCTGTTGCTCGAATCATCGCCCGTAGGTGTTTTTCATCGGAGGCATCAATCTTTCCGCCGAAAAAACTAAAGTGACCTGGCAGCGGATTTTTTGACGGGTCCTTTTTTTGTCCTTTGAAAGAACCCTGGGAGTATAGGCCTTGAGCGATGCCGTCGAACACTGATTTCGTACAAACGTCCTCCGCTTTACAGAGTACGACCCGCGAGGTTTTTAAATTTTTAAGGGCGCCTGCCGCATCAAGCCCGAGGGCTCGGCTTTTTTGCGGTTTGGATGTTCTAATCTTGGTGGGAGCAATCAAAATAAATGGCGAGCCCTCGACAAGCGTTACAAAGGTACCTGCCCCCTTCCATCCAGAGGCCGCGGTGGCGGCGCATATTTTCTTTTGCAGGTCTGTGGGAAGGCTCGGAGCGTTGAGGTTGATGGTATCATCTCCATCTTTTGCTTCCGCCAAGGCGACAATGTGGGTCGCGCCGGGTACGGTGTCTGCGACTGTATCTAACTTTACTTTAGCTGCCCAATCGTAGGTTTCGGGAAGTAACGATGTCCAATGTGCCTTATTAAATCCAGTCTTCATCTGTAGGTTTGCTCCTAGTAACTTGTGACGACGCCTTGACCTTCATGGTTCTAGATGACTCTAAGCAGGAATAGCCATATAGGCAAGAGATTAGTCACAGGTATCAGGAGGGGTGTCACATGGCGCTCGTGGGCTGAGTCGTGTCATGAACTTTGGTGGATTAGGCTTATCATCCTATGACGGTTAAGGAGGGTGCGTGAGCATAAAAAAATTCGCCCGGATTTGAGCACCTTGTTCGATGGAATATCCGTCAGACTTCATTGACTTTTATCTTCGAAACAGCCAATGTTCTAGCCTACAGTTTATTTTTTAAGAGGAGTTCAAATAGACAATGACTACTATCAGCTTTGTTCATGCGCGTGAAGTTTTAGATAGTCGCGGAAACCCGACCATTGAGGTGGAGGTAGGTACAGATAGCGGTTATTTTGGTCGCGCCGCCGTCCCTTCGGGTGCATCGACAGGTGAGTATGAGGCTTATGAGCTAAGGGATGGTGATAAGGCCCGTTATTTGGGCAAGGGCACCCTTAAGGCGGTAAGGAATGTGAAAGAAGTGATCACTCCACGGCTTTTGGGTATGGATGTTCAGGATCAGATTGCTATTGACCACATGATGGTTGAACTTGACGGAACAGAGAATAAATCAAACCTAGGGGCTAATGCGATCCTTGGTGTGTCTCTCGCTTGTGCAAAAGCAGGAGCAGAGGCTGCAGCGCTTCCTCTGTATCGTTATATCGGTGGATCAAGGGCTCTTACCTTGCCCGTGCCACTTATGAACATTATCAATGGTGGTGCTCATGCCGATAACAATGTGGACTTCCAGGAGTTTATGATTGTCCCCCTTGGAGCTCCGACGTTTCGCGAAGGCCTCCGGTATGGGACGGAGGTGTTTCACGCTCTGAAGAAAGTTCTCCAAGGAAGAAAGCTCAACACAGCTGTCGGGGACGAGGGTGGCTTTGCGCCCGATCTTAAAAGTAATGCCGAGGCTCTTGACATCATTATGCTGGCGATCGAGAAGGCAGGGTTTAAACCGGGTAAGGATATCGCTTTGGCTCTCGACGTGGCGGCATCGAGCTTTTGTCATGAAAAGATGTATAAGTTAGACGGAGAGGGCAAATCCCTTGATTCGGCTGGCATGGTTGATTTTCTGGCAGGTCTTGCAAAGTCATACCCTATTATCTCAATTGAAGACGGATTAGATGAGCATGATTGGGACGGTTTTATAAGTCTTACAAAGAAGGTGGGAGACCGTGTCCAAATCGTTGGAGACGACTTGTTTGTTACCAACGTTCAGCGACTGCGGGAGGGGATCGAAAAGAGGGCTGGTAACTCGATTTTGATTAAGGTCAACCAGATTGGAACATTAAGCGAGACGCTGGAGACGATTGAGTTGGCAAAGACGAGTGGTTTTACATCGATCGTATCCCACAGGTCAGGAGAGACAGAGGATACGACGATTGCTGATCTGGCGGTCGCAACCAATTGCGGCATGATCAAAACAGGTTCAGCGAGTCGGACCGATCGCATCTGTAAATACAACCAATTGCTTCGTATTGAAGAAGAGCTCGGGGCGTTGGCACGATATGGTTGGCCGCGGGGTTAATGCCGTGGTGCGTCTTTATTTCTGACGCGTCTGGGCGCTTGAAAACAGGTTGACCTCGAAAAACAAGGATGCACGTCCGGACGTCTGGATTTTTTATCGAAGTGGGATCACGCGGCATTCTCCCCTCGGTATACTGGGGGAGAATGCATCTCGTGTAGGCTTGGGTCCCTACGGGTTATCGTTTAACCCTGCTCGGCTGTGCCGACCGCTTGTGCAGGGTGCGGTAATGGAGGGACTCTCTCCGATTGTTGCGGTCGTAAGGTGTGCCGTGTAGAACCGTATTCCTGCGCTCACGGACAATATTCCGTGTGCCATCGGGATTAAATGGTGACCGTGACGGATTGTAGTTGGGGTCTTTGACTCCTGGCTTGTAGACGGAGCTCTTTATGCGAGGCAGACGTGTTTGGGCGTAGACCTCGCTGGCAGCCGTTAAGGATAAGGTTGTCGTCAAAGCGGCAAGGGTGATTTTCAGTTTTTTCAGTAGCACGGATATGTCTCCTTTAAATCAAAAAATTATCAACGAGTCTGTGGTAGCAGAAAATTTAGTTCATCTCAATATGCTCAATTGGCGCAGTGTTTCTGGTGGTTTAGGAGTTTTCTGAACATAGGCTTCAGCCACTATGGTCTAAATGCGCGTTAAAATTAGGCTCCTTCGGTCTGGGTGAAAAAGGGGAGTCTTGTGAAGGAAGGTTTTGATTTC
>JBIKKO010000157.1:0-7924 GCA_044360315.1 Oligoflexales bacterium
AAATCACTGTCCGGCTTGGTCCGAAATCACTGTCCGGCTTGGTCCGAAATCACTGTCCGGCTTGGTCCGAAATCACTGTCCGGCTTGGTCCGAAATCACTGTCCGGCTTGGTCCGAAATACGCAACAATAATGTTCTCAGAGATTTGCTGTAACTACAACCCATCCATTGTGTTCCACTAGTCCCAATCGTAACTACACCTTGAGAAGACAAACCGATGTCTGTTCTTTCGGAATTGCCGTTGACGTTTGCTGTACCATCAAAATACCATGTGCCCGTCTTGCTCGTGGCGGGACCGAGTGGTTGCCAATTGGCCTTTGTTATCGAACTCATGATGATACTGTAGTCCTCTCCATCATACATCCCTAATCCGCTAATACTGATCACCTTCCCAGATTTATCAGTTATGACTGCTAAATTCATCGCTTCGCCGAACCCCGCCTCAGCATCAGGACCACAAATGACATCTCGAATGCATTTATTACGCTTGCTATCGAAACGGGGGTAACTTACAGGACACTCGCATGAACCTGCTCGTCCCCCTGGATTTTTACAATCCTGTTCGTGGAGATTTGCGGCGTCTGCACTTTTCAATTGATTTGATTCTCTAGAACCAGTCATTTTACAAGAACTTACGAAAAATACGAAAAATACACAGCTAATCAGATACTTGACGTGTCGCATCGGAAACCCCCATAATTGCTTTGCTTCTTCCAGGATACTGTAGTGTCTATTTTGTGTCAAACAGGCATGGCCGACTTTAGGAGCTCCCGGAATGATTCTTGTGGGGGTCTAATAAACTCAGAAACTTGGACGCAAAGGCCTATAAGGCTCAACGAAGCTTCAAGATACTTAGCTTTGAGGGCACACATTAAAAGAATCAAGATAGGAACTCTCAGCTTGATGGCTCAAGTATGTTTTTGATTATTTGTTTGATTTTTGTAAGTTCTTGTAAAACGAGCGGGACTGGTGGTTCAAATAATTTAAAGAATTCGCCAGAGAGTGGCTCGGTATCAGGTCCTACAATCGATTGTCCCTATGGAGACGGTATTGATGGTAGCACTAGTAAATATCAATCATGTGACAGTGAATCAGATGGTGACTATCGAGAGAGGCGACTAATCCAAGGACGAATGGATGATGTGTACCTCTAGTGAGCGACTCTATGCATTGGTGAACAAATAGTTGGCTTCCCCGCGTCGATAAAATTAATTTTAGATCATCTGTTTTCAAGACGTAACCATGGACCGAGAGTGGTACCAGCATTTAATCTCTTGCGAGAGGCTGAGTACACCTCGGCCTTATTTATTTTGAGGTATAGGGTTTGCTCTTGCAGACCAAGCACTCAAAAATGGGCTTGGTTATCGATCATAGAAGGGAGCACTTGATGTGTCCGAGATCCAACCAAAAAAACTCGATTGAAGATCTTGGTGCATAGCTCATTGAGTATTTTTATATTGTCTTTAAGACAGCAAGTTTATCTTTATTGTAAACTGATCGACTTGAAACATTAATCAGCTGTTTTCCCGCCTGGAATCTTTTAAAAACCGCGCGAAAGATCTTACCACCGTTCAAAAATCTGTTTCCAAAACGCAAGATCTCGGCTTCAAAGGCCCATTTTTGGGTGAATCGGATGACAATGTCCCAGGGGCGCTTCTTGGTATCCCTTCAACTTCAGCATATGTGATTTTTCGTGTAACGACGCTATGACTCAGTGGTGATATGCGGTTTCCTCGGGTGGCTTTTGCGGCAATCGGGGGTGCTATTAAAAAATTCGATAATTATATTAAATCAATCAATTTTACGAAAACCTCCAATTTAGTTAATACCGTCTTGGGAATAAACCAATGACCTTAAAGGAGGTTAGAGATGAAAAGCGTAACTTTAGTGGTGCTGTCACTCATGTCACTCGTGGCGGGGGTGGCCCGAGCAGACTATCAATGTGCGAATGTCAATGAAGGACTTAGTCTGTCCATCAACGAAAATTATATCTCCGATCTTGGAGATACTCGGTTGTTGCTGGAATCGGCGGATGGGAAGAGCGACTTGTTTGGGAACATGCGTTCTGACGAAGGAAACATTTTCAAAAAAAAGGTAGTTGAAATTTATCCGTTTAAGGGGGAGACACTCACAATTGTATTTGTACCAAAGTTATGTGGTCGAAAATCGTGTGATGTTGGTGCAGGCGAAGAGATATCTGCCACCCTGAAGATCGGTGATAATCAGACTTATCTCTCGTGCTATGAAACTAATTTTTAAGACAGTTGTATTGGTTTTCACTTGCTCTATTGCCCTTCTGGTCATTGCATTAAGTGTTGACCAGGAGGTGACTCTTGAATCACGCGAGTCAAAGACAAGCGATGGAGGGCCTGTGTTTAATAAGATTAAATGGTTTCAGTTCAGAGACAAGGATGTGTGGATGATGAATCAAAGTCATCACGGGTCTGCCGATGGCTCGAACGCCTGGGACCGTTTAGCTATTGTTGTTGATAAGACGAAAAATCCAAAGACGGCAAGATTTTACCAATTTGAGCCAGGTGTTTTACAGTGGAGCGAAAACTTGAAAGAAAGGTCGTTTAGCGTGTCTTGCTTTATGTGTCACAACAACGGCCCGCGTTCAATTCGGCCAAACTATGAATCGTCATTTGCTCCGATGAGCACTCAGGACCGTTTGAGGATCTCGTATTGGAATTTACGGATCAAATCTTATGGCAGAGTGATCGCAAATTCAGTTCACGATGACCGAGATAAGACCTTGCTTCCCCCTTTTCGATATCGAAGCACTTATGAAAATGAACCTTTAAAAGTTGCCACTTGTATCAATTGTCATAAAGAGGAGGGCTTTCTGGCGCGGGGTATTTTGAGGAGACAGCAGATGCCAACGATCAAGTTCATGGTCGAATCAGGACAGATGCCGCCGTTTGGATTTTGGTTATCAAACAGTGAAAGGAGGGAAATTGAATTGTTTTTCAAAGGATTTTGATCATCGTGATCCTGTGAGTAGCTTTTACGCTCTTTCTGTTTGAAGTGATCTTCGCAATTCGTCGATAGCTTGATTCCAAGGTTTACGGAATTTGATTTTTCATGAAAGGCGAGCACCAAAGGCGGACAGAAAAATGAGCTTGGTTCGTTTTTGAGGATGGCCCGTCGGCTCTAGGGAATAGTGTGTCAAATTATAATGTTAAAATTTTCGCTAACAAAAAAATTGAGGTGATAAAATGAATTTAAAATTCTTACTACTAGCAGTGCTACTTTTTATGAGTTGTCGAACTTCATCGCCATCAGCAGGGTTGGCCTCGGGAGCGTCGTTCTATGATTGTTCCTCACCTCGCCCTGAGATGGCAGGCTTGCACAATATGGTGTTATTTGGAGCGCCTGATGACCAACTTTATGGCTATCATCTTCCGGTTTTCTCCGGAGCGGTTAACGGTAATAGCGGTCATGTTATGATGCACGTCTATCAGGGACTATGGAAAGTGCAGTTAGATTCGGCTACGAGGCGCGCTTATGATCTCAAGTTTTTGGATGAGAAAACACCGACCAATCCCTTTCCATTTTTTTCGATGGCCCCTCAGGGTCCCAGGTTTAAAGTGCCAGAAATGATTTGTAATTCTAATTTTTCGTTAAGCACGGTCGCAGTGTACGGTCATGTCGAAGGCAATCCCGATTTTCCGCGCCCTGAGAGTTTGACTGACCAGATATCGACCGTTATCGCGCAGGAGACCGTTTTAGCAAGAAAGTTCGATGGTAATTCAAAATCTGAACTGACGTATTACATATTCGGAACGCCTAAGCAGTACTATATGGTGCATTTCCTAACTGACGACGAGAGTAGTTTCGATCAAATCATCGCGGTTGAAGTCCTAAGCGCGGATCTTAAGGCCTTGATTGAATCCAGTGGTGGCATCCTAGTCTCGGTTCCTGTTACCGCAGAAAATGGTTTAGCATCTGTTGACGAAAGAGTGGATCAGCTCAGTGTCAATAACAAATGGAAAATTCAGGTTTCTCCTTTGGGTAGAAGTATAATCGTGAAAGAGAATAGTTCGGGCGTGAGTGGTGAAGTCAAAATCGTTGGGGAGGTTTATTTTAACGCAAACGGTGATCTAAAAAAATGATCGGCGTCACCTGTTTTCACTGTGGCTTTGCAGCGGAGCATGTTGTGCCAATTATTCTTAAACACGGGATCCTCTTGGAGGATCCCGACGGACCGGATGCCGATGCAAAGGCCAAAAAAGTAGGGTTATTGATTAAACGCTGATGTTCACGAAGGTATATCCAGAGGCCTTTAAGAATATCCAATCGAAGCCTAGACAAGATTCCTCGGCATAGCGCCCCACCGTGAACACTGCGCTGGCAAAAAGACTTGGCGCGAAACTCGACTGGGATTACATCCAAAACGAGATTTACAAACGTGATGCGACAATCCAGCCGTTGCACGGAGGCGTAGTTCCGTAGGTCGCTTCGTTAAGCTTGTGTAGGCTTACCCACACTAAGCGGTATGGTGAGCCCACGGTATCAATGGGATTAATCTTGATTGATTGTTGCAGCGAAAATGGCGTCCCATCTTGCCGCGTCTTAGATCTGAGGTCCTGGAAGACGCATGTGTTGAAGGCCGCATGAATCTTTAAAGAGGTAGTCCAATTTCCATTTCATTCGATAGACTTAATGACGACACAGTCAGGTTCTTGAAATAGCTTTTGCCAGAGCGGGAGTAGAAAAATAAAACTTCATCATCTCCTGTTTGTTGAACACCTATTGATCTTTCCACTTGACTGATAACGGGAACAGATTTTCTTGAAGATAAATCAAAATATTGAACGGATTTCTTATCTTTATCGTCCAGTACTGCATCTTCATTGGAGTCTTCATCTACAAACTGAAAAACAAGTCCTCTCGTTTTTTGAGTCTTTTCTTCCTCTATTTGATTGTGAATTTTTGTGTCTTCAAGAATCAAGAACGCATTGGATTCCCATATCCAATAGCTGTCTTTATTGTTTGAATTAAAAACTAAATAATTTCTGGCTCGACTGTAGGCAGACTTTGAATAATAGGAAACCTCGTACTTTTGCTCAGAAGTAAGAGGAATCAAAATCAAGTCCGTCCCCTTAAGGGATTGGAAGTGGCCAAGTCGAAGGTATTCTTCTTTCTTTGTATTTTGACTGACATTGACTAATTCACGCACCTGACGTGTTCCAAAGACTTCTCTTGAAAGTTTATAGCCAACAAGTGTGCAAACTAGAATTGCGCAAATACATGCCAGCAGAATAAGTGATCCGTTAATTCTCCAAACGAATTTGTCATACTTTTCAAGGTTCACCTTCAAAATCTCCCCCAATGCTTTACGTGGTTTAGCCCGGGTTCGACAAATGCGATGAATTCCATCCTGATTTTGGTAGTCGAACTACGGCTAACTTATTAAAATGTAAAAGATAAATTCGGTTCAAACAAGAACTAGCAGAAAAGAATGGCGTCCCCAAGGGGATTCGAACCCCTGTATCCACCGTGAAAGGGTGGTGTCCTGGGCCTCTAGACGATGGGGACAGGACGGCAAACATCGAAGACAATCTGCAAATTCTCTTCCTTTTTTGAGGAGGAAGTGAGCCCGGATGGATTCGAACCATCGACCCGTACATTAAAAGTGTACTGCTCTACCAACTGAGCTACGAGCCCTTAGCCTTCACTGATGAAAACTTCGAGGCACAAGTATTTACAAAAACCGGGGAACCCCGTCAATGTTAATTTGGCTTTAACTCTAAAATATCCTTCAAATGGATCTTGGTCACGGTTAGATGCCCGAAACCATTGATTCTTCCTGCTGGCTGACCTATCCTGCATCTGCCCCAAAAAGTCCAGGGAGACCTCATGACAAAAATTATCAAAAGAGACCGCAAAGAAAGTGCCGCGGACCTAGTCACGGCTATCGATGAGTTAAACCCGCTTTTAGAAGATCAGGGGGAAGACGAGGCTGTCGTTCACTTGAAAAAAGCTGCTGCTGCGTTGAAGCGTTCAACAATCGGCACTGATGACTACCGTCGTGCGATTGATGATGTTATTGATGCCTTTGAAGGTGATCTTGAGTTGTCTGCCTACACTCACGCCCGCAAGGATTCTAAGGAATGGACTGCTGCTGAGGAGTTGACGATCGCAAGCTGCAGGGTGTTGAATTTGGCTCGTCGTATGAAGTCTTGATCGTTCGACTGCATCTGCAGTTTTGATTCACTTGTGAACATTGAGGAATAATCCATGTCAGAAAATAATGAACAATCGACCCCCCAGAAACCTCAGCAATCCATGAAGCAGCGTGTTGAATTGCAGCGAGGCCGCAATGTGCCTATCGATTATTTTCTTTACACATGTTTAGAACACGAACGCACGAAGCGGGCCACTGTTGTCGATGAAGCGCAGGCCAATGTGGGCCGCTGGCCTATTATGGTTGGAGCAACCTTGGAAAGCCTGCCTGGGGAACTAAAGTTAATGGACCTTAAAGGTCTCATGAGTCGAATGAGCCTGTGGTATGCGGCTCAGTATCCTGAGATGGTGGAAGAGACCCCGCTCGATCACATCATGCTTAATCAGATTGTTGAACCCTTCATGAAGTTTACCTTGGATTTGTCCGACCTGGTTCTTCTAAAAACGGGGGCGGCATTACCCTCTCATAACGCGACCACAGAAGAAAGTAAGGGCGTCTGGGATACAATCAAAGTCGTGTTGAAGGAAGAGTTTCCAGGCTACCACGCTTATTTTGACCGATTCCTTCGCTGGGCTTTCGCAGATATTGAACCAGAGGAAATTGAAGAGGGGTCTCGGCCTCCAGTCGGTAAGAATATGCCAAACTTCCGCGGCAATCGACCGCAGGGATCAAGCGGTGGTCAGCAGCAACAGCATCGTCATGGGCAAGGCGGCGGTGGCCGGGATCACCGTGGTGGCGGGCGTGATCATCGTGATCATCGCGGCGGTGGACGCCCTCAGCAACAACAGCAAAAGCAGCAGCGTCACGGCCAGGGCCAAGGCCAAGGTGGGCAGCAGGCTGACGCCGAGATTGAAGCGCAAGCCTTGGCAGCCGTCGATGAAGCGATGGCGAAGATCACGGCTGGAGAGGTCGAAGAGGTGTTCCTAAAACCAATGAATAGCTTTTATCGACGCATCCAACATCAGTATGCAGTTGATAAGGGCTTTGAGTCTTGCTCAGTGGGCGAAGGTAATGAGCGTGGCGTAAAGGTTGCCAAGAAGCGTTAAACTGAGAAGGTTGGTCTTATGCGTCAGTCTCGTTCGTCCATCGTGATCACCGGAGCCTCGGCGGGTATTGGTGAACATACCGCTCGCCTTTTTGCTGAGCGTGGCTGGCATGTGATTCTCGGAGCAAGACGTGTCGATAAACTTAGAACACTGGAGCAAGACTTGTCTCGCGACGGCAATGCCCAGGTTACCGTCGAGAGTCTTGATGTGACCGACGATGAATCTGTCAGGCAGTTTACTGCGCGAGCTTGGGACTGTGCTGGTGGCAAGATTGATGTGTTATTTAATAACGCAGGCTTGGCCGTTGGGGTCGATCATGTTTCCAGGGGGCTTATCTCTGATTGGGAGGTTATGCTTGAAACCAATGTCACAGGGCTTTTGCGGGTTACAAGGGCATTTTTGCCACGCATGATCGAAGCGAACGCTGGTCACATTATCAATATGGGTAGCATCGCTAGCCACGTTGTCTATGAGGGCGGGAGCGTTTACTGTGCGACAAAGCATGCGGTGCGCGCCATCACAAAAACCATGCGGCTTGAGCTTAATGGCACCCCGCTTCGCGTCTCTCTCATTGACCCAGGAATGGTTGAGACAGATTTTTCGCGGGTAAGATTTAAAAATGACGAAGATCGTGCAGGTCTTGTGTATAAAGGGGTGACTCCTTTGACGGGCCGAGATATCGCCGAGTG
>JBIKKO010000158.1:0-7882 GCA_044360315.1 Oligoflexales bacterium
GCTGCGCTCACCAACAAACACTTTATCAATCCGCCTAGTGACTCCATGCTTGGATCACTCGTCCATTACGTCACCGTTGGGCCTCTCGGCGATTACTCACCGATGAATGCAAACCTCGGTCTGTTGCCTGGAATACCCAAAGTGCGCGGACAAGGTAAAAAAGAACGCCATGCAGAGAAAGTATCTCGAGCATGGACGTCATTTGAACGCTGGCGCGAAGGGATCTAGGCTGTTACCGAGTTTTCGACGAGGCGATATCACAGGCCACCTTCACCATTACAGAAAACTCTTCTGGTTTTAACGAAGCTCCACCGATGAGACCGCCATCAATGTTAGGCTTTGCGAGCAAATCTTTGCAATTGGAAGGATTCATGCTGCCTCCGTAAAGAATACGAACGCTAGCGGCACGTTCAACTCCCAGATGACCTGTGATCAGCTCACGTATGGATTTGTGAACATCTTCAGCTTGGTCTGGCGTTGCCGTTAAACCCGTACCAATAGCCCACACCGGCTCATAGGCGATGACAAAGTCTTTGACCTGAGCCGCAGCAGACACCTGCTGCAAAGCCTGATGAATCTGCGCACCAACCACCTCAAGAGTTTTTCCAGCCTCTCTTTCTTGACGGGTTTCTCCTACGCATACGATGGGTAAAAGGTTTGCCAAAGCCAATGCATTCCATTTCTTGCCCACGGCATCGTTGGTTTCATTGTAATATTGCCGACGCTCACTGTGACCAATAATAGATCCCTCAAGCTTAGCATCTAAAATTTGAGGTACTGACGTCTCACCAGTAAAGGCACCTTGTGGCTCAAAGTGACAGTTTTGCGCCAAAATTTTGACACCAGTTCCTTGGACCGCCGTCAAACATGTGTCAAACAAGGTGGCCGAGACCCCGAAACCTACATGAACGGACCTTGTTACATCGCCAAGGTTACCCATTTGCTTTGTGAACGAGTGAAAAAATTCCAACGCTTCACGACGCGTTTTATGCATCTTCCAGTTACCCGCCAGTAGCAGTCGTCTTGTCATATGTCAAAGTCCTATCGTTGTAACAAAGCAGCAAGTCATACCATCATCCCCAGACCACAAAGGGGACTACTGTGCTTCCTGTCCCTAGGGGTAGTGCCTCAACTTTTAATTCAAGAGCACCTTAATTCCTGGAAGGAGTTTTCCTTCCAAAAACTCGAGGCTAGCTCCACCACCAGTTGATATATGTGTCATCTTAGAGGCGTGTCCAGACTTATGCACTGCCGACACTGAATCACCGCCACCAACAACCGTTTTACCACGAACCTCGGCCATGGCCGCCGCAACTTTCATGGTACCACCGGCAAATCGTTCCCACTCAAATACTCCCATGGGACCATTCCACAAGACGGTCTTGGAATCTCGAATCACGCGAGCAAAAGCTTGCTGGGTTTGGGGACCAATATCTAATCCCATCATCCCTGCTGGTATCGCCTCACCGGCAACGGCAATCGCCTCCGACGTCTCAGTAAACTCTCTGGCACACAAGTGATCCACAGGCAAATGTATCTGCACTTTGCGAGCCTCGGCATTTCTCAAGATCGTTTCCACTAAATCCATCTTGTCAGCCTCAACCCGCGAGTTACCCACGTCAACACCCTTAAACTTCAAGAACGTATAAGCCATCGCACCACCAATCAGCAAGTGGTTACAGGTGTTCAACAGGTTTAAGATCACGGAAATCTTGTCAGACACTTTACTGCCACCCATAATCACCGTAAACGGTGCCTCGGGCTTAGTGACAATACTACCAAGGGCTGCAATCTCTTTTTGGATCAAATATCCAGCAGCCCGCCTTGTCGGCGACAAGAGTTCAGCGGCGGCACTGACGCTGGCGTGGGCTCTGTGACATGTACCAAAGGCATCATTGACGTAAAAATCATAACCATCGACCAGACTATGAGCAAAATCAATATCATTGGCCTCTTCGCCCGCATGAAAACGAAGATTTTCGAGCAGCATGACCTGGTTTTTTCCCAAAGAGTTGAGCAGCTGGATCGACGACTCCTTCGTATAATCAGGATAGAGGACCACTTCGCGCTCCAAAAGCTCACTTAGTCGAGCCCCCACGGGCTCTAAACTATCGGCCGAGCTACCGCCGTTTTTCGGTCGACCAAGGTGGCTTGCCATTGTAAGTTTATTGGTTCGTTCAAGAATGTATCTAATCGTTGGCAGGGCCTCGCGGATGCGGGTTTCATCTTGAATTTTGCCGTTTTTAACCGGTACGTTGAGATCAAGCCTTAGAAAGACTTTCTTTCCCGTAAGCTCTAAGTCTTCAAGTTTGCGAAGTTGCATGAATGATGTCTCCATTCCTTAAAAAAGGATCATAAAATAAAACGCCGTCCGCTGAATTGACCTTTATCGGATACCTCACCGTGCTCGGTGGGTCAACATGTCAGCGGAAACCCTAGCTTTATTTTGTCATCAATCTCCCCAAAAGGCCTAAAACTTACAACTTAATCTTTATTATAAACTTAAAAAAATAATACGTAGTTAGAGAGGCGGTCGCTTTTTGGCGGTCGCCCTGAGTCACGCCGCATTCATAGAACCTTATAAGAATATTCCGCTTCAAGCTGGACAAAAATGTCTACTTACGATAAATCTTCAATCAGCACCTCATTTTTCAAAGGAGATACGCCCCCCAAAGCTTGTCCTGAACCGGCCATTTGGGCCGAGTTTTGACATCTTCTAAGAATTTCGATGCTTGATAGGCGATTCACTTTTGTTTGTCTCTTATACTCTTACCTGCCAGAATCAAGTCCCAGCTTTTCCTTAACGCTCACTACCACACCTCTTAGATGCAGCAGCTTAAGGTGGCTTAAAGCCTGCTCCTGTTAAGCTCGGATCCGAGGGGCCCGCCCTCATCTTTCATACAGTTACGAAACATCCATGTTTCTCGCAGCACACAATCGCCAAACTAGACCTGACCGCTAATACAAAGCGAACCATATTATTGACTGGTATCTACCATACTCATACTATCACTTGAGTACGGATGAGGAGGAGCCATTTTGGGCGAACCTGTAAAAAAGATAACAGTAAATGTACCGGCAAAGTTATTAAATAATGCGTTAGAATCGACTGGCCAAGGGATTACAGAAACGATTATTGCCGGTTTAATTGAAATCGAGAAGCGTGAGCGACGTCAATCGCTGCGTTTGCTGCGTGGTAAGGTTGCATTTGATCTCAACCTTGATAAGACAAGAAAATAATCCTAGTTGATACAACCGCCTGGATTGATTTCTTCAAAGATAGAAAACCTCTGGCTAATATTGTCGATCAAGCATTGGAAGAAAATAGCGTCGCCCTATGCGGTCCGATTTACACAGAATTATTAAGGGGATTTTAAAATCCTCAAGAACGAAATAAGGTTGTTCCATTACTTCAAGCTTGCAGGGTATTAGCTCAGCCAGCTGATCTTTGGGAAACCGCTGGGCAGTATGGTCTCGAAATGAAACGACAAGGTATCTCGGTAAAAACGATGGACTTGATAATCGCCTGTTATGCGACATCACATCGGGTGGCGATACTCACAGCCGATCAGGATTTTAAATTGATGCAATCAGCTGGTTTGGAAGTTTTATTGATCCGTTGAGTCTGGAAACTAAGCGCTCCCGCGGGACGCCGCATATTTAGAAAAGTTGTTATCTATAAACATATAGGTTCTGATTAGTTTGGCCAGACACTAAACTTTTCCTAAGATAAACTCTGCACGTTTTTCAACAGAGAGTCGTGGGACTTCTAGGAGTTGATAACCTAATTTTTGGTAAGATTTCACGAGTTCATTATGAAATTTTAGAGCTTCTTCGTAGGGCAATTTTCTTAACTCATCATTTACAAATATTTCTTCCCATGGAGGTAGAATGAACACTCTTCCGTTGTACTTTTTCACCCTAGCTACTTCTTCAAATTCTTCATGCTCTACGTTGAATCTGATGGCATATGCAACAAGATCAGGAATACCACGGTCAAAAAAAACTACTTGCTCCGTTGCCGAGGCTTCTCTTAAATCCTGCTCCATTTGTCGAAGCATAGCACGTACAAACCTGAGCGGGCTTTTTGACGGAAGATCTGGACCATCAATTTCCAACTGTTTCGTTAAAATTGGTCGAGCTGGCTCTTGAACACATTTGATCCCCATCCCCTGAAACGTTTTAATCAACGTCGTTTTTCCAGTCCCAGGTGTTCCTGTTAGAATATGTAAATTGTTCCCCATTCAATTCCTTAATCGAACACAACTTTAAAAACTTGATCTAGAGATCTAACGTAATAAATCTATCAAGGTAAAGACAAGTCATATGTGCCAATCTCTACAAAATCAACGCTGCTCCCAACAGATCCCATACGCTCGTTAAGCTTCGCTTAACTCAGTTGGGATGACAAGGAAAAAGTGCCATTATCCCGTAAACCCTGCTGCTTTAAGCAGATCCCATACGCTCGTTAAGCTTCGCATAACTCATTTGGGATAACACGAGCAAAGTGCCATTATACGGTAAACCACCGCTGCCTAGAACAGATTGTTAACCATCCCACATACCACTGGTTGATCTTCTTCACTGTGATCTCAATCGATGTACTTGTGCCTCTCAGCGTCAACTCTTTCACCTTTGTCATTGCTCGTGACATCGATGCCACTGATATCGCAATGCTGCCGGCTACTATCGTCATGCATAGAAACTTTACACCACTTGATCTCGCCACTTTACTTTTCTCGCGGTTTACCGCCAGTTTGAGCTTGTTTTCGATGAACTTGCTCACCGTCTGCATAACTCGCTCGGCTGACTTCTGCGTTCGTACAAAAATGTTGCAGTCGTCTGCGAATCGACAAAACTCCAATCCTCGCCTCTCAAGCTCTTTGTCCAGCTCGTCGAGGACTAGGTTGCTGAGGAGTGGGGACAGAGGGCCACCTTGTGGCGCACCTTCCGTTGTCTCTTTTCTCGATACTAACCCCGTCGACACCGGGTTTCCCACGGTTGCGTCATACTTGACGGAAGGCTTCGCATAAGTGATCATCTGAAAACACCTGTACAAAGAGGCTCTTGTTTAGATCAGATAAGGTTTGCTTTCTCATTTTATTTGTATGCTCCTGAGTTGCATGTCATCTTCCACGATCTTCTGCGGTCGCTAGCGCAGTTTAGGGCTTAAGCTATCGTTATCCCGTGGGCGAATGCGACCCAAACTAGCGGCCCCTTCCCCGGGTAAGGGTCATAACTGATTCCTCGCCTGCGGCCTTACGGAGGTTCGCTCGCGCTTGGACGACGATTTTGGCTACAGCTTTCTTCAGATTCCTCATTGGCACATGCAATAATCCGTGCTACCCGCCGCGAACTACGCGGCCCTCTCTCCAGCCAGGCTTCCCGACCCAAATCTGCACTGTTTCTTCGGACACCCTTGCCTTCGCCTAATTGTTCCTCGGCCAAGATCAGTTCTTTCATGATTAGTTATTACCCATACCGGGCGCACAATTCTTGGGAATGCTTACGCATTACCCGCCAAGAAGTGGGGATTGATTCTTGAATGGTCATAACTAAAGCCCCCTGTGGACACACGTTTAAATTCGTCAACCGGGCCGGCGCCAATCCGGGACCTCACACCTGTATCAATAAAACAACTAAGGGAACCAACCCGCGTGGGCCTCACGATATACATGGAAACGTACGGCAATGGTGCTAGCTCAATCCCGTCAGTAATCTCGAAGCTGAAACGATGCGGGTAGCGCCGACTACTTTGTCATAGTCGTGGTGGCGGACAAGCTGGAGACGTTCCACCTCTGGACTGAGCTGATCTCCGAGAATTTTTAATGAAGAAGAAGGGGTGGTATCCGCTTCTTTGACCTCAATGAGAACCCATGGTTTAGAGTCTCTTACAATTAAGAAATCTACCTCTACTTTTTCTTTGTTGCGAACATAGCAGAGTTCAAAGGAGCCAAATCCCAAATCTGTCCAAAGCTGGACCGATTTCAATAGGTGCGAGGCCACCATATTTTCAAATCTCGCAGAAGAATCTTGCACCTCGGCCCAATTCCACAAGTATAACTTCTGTTCCTTTTTGAGACCACGAGATATTTTTTTGTGATAGGGACGAATTCTAAAACAATAGTAAAGTCTCTCTAAGATCTCTATCCATTGACTTGCAGTATCGTGAGCTACTTGGATTTCCTCTCGAATAGAATTGATTGATAACAGACTCCCAACTCGTTCTGGAAGAAGAAGAGCTAAGTGCTCCACCAAAGAAATTTGGCGAATCTGTGTCAGTTCCCGAATATCTTCGCGTAAAAGTAGTTCACGGCGACGAGTGGCCCAACGATTATAGTGTAGCTTGTTTGCTGTGTGATAGGGTTCGGGAAATCCGCTGAAAGTTTCGAGGCGGTTCCAAGTGGTGTCCAGCGAATTCCGTTCGGTTTTTAGCTTCATCCAACTTTTGGGTGGGGCAACACAACTTTGATGTATGATTTCACCAATCGTGTAGGGATGAAGATGCAAAAGCTCATATCTACCCAAAAGACTATCTCCGCCTCGTTGAAAGATATCAAGTCTGGCACTTCCTGTAACGAGTATTTTTAATTCGGGTGAGTTTCGATCATATAGACCTTTAAGCCATGATTTCCACCGACTATACTTATGAAATTCATCTAGGACCAAAAAACCGGAAGCGTGGTCTGCCATAAATTTTTTTGAAAGAACCTTTGCTCGATCTTCGGGAATGTCCCAATTTAAATAACTTCCTTTGTGTTCTTTTAACCAGGCTTTAGCGAGAGTTGTTTTTCCACACTGCCTAGGGCCAGCCAGCAAAACCATTTTTCTTGAGGCAAATTCATTAACGGTGGGATAGAGGTACCTCATGGTTCACACCACTTTCGCAAAGAGAGAAGCAATTACAGGCTCATGTTGAGCTCAATCTTGACACTCTATCCTTCCATAGAACTGGAAAAAAGTCATGACTTTTTTCCAGTTGGGTAGAAACCATCATCCAACATGCACAAAAAGAGTTCCGATTTATTTACAAGCATTGCCGCTTTTTCCACCACCGAAGAATTCACCTGTCCACCCCTTAGACAACATAATGTCGATACTCTACAATAATACTTACTTAAGTCTCGCTGAATTGATTGGGTTTTAATATTGCATCCTAATGTACATCATCCCTGTGCTACGTCTGGCCCCGTGTTCCAACATCCTGGTTACAGAGGCACCCATCTAAGTGTCGTAACTTGGCGTTATGACAGCGGTGAATTTTTTGCCTTGTAGCCCTTCGCAAATCTACAGATTGTTGTGTATTGACCCAGCGTCAGCAGGAGCTCAATGAATCATTGTGCGTGTATTCCCATGGCGTAAGTACATCAAGCTTCAAGTGCATTCTTTGAATAGCATCTTTGTAAAACTCACGCGGACTGACTCCAGTCATTTTTCACGACTCTACGCTGGTGAAGTTTACTGCTGCACAGCTTATTAATGGCCAATCCCGCGTCATTGCCAGCTGCGTAGCAGCGTCGGCAATCTGTAACGCACAAGTCGGACGCGTGATCATGGCCATTAACTGGCAAATATTTCCAAGCAAATGCAGCGTCATTCCTACTGCGCGCCCTGCGCTACCATCAGCCCCATTAACACTTCATCGATATACTGTCTATCCGGGGTTTTGATTCTATTTTTCAGTAAGCCCTCTCTCTCAAACCCTTTAGACTCGTAAAGCCGAATAGCTCTTGAGTTACTGACTCTCACATTTAGTTCAATTTTATCAATTTCTGAATTCTCTGCGGCCCATGAAATCAAATAGTCCATAAGCTTACCCCCTATGCGCCTATTCTCATTTCCTTTATGAACAACAATAGTGAGCCGGGTAACATGTCTAATT
>JBIKKO010000159.1:0-7860 GCA_044360315.1 Oligoflexales bacterium
ATTCGACCGTCTCGGGTGCAAATTGACTCAAGGAGCTTAAGATCTTTCAGGGATAACGGTTTAGATTGATTTAGCTCTAGCAGCAGATCAATGATGAGTGATGGTCGATCGTTAGAGGTTAGAATTAATGATAAACATTGCTCGGCATGGTGTCTGCGCTTTTTTGGGTCAGTGGCTTTGAGGCGTCCGATAGCGTGCCATTTTGCAATCATATCAGTGTGTTCACTCATGATTGAAGTGATGAGGTCTTCGTTGTTAATGCCAAGCTCGCCTCGATTGATTGACTCCTTTAATAAGGTTGTGCCGACACGTACGAACTCGCCTCTGATGATCATCTGTATCATGGTGGACTTCGACACTTGGTCTTGTTCCGGATCTGAGAGTTTTGCAAGTGCAATTGCTTCCAAGGCTTCAGAAAAATCTTGATTTTTTGTTGCACAGATTTTCTTGATGGCGTGGTCGTAGAATACCTCGAGTGAAGTTGCTCCACTAAAATTGGTTTCTATTGAGTTAATCAACGACTTGAGATCGCGCGTCCTGCTGCTATTGATGTGTTGTTCAGCTCTAGTCATTAGCAACTTCATGTCATGAGCTTTTAGACAATAATCTGATAACGCCTGCTCTAAGATTCCGTCCTGATCGATTAGGTCGCGCTCGATAACGCACTCTAAAAGATGACTTAGCTCTTTATTGTCGGCGTAGGTGATCCGATTCCCAATGAAAGTTGTCAACGTCCTTAGGTCTTTTTTTGAAACTAAATATTTAACAAGTTGCAGAGACTCGTCGCGTTCAAGCTGCGGAATCGCAGACGGTGCTATGAATTCATTCATGGCATCTTTTGACGCTCGATGAGTTTGATTGATCATCCGTGCCGCAAAAAATCTCCACGTCTGGCATTGTTGCGGTGAGAAGTGGTCTGTTTTGACGTCCAGCATTTGGCTGGCGAGATTAGAAAACTGCCTTTCTGGGACGTCTTTTGCGTCTTGTGCGTCTTTAATGATATCCATGTACCAAATTTGGGCATGACCAAGTTGCAGTAGACAGAGAAGATCGCTGATGGCTTTGGGATAATCGCCTAAGCTGACGTGATGTTTACAGCTTCTCTCGAAAGCTGTGATGCGAGTTGACGGGTCGGAGTGTTCAATGCGCAGATGAGCAACTTTACTCACTTCGGCGGCGTCTCCAATCTTTGTAAAGAAAGATTCCGCGGACTCGAGAATTTCTTCACTCAGACCTGTACCCATTGATAGAGCAAGCTTATAACGATGCCTGGCAAGCTGGGTATTGCCTTCTCGCTCGTCCCATATTTTTGCGATCAGAACGTGAAATTTCGCAAGCATTGTGGAGTCAATATGAGGTGTGTCTTGTGCGGTTAACTCTTCAAGAGTATTTAGCGCTTCACGGTGACGATCGTGCTTTTGTAGTGTATGAGCAATGGAATAAATTGCTTCATAGTTTGTTGTATGTATCGTGAGAGTGCGTAAAAGCACATCTTTCGCTTCTTCTTGACGCGCAGTCATGCTCGCATAACTTTCTTGCATGATGACGGATATTCGATGCGCAATGGTAACAAACTCTGATCGTCGTCGTTCAATCTTGGCAAGACTTAGTAGCGCGTCAACCTCATGCTGTTGATGATTTGAAGTCTTAGCTAAATGTGCGATCTTCCAATAGAGTCTTTGAGGTGCGTCGCAAGACGGTAAGGCGATCATCCAGGAGGTGAATGCCATGTCTGGTTTAATTGGAGCCCAGGCATCGCCAAGAAACTCGGGGATAAGGCTACCGGTAGGGCCAGATGTTAATGCACCATCATAGATATCAGAGGTTCTGCGGATGAGTTCAGATAGCGTCTCAAGACGAAGATCTGGGTAGTCTAAGGCGTTTGCCAGATTAGTCATGCCTGTGAGAGTCAGTAGAGACCTCGCTGTCGTCGGGTTAATGCGAGATAATACATCAAATTTTTCGGCATCAATTGGAAGCTTCGGGGCCACGGCGATCCGAACGTAGGCATCGGCATCATAGGAGGGAAGCTTTTTAATATCTTTGAGACTTCGTCGCAATAGAATTCTCTCGTCAAGTGTGCTCCATGAGCGAGCTGTTTCCCTGGATTCCAAGATTTCGAGAGGGTTGCCGGGATGAAGATCGGTCGTCGTTTTTGATGTTTTGATGATGAGTTGATCGTCATGGTAGTTTAGATAAATCGGTAATGGTGTGTCGATGTCTGTTAGGGTATGAAGCGACCAGTCACCAATGATTTTTTTGGGCCAGGTTTTACCCGTCATTACTAATGGGATTTGAATCTCTTGAATGCTGCGGTACTTATAGTGTTTTAACCCGATGATGCCTAGCGCATCGGTGATTGATCCTAAGACATCAGGCCACCACGTGGGGCTTGAAGGTCCGATGGTAAAGGCATCAATGATCTGTATCGATAACTCTGCGTTTGAGATAGAGAATTGAATGCCAAATCCAATTACAACTTGATGTCGATCAAAACGGGATTGCGAGGCTGTTGTTAATCCGGTTTGCTCGTCAGAGGTCCATTGGATTTGTGACAAGATACGAATCCGTCCGTTGCCGTCAATCCGGGTTTCCCAAAGTGTCGGTCTCAGAGCTCTTTTTTTAAGTCCTGCTTTAATGCCGTCAGTAAAGTGCGGCATATTAATTTGAATGTTACAAGAGGTGAGGTGAAACGACTGATTCCGCTGCAGAATAGATATGTTAGCTTTTATAGTTTGATTGCTTGTAGCTCCCTCATAGGACCACTTTATATTTGTGCCACACGGTTTTGACTCATAGCCAATATGTTCCAGAAGTTTTGTAATGTGTGATGGTGATTCCGACATAGTAACTCAACATCGTGTGAACTTAGGTTTTAGGAATATTTCGTTTCATGGAAGGTATCGGATATAATCTTAAATAGTTAAGATCCCCAATGATTTGTCGTTCTTTTAGTAAGGAGTGTTGCATGAGCTTTGCTGTTCTTGAAACAAAGCTAAATGGTCTAAGGCACGGGTTTAACTGTTTAGAATTAAAGACCCTTGAGAAGGAGTTTCGCGAAATATCAAAGGGATCTTCAAGAATAGCTCAGCAGTCCAAGAGTATACGCAATGCGCTTTTTGTGGATCTGGCTTACGCATTAATGCGCCATCGAGATTGGCTCCAGGTTCCTGTTTTTTCTTCACTATTGACGGAGTTTTTGCAGTTTGACTATAAAATACCACGGGGGGAAGCTGATCTGGTATGCCACGACATGATTGAGGCGGTCATTAATCTTGGCTTGTTTCGTCAAAGATCCATTTGCTGCGACGATCGGGAGTTTCTTACATGGGCGTACGTTTGTGCGGCCGGCTCGCGCGACGAAGACTCCTTGGATGGAGATCTTGGTCTTGGTACCGCGGTACTGCGTAAGTTGCGTGACGGGCTTCAGGCGATTGATCGGGTTGATCATCAGATTTTCATTCCCGAGTACGATGCGATGTTGGCGACAATTGTTATCGAGCTGGGACACGAATGTAAGTCAGTACAGTGGGCCATGGATCTTCACAGACTTCGCTACGCGCTATTGGGAGTTGCCGGTGATGCTGCTCAACCATTTATCTTAGAGGAACAGTTGCCTGATCTGTTGGCATTATTATTTAGGTTAGGGAGCGGTGAAGATATTTCTATTTGCGATCGTCCGGCTCTATCCGAGATTTTGGCGGCAGCTGGGATTATCCGGGAAAGAAGTGTTCGGCGCCGGCGAAACTCCACCTCCTATGAGCTAGGTGACCAGGGGTATGAATTGACCGCCCACTATGCAGCCTTGCATCTAGCCCCAGAAAAAATTGAGCATGAATTTATGCGGTTTGGTAATCGCTGGCAGGAGGCTATTATTCGCTCTGCCCCAGCACTATCGTTGCAGTTGGTAAAAGAGTTGATGAGACAACATGTAAATCGATTGTCGCCCGAAGTGTTGGAGGCCATGGTTGCGCGTGTTGTTGACCTGTCGTGTCTAAAAATCGATGTGCAGGAGATTTCTGAGATGCTTGCCACGGCTGGTCTGGGTTGGCATAAAGCTGCGATACTTCGTGGCCTAGGGCTCGTTCATCCTTCTCAAGATCTAATTCAAGTCATTGTATCGGAGCTTGACGCTCGGCCTTCGCCAGCGGTAAGACTTGCAGCCAATGGGCTCCTGGAACAGTGGGCCAATCACTAACTGTGTCGTTGGTTAAATGGGTCCTATTCATTTGGACCTGGATTGTACCTTGAGCAGTGATACAAGAGCGCACTTATTCACTAGAACCAAGAATGCGTTCGTGAGATAATCGGAAGTTCCTAGGTCTTTTGAAAGGTGTGAGTTGGATGCATAATGTGCCCAATTTTGGTTCTGTTGAAATTGATTCAAAAATGGCTCATTTGATAACTCAAATGGGCTTAAATCTTGCACACGTCAAGCGACATCAGAAGAATGTTGTTGGACACTTGTCGGGTCAAGGTGGTCGCTTTTTTAAAATTATTGATTGTTGTCGCCTAAATAATGCAGGTATTCGTCCACTTCCAGCAAGTTCTCAAAGTGGACCGCTGGTGAAGGACATGGTGGCGTTTATTCCTGCAGCTGGGGCGTCAAGTCGTTATCTGCAACGACTGTCCAGCCTTCTCGAAGCGTTGCGTCGGCAGGATGTAGCGGCATTGAGGCAATCAGCAAAAAGCCTGAGGGACGAAGGCCTGTTGTCTTGTCCAATTCCACAGTCTTTAAAGGATCTGTTCGACGATCTAGAAGATCCAGCCCAGGCCTTGAGCCTGTCGAAAATGAGACGGGTTCTTTACGATCTTGAGGTGCCCAAGGCCCTCTATCCTGCTGTCAATGATGGAATGACTTTCCTTGACATCAAATTCAAAGAGCATGAGACGATCGGAATGCTTGACGGGGAGATATATGTATGTCCCCCAGAGTGGATTGATGTGATGCGAAAGCAAGGTTCTCAGAGGTATGGCGCCAGTGCGAGGTTGTTTTATGCTCAAGATGCATCTCTTGCGACGGTCAGATTTGATAGGACGGGGGCGGTTGTTGTTGATGATGAAGGGTTGCCCAGTGTGGTGCCCGCTGGCCACGGTGCGCTAGTTTATTTACTTCCTCAGGTTAGACGTGATTTCCCGCAGGCTAAGGGTGTATTCATTCGTAATATCGATAATGTCTCCGGTTGTTCTGAGGACGTGGTTGCCACAACGCGGCAATTTTTGCAGATCTTTCAGCAAAGTGTGGATATTGTACGAAATATGCGAAGCGTTCTCGCAGCGGAGGGTTTTAATCAAGCGGAGCCACTCGCTGCACGACTGCTGGATATTTGGAACGTTAGCCGAACGTCGAGTGAAAGATCTCTTGCCGTTGTCTTCGAGAATTTGTTTCATACTGATTGGAATCACGATATTCAGTCCGCCATACAGATCCTCAACCGCCCCTTTGTTATGATGGGTCAAGTTCCCAATACGAGTTTTGATGTGGGTGGGTCGTGTGCATTTACTCAGATTAACGGGCAGCGACAAAAGATATGTTTAGAACGTCCCCATGCCTCGCCAGAGGATCAGCGAGATTTTCTGTCATCATCATCGATTGCAACGCATTTTAACCCAGTGTTTGTCGCAGCAGAGATCCCCCATGATCAGGTCGTGCTATCGTGGGCCGATCATCCGTTTTGGCTTGTCGCAAAAAAGTCTTGGCGTGGTCAGGAAGTCTTCTATCAGGAATCAATTCTTTATGAATTGATTGGAAGTAGTGAGTATTGTAACCTGATATTTGTAGAGGTCCCGAGATTACTATTTAATCCACATAAAACACTGTTTGATGCCAGGAATCGTCACTCGGCGCAATGGGCTCTATAAATTTTTAAAGGAGTTGATTAATGATAAGAGGTTGGCTGCGCACCCAGGCCTTCAGGAGCATGTGTACAAGAATTCTTCTGATCTCTATTCTGTGTTTCATCGTGATCATGCCCTCGGCTTGTAGAAATCGAGTTCCAGCATCCTTGGCGTCGAATTCTAGTGCGAATTCAATCAATCGGTGCGTGGCTCTGCGCGGCAATGGAACCCATGTGCTCGCCCATGTAACGTCTCTCGCACGGATTACATCACAATGGGGGGTGATCGACGCGTTAGCTGGTGGAAGCTCTTCAACAATCTCCACGTTTTTATACGAAAGCATTCTAAACAATCAAAGTGTAGGTCAGCTGACCGGCAAGGAGCGGGCCGCAGCTGTATCGTTACTACTCAAGTCCGTTGTGGGATTTGCTGAAGAGACGGCTGCAGAGCCTGAGTGGCGATCTTTATTCGCAATTGCTGAGATTGTGAGGAGACTTAATCAGAGCGGAGTTTTTAATGGAGCTGATAACGACATCACGCGACTAGCATCGGCCATATCGACCGTTTTAGCATCCGAAGATTTTCGTGGTTTAATCAATCCTGCGATCTTTGAAATGCTGCGTCCAGAGGGATCAACCGAAAGTAGGAGTTATCGCACTAGGGTTTTAGAAGTTCGTAAAGCTGTAACGGCGTTGAGTAAGTTTGATGCTGAGAGTCCGGATGTTTTCTTCCGCGCTGGTATCATCCATTTTCCAGGATTCGTTTCAATGATTGGACGACTCGGGGATTTCTACGCAGGGCGCGGACTCGACTTCACTGGGTTTTTGAAGGAATGCAGTCCTGGCACTGATCAAATGCTGTGGCATGAGATATCGAAAAAAAGCACAAATTCAGGCACATGTGGAGAGCGCTTTGTCTCGATTGTGCAGCAATGGAAACAATTAGAGCAAAACAGGAACCGATCTAGACTCTTGGACCGTCCAGGTCAAAACCTGAAAAGCATTATGATCACGACTATCGTGAATGATCCAGATTCCATCAAACAGATAAAAGAATATGATTCACTCTACCAGAAGGGTGCTCCTAGGCAATTGCGGCTAGATTTTTCGGCGGTTAAATTTGGATATTGGACAACTGATGGCATGAGTGAGTCGGCTATAACGAACTGGTCACAGTCATCACAGGATGCAAAAGCCAAAAAAGCTGTGTGGTTGGGCAAGGCCAATAACTGGCGCGAGATTTTAGAGAAGTCACCCCAGGAGCCATCCCTAGGTCGATATGTGCAGTTTGCAGAAACTGAGCCGGCCAGGGGATCGCTATCACTGGGTGGCTGGGCTGATCTTCATCCAGTCCAGGTACTGCAGTCGATTGGATGTAAAGAAGTGATTTATTTGACCAGACGATCAGCAGAGAGTTCGTTTGTTTCGAAGGGCCCACCGTTTTCTGGTCGACCTAAATCAGGTCTTGCTGAGCTTTTGGGAATGACAGAGGCAGATTATAACCAGCTGTATAGCCTGAATGTCCCAACGAGTTCGTTTTCGATGGCATTACACCAGGCGGATGGTGTCTGGTGCACCGATTGGAATGGTTTTGTAGCCTCGCAGCAGAACGAGCTTGCAACAGACGGATGGAATGCGCCGCTGTTGACAAAGAACCCCGCATTGATGGGGTGGTCTCAAGCCTCTTCTTCGCAGCAAATCGAAGGATGTAGCTCAAAATTTTGAGAGATTAGAGCCCAATCGACTAGGCACTTTTTTCCTTTCTCATGCCTTTTCCAGGTGCTAGCCACATATACATAGCGGAGCCAGGAATTCTCTGCCCGTTGAACCATCGTGGTCTGCGGGTGATACTGAGTATAGACGCAGCGTCTAGCTCTTGTAATCACCCGAGATAGGAGGTTCCAATGCCCCCACAGGTATCGAAATCCGATTTTGAATTTGCTCTTCGCGAGATGGGACACAATCCGGATGACTACCGCGGAAACAAGCTATGCATTGATGCGATGTGTGAGGTCTATCAGAT
>JBIKKO010000160.1:0-7833 GCA_044360315.1 Oligoflexales bacterium
ACCACGACGGCCCCGTTTTTGCCGCTGAACGCTTGGCCGACCGATTCTTGTAGTTCTAAATCAATGGTTAACTCAACGTTTGACCCGGGAACAGCAGGTACCATGGGTAGCGCCCAGTCTTGACGGGTAGAGCTCGCATTCGAGGCTCGACCAAACGCGTCAACCTGAATGATTTTATGGCCGCGGCGTCCTCGTACGTATTTTTCGAGCCGAGCCTCGAGGCCTTGTTTACCTACGAGATCGCCTAAGACATATGGATTATCGCTATTTTTTCGATTCAGGTCTTCGAGATGGGCTGGGTTCACCTCTCCGAGGTAGCCTAGCATGTGTGGTGAGATATCCTTATTGTATTCACGTCGTGCGGTTGTGCGAACTTCTACGCCAGGTAAAAAAATGCGGTTGGATTCAATGATTGAGACCTCGTGTTGGCTGAGGTTGCGTTGCATTGTGATGGGCATAAAACGTGGCTGTGAGCGAGCGGCTTTAAACTTACGTTCATACGTGTCTTTCGGTTGGTGAAGCAATCGCGCAATGATTTCAAATGTGCGTTCAAGGTCTTTGATATATTGAGGGATAATCACAAGATCAGAGCTTGGGGTATTACCGAGCAAAATTTTACCATAAGCATCGTACAGAATTCCCCGGGGGGCAGGTATCTGGATTTTACGGATGCGATTGTTTTCGGAAACGCGACGATAATAGTCGCCACGATAAATCTGTAGATGCCAAACTCGTAACCACAAGACTAAAATAGCACCTACAATAACAATGCTGGCAACAAAGAAGCGGCCTTCGACTAAAAACTGAGAGGATCGAAAAATCTTCTTCATAACGAAGGGGTCTCCCCTTTGAATCTTGCCATCCAGGGTTGAGCGAGAGCCATTCCAACCACCACAGACAGGGTCACCCGTACAACTTGTTTTGCAAAGTGGAAGAAGTCAAGTTGCTCCGGATCTTTACGTAAAAGGATTAGAGCGCTTTCAAAATTTGAAATAAAAAATGCTGAGAAGAAAAATGTCACAAGCCAAGGCACAGCATGACGCCAAGATAGAGTTTTACGACACAAAGCCAGGACACCAAATATCACCCAAAATGCAGTGAGATACATGCCGCGTGGAGCTCCTGAGCTGGTTTCTAGCGCCAGAGCCCCTATCAGCAGAGTACAGAAAGCGATGTGCAATGGGGCCACGATAAACGTGACAATCAGCCAGGGGGTCATTAGCAAGAATGGTAGAGTCCCTCTTGAAAGGGAGGGTAGAATACTGGTGTCGATGGCGGAGACAACAAAAATCCATAGGATATCGGCCCAAAGAATTCCCGTGTGTGGGCGCATAGGCCACCACCGGCGGCGATGTTCATCGTTGCCTGTAAAGTTAGGTTGCTCTAGTGCAAACTCTAGGTTCAACTCCTGTGCCCCCTCTTAAATCAACCACCCGCTGCTGGATTCGTTGACTGTTCGATCCAATCAGCTCCACCTGCTTCAGCAATCCGAGATAACTCAGGATCATCTCGCAACAGGACGATCACTTCCTCTAGTCGACGGTGATCGACCCAGGGTTCGACCGTTATGACTTGACTAACATTGTCTGTTTCAAAGCTTATCCGAGTAACTTTTCCAATCGGTAGTCCCTTGGGAAAACTGCCGACTATCCCTGACGTCACAAGCGTATCGCCGATTCTGACCTCAGCGTTTCGTTGAAGGTTTAGTCGACAATGCTCATTGGCATGACCTCCAAGTATGCCCCGAACCCGATTACGCTGGATCAAGACATCGATGTTAGAATCATAATCTACAATCAATTGAACGTCGGCAAACTTGAACCCAGTCCTAATCACCCGCCCCACAATGCCTTCGGCGGCGACCACTGGCATCCCCACTTTGACGCCGTCACTGGTTCCCTTCGAGATGCGTACGGTTTTAAATGGGAGTGAACGTTGACCCGTGAAAACTTCCGCTGCAATATATTTGTCAACGATTGTTTGAGTGAAGCCAAGAAGCTGATGTAGGCGGTTAACCTCGTTGAGTCGCTCCTCGTAATCGAGTAAGCGCGTTTTCAATTCAGAAATCTCGCGTTTCAACTCCGAGTTTTGGCGAGATTTCCCAGAGAGATTAAAATACCGCTCCCATGCATTAACAACCCCTGACGATAGCTCGTGCCAGGCCCAAGTGAATGGATATGACATATCTTGGATTATGGTCGCGGTGCGGGAGGCGTTTCCCGTGGTCCAAGGGGTAAACTGAGTCGAGAAAAACATAAGCGGGGCAACAAAGACGCCAGCCACCATCATCCAGAAGCGCAAACGTTTTTGATTCATGCAACCCACCTCATATGGTCTAAGCATCTGCACAAGGGTCTACGCAAAGGGCCGAAGCCAAACCTCTGTCAGCCTCGACCCCATGTCTCAATACATTGGCGATGATGCTCTTAAAACTACTGCACCGTCACCTGACTGAGGATATCAATCTGATCGAGGGCTTTGCCAGAGCCAAGGACCACAGCACAAAGAGGATCGTCAGCAATCATAATGGGTAAACCGGTTTCTTCTCGTAACAGTATATCGAGATTACGAATAAGTGCGCCACCGCCGGCAAGCATGATGCCTTTGTCAACGATGTCAGCGGCAAGTTCTGGTGGGGTCTTCTCAAGAGCAACCCGCACGGCCTCGACGATTGTGTTCACTGGTTCCATAATGGCTTCACGGACTTCTTCGCTGTTGACTTCGATGGTCTTTGGAATTCCGGCAACAAGGTCTCGTCCTTTAACGGCCATGGTTTGTATGTTCTCATCAGGATATGCGGTGCCGATCGTTATCTTAATCTGTTCTGCCGTGCGCTCGCCGATCAGTAGCTGGTACTTTCTCTTTAGATAATTGACGATAGCCTCGTCCATCTTATCACCGCCGACGCGGACTGATTTCGAGTAGACAATTCCTGCAAGCGAAATTACTGCTACTTCAGTCGTTCCACCGCCGATATCAACGATCATGCTGCCGCTTGGTTCCGTAATCGGAAGCCCAGCGCCAATGGCTGCTGCCATCGGTTCCTCAATCAAATAGACCTCACGTGCTCCTGCCGATTCAGCAGATTCACGCACGGCGCGTTTTTCAACTTCGGTGATGCCGTAAGGGACGCAAATGATGATTCTAGGCTTCACCATCGTTCTGCGATTGTGAGCGCGTTCGATGAAGTAGCGGAGCATGGCTTCCGTAATCTCAAAGTCCGCAATCACGCCGTCTTTCATAGGGCGAATGGCAACGATGGAGCCAGGGGTACGACCTAACATTTCTTTGGCTTCTTTTCCAACGGCTAGGATCTTCTTGCCACCGCGAGCGTCTCTCTGAACGGCGACTACGGAGGGCTCGTTTGTTACAATCCCAATACCTTTGACGTAAACGAGAGTGTTTGCAGTGCCGAGGTCAATAGCGAGGTCATTTGAAAAAAGTCCCGCCAACCAGTCAAAAATCATAAAATCCTCCGTAACCGCTCGGAATTATTTAATTATATGCAATATTTTGTGAAACGCATATTACGCTTTAGAAAATTAAACCTCAACAAGCCGTTCCGCGCAACAGGTTTTCCCACCTAGGTTTGAGGATTTTTAACCTGAACTTATGCTCAAAAATAAGACACACTTAATAGCTTAAATAAACTGTTAGACAAAAGCTAGCAAAATCAGGCAACTTTTAGGATCGCGCAGGCGGTGTGTACAGACTTTAGATCAGGAGAGCGGCTTCATGTTGCGTTGGAAGGATAAGATTCTTAGTGGAGAGTTGGATGGCAAAAAGCTACTGCAGCACTCGGGTAGTTACTTTTTGTTAATGTTGGCTGCATTTGCCATGGTGTTTTTTGGTATTTGCACACCGCAGGATGGATCAGGGGTGCTTGCTACTGGAAATGCAGCTAAGGTTGGCGGCGAGAAAATTTCCGCCAACGATTTTCAGCGCGCATATTCACAGATGAGTCAGAGATTTCAGCAGCAGTATCAGGATGGATTTGAGTCCATACGTGGCGAAATCCCGCGTTTTGTAATGCGGCAGTTGGTTGATGAGCGCGTGATGTTTCAGGCTGCTCTCAAAGCTGGCGTTGAAGCGCAGGAAGACGATGTTATAAAACTTTTGAAAGATGCCAAGGCGTTTCAAGACGAGAGCGGAAAATTTAGCGGAGATGCCTTCCGTAACTATCTTCGCTCACAGCTCTACACGGAGGCTTCATTTACAGATGAAATGCGTCGAAACATTACAGTACAGAACTTCAGACAATTTATAAACGGCATCGCTTATGTTTCAAGTAAAGCAGCAGCGCTTGATTATCAAATTTCCGAGACAAAGTTTGATGTTGACTTTGTGAAAATTGATCCTGCGATGGTGAAGATTGAGGTGTCGGCTGATGAGGTGACGAAATTCCTCGACGATGCCGGAAAAACAAAAGTAAAAAATTATTATGATACTCACGCCTCGGAGTTTAATACTAAGGAACGCGTGAAGGCGCGACACATTTTGATTTCCTACAGCGGTGCAAGAAATGCTTCGGGTGCCGGTGCTCTGCGTACCAAAGAGGACGCGCGCAAGCGCGCTGAAGATGTTTTGCGACAAGTGAAAGCGCCTGGTGCCGATTTCGCAAAATTAGCGGGTAATCTCACTGATGAAGCAAGCGGTAAGACCAAAGGCGGAGACCTTGGCTTATTCTCTCGTGAAGACATGGTAAAAGAGTTTTCCGATGCCGCGTTCAATCTTGGTGCGGGTCAAATCAGTGGAGTGGTGGAGTCTCCGTTTGGCTTTCACGTGATTCGTGTCGATGACAAGCAAGAGGCCAAGACAACAACTCTTGATCAGGCGACCGTTTCAATCGCTAAAAAACTCATACAGCAGGAAAAAGCCCCGGTTGCCCTCCAGGCGAAGGCCGATGCCTTGCTTGCTGAATTAAAGACTGGGCGTAGTATCGACGGGATGCTGAAAGACCTCGGAGCAAAATGGGAATCGACCGGGCCGATGTCACCAGGATCGGTTAGTTTGCCGAAAGTGGGAGGTGATGCTTCGATGGTCGACGCCGTCCTGGCATTGTCTAAACCAGGTGATGTGGCGCCAAAGGTTTTCGAAGCTGGTGGATCTAAAGTTGTTCTAAAGCTCAAGTCCAGAAACGATGCCGATCCTGCCAAGCTGGATGAAAAACGTCAAAAGGAACTTGCTCAGACTGCCGCATCCAGTGCTGGATATACGTTCATGTCATCGTACGAAAAGGCTTTGCGCAAGGAGCTCGAGGAAAAGGGTAAAATTTGGGAGAACCAAGAGTATCTGAAGCTCGGTCGCGGTGGCTCTGCCGATCAAGGTCAAGATATCGGGGGCTAGAGTTAGAGCTAAATTTTAACTAAATCGAAGCGAGGCGCTTGATGTCCTTGAGCATTGTAAAGGTATCAATCACCTCGCTTTGTTTACTCAGTTTACTCTTTGGAAAACAGCCGGCTATATCAACTAGGCATGTTTTGAAGACTTGAGAATAATGACGTTGCATAGCAACATGATCAGTGTGAACTGTCAAAGTTGCAGGCGTGGGGTCGAGAGAGTCTTGCTTTGGCTCCGACAATGGTGCCAAAAGCTGTCCCAAGGGCTCCGACGATGCTATTGCTTCCGAGTCCCCGGTGAAAAGGTGGTGACCAATTTTTTTCCAAAGATGATTCCAATCCCCCCAATAAGCATAACCGGAACAAAGTGCCACATGAGGGTGTGTAAGGGGTGGTCATCAGTGCAAAGAAACTGGGTGCCAACGGCACCCGTTGCAGCTAGGGACAGAGCGATGAAGAAGCCGGATATTCGGCCTTCTAGTGAGAAGCCCCGTCGAACCATCGCAAAAAGGGCAAGGCCCGGTAGAATCCCTAGTACTAAAATAGAACTGATGCAAGCCACCCCATCACCGAGATGCCAAGTATTTTGATTTCCGACGGCATGTATGAGGATCGCCGCCCACAGGACTAGCGTGATTACGGGAAACCATCGCCATAGCGTTTGCCGAGGTCCTGGAATACTAAGGTAAATGGCCGAGATGGCCGACGTGATTGCTAAAGTTGAAGCAACCAAAAACTGAATCAAAAACGAAGCGTTCCCCCAAAGCCAATCCATATCATGGCGGATACCAGTCAGTGTCAAAGCGGTCAGTATGCAAAATAGCGCCGATAGAAGCCAAGCAGAAAACGACTTCATAGGCGACGGCATTTGTTTGGTGGGATTATTTTTAGCCAAAAGTTGCTGAATTACGGTGTCCGTCTTCATTTGGGATCTCCCCCGATCAGCTGACGAATTTTTTCATAGGCGCGATGTGCTGCCACTTTGATTGATCCTTCGGTCATGCCAGTTAATGCTGCGACCTCTTTGATGGATAGATCCTCAATTTTAAGATACTCGACGATCTTTCGTTGTTTTTCAGGTAGTCGGCCAAGAGCCTCATTTAGTTGATCTGTCGCAGCAGTCGACGCGTCATCTGCGGTGGGTGAATCATCCTGCTGATCAATGAACTCAGCGACTAGAACTTCATTCAGTGAGATCCGATTTGCTTTTCGGAAGTGATCAATCATGCGATTTCTACAAATGGCGTAAATCCATGGTTCGATGGCTCGCCCTTCAAGATAACTGTGACGACCCTGGTGAATGGCAATGAGAGTTTCCTGTACAATATCATCGATAATCGTCTCTGAATTCATGCGAGACCTCAGGTATTTGCGCACCAGTTGGGCTGTTTCCGTTAAAAAAACATTATATGACGCATTGTTACCTTTACGGCTTTCTAAGAGCAATTCAGATAATGTCGAAGGGTTCTTCTGACTCAATGACACCTCGATTTCTATGGCGGTGAAGAAACCCCACAACTAAATACGTAGAAAACAAAAAAAGTTACATGTGTAACTTTCTAGAAAAGCGATCGCATATACAGGCAGAGTCCTCGTGGTGAGGGCTAAAACGATTGTAAATTGAAGTAGAGGTTATGTACATGAGATTTTTTAGATCCGCTTTGAGAGCAACTGTTTTTAACGTGGGTGTATTCCTGTCGTCCCATGGATTAGCTGCTGATCTTCAGCCGTTTTCGCAGTCTGTGTATGATGCTGCGAAGGCATCGGGTAAGACGGTTGTTGTTGAATTTCATGCAAAATGGTGCCCATCGTGCAAAAAACAACAGCCAGCTCTCGAAGCAGTTTTGAAACAGAAAGAGTTTGCTGAAGTGGTTGCATTGACGGCTGACTATGACAAAGAGGCAGACCTGAAAAAAGCAACCGGCGTCAAGAAGCAGACTACATTGGTAGTTTTTAAAGGCGATAAAGAGGTCTCGCGCGTTGTTGGTTTGACGGATGAGGGTTCAATTCGAAGTCTATTGGCAAAGGGTCTTTAACCTGTGGTTATCTATGGCATAAATTTCTTTGCGGGCCTACTAACGGCTGTGTCTCCTTGCGTGCTGCCGGCACTTCCACTCATTGTTGGGAGTGCCGTGCAAGAACATCGTTTTGCACCGCTTGCGCTATCACTCGGTATGATCTTATCGTTTACGCTACTAGGTATCTTAGGAGCATCGACGGCTGATCTTGGAATGTTCAATCCCGATGTGATAAGAACAGCATTTGCTGTGATGATGGTTGTCTTTGGTCTGCTCTTGATCTCAAGCCGTGGACAAATCTGGTTTCAAACGTTGTTGCAGCCTCTGTCTAGTCGTTTCTTTGGCCGCGTTGGTGGGCTGCGGTTTCCAGGTCTTGCTGGGCAGTTTGTATTGGGCTTGACCTTAGGTGGAGTCTGGGCGCCATGCGTTGGTCCCACCCTAGGAGCGGCCATAACGCTAGCAGCCCAAGCAGGCGG
>JBIKKO010000161.1:0-7824 GCA_044360315.1 Oligoflexales bacterium
GACCTCGTAGTCATGGAAGTTGCTTTGTTTAACCCTGCCGTTTTCGATCGTGATCTCGCCTTTGAGCGCTGCGGAAAGCCCGAATATGATGGCGCCTTCCATCTGCGCCTTAACGCCGTCAGGATTTACGACTGGTCCACAGTCGATGGCTGCTACGACGCGGAGGACTTTAATCTCGCCGGATTCGCTGATACTTGCTTCGACGGCTTCAGCGCAAAAGCTACCAAAGCATGCGTGTTGGGCAATTCCCCTAAAAACTCCTTTGGGTGCTGGTGATGACCAGTTGATTTCTTTTGCAACTCGATCCAGGACACCCAGGTTGCGAGGGTGTTCGGCAAGTAACTCCCTTCGGTATAAATAAGGGTCTTTACCGGCAAGATGAGCCAGTTCATCAATAAAACTCTCGACCATAAACGCTTGGTGAGAATGACCCACTGATCGCCAAAATCCTACGGGGATACCGGGATCTGCGTAATGATAGTCCACTAGTATGTTTGGAATCTTGTAGGCGATGTCTTTTGCACCCTCTGTTGAGGTGTCGTCAACCTTTAGTCCATGAAAGGTGTATCCTGTGAATTTTCCCATCAGCTTACTAATGGAGGGAGGCATCCAAGGAGGCATCATCGCACCCATGGCATGAGGCAGAAACTGTGCCAGTATAGCTGGTCCGATGATCCTATGCCTCCAAAAGAGTGGCTTACCGCCCTGGTCGACTCCTCCCGACATGACATTGTAGCTAATGGGGCGGTAGAAGTCGTGCTGCATGTCCTCTTCTCTTGACCAAACGACTCTCACCGGAACGTTCTTTACTTCACTGGCAAGAGTAACGACCTCGGCAACGTAGTCTGCGACAAGCCTACGTCCGAATCCACCACCAATTCCAGTTGTGTGAATTTTGATTTTATTTGCAGAAAATCCCGTTATACCACGGACTACTTCCATGCAAACGCCGGGGGTTTGTGTCGGAGCCCAAACCTCACATGAGTCAGCTGTCACAATGGCTAGGCAATTTTGTGGTTCCATGGTGGCGTGAGCAAGATAGGGAGTTTCATAGACGGCTTCAACGGTTTTAGCGGCAACCTTGTCTTTATTCTGAACGTCTCCATGTTCACGTGTCACTTTCCCCTCTTTCTTAGCCAGCTGAAGAAATCCTTGACGGATTTTTTCAGAGGAAAGGTCTGCAAGCTCGCCCTCATCCCAAGTGATCGTTAGCAGTTTTGCCGCTTGGCGCGCCTGCCAATAGGTATCCGCGAGCACCGCCACCGACTTGCCTGTATTTATGACGTGCCTTACGCCGGGAGCTGACTTGGCCTGTCTATCATCAAATGATTTGACGATTCCGCCAAAAACAGGACACCTCACAATCGTAGCAGAGAGCATTCCGGGGAGAGCTGAATCAATGCCATACGTCGCTTTTCCGGTCACTTTCGCGTGGGCATCGATCCGCTTTATTGCCTTTCCCACATAGCGATATGTGGAAGGGTCCTTAAATTTGGGTGCGGGAACAGGTAGTTTAGCTGCAACGCCGGCAAACGTTCCATAAGCTCCATTTTTTCCAGTCTTGTCATGATAAATGATTCCGGATGCAGTACGGCATTCTGATGGATCCACGTTCCATTCTTTTGCCGCGGCCTGAATAAGCATCTGCCGCGCCGTGGCCGCGATTTTTTTGAGAGGCTCCCAGCTGTTGCGTACACTTGAGCTACCGCCGGTCATCTGTGCACCGAGGTCGGTGTACTTAGTATAGATTCGATCGGCCATGGCATTTTCAATGGTTAGTTGTTCAAGGTCAACATCGAGCTCCTCGGCCACAATCATGGCAAGCGCAGTATTGATCCCCTGCCCTATCTCCGTCTTGTCGAGAACAAATATTATGGAATCGGTGTCTATTCTCAGCCACGGGTTTGGCAACGTCATATTTATGGTCTCTGAGGCAAAGGCCTTATCTGTCATTAGATCTATGCCGACCACAAGGCATGCTGCGGTCGCTGCAGTACCTCGGAGGAAATTTCGACGTGAGATGTTGTGGTCAAGCATACAGTGCTCCTAGTGGTTGTTGGTCGTATTAGAAGTTAAATTAGGGGTGTTTCATGTTTTTTGCTGCAGAATGTATGGCAGCTCTGATTCGCGTATAAGTGCCGCAGCGGCATATGTTACCACTCATCGCAGTATCGATATCATCATCAGTTGGGTTTGGATTTTTAGCCAACAAGGCGGCTGCAGACATGATTTGCCCCGACTGACAGTAGCCACATTGGGGGACTCCGTGTTCAATCCACGCTTTTTGCACCTCTGAGAGCCCATTTGGGCTAAGGCCTTCAATGGTGGTAATTTTCTGATCCTTCACTGCGGATAGCGGAACAGAACAGGAGCGGATTGGGTCGCCATTTAAGTGCACCGTGCATGCGCCGCAAAGTGCCATGCCACAGCCAAACTTGGTTCCTTGTAGGCCAATATGATCACGAATAACCCAAAGTAATGGTGTTTCGGGATCAACATCAGTATTTTTGTTTTCGCCATTAATTGTAAATGAAATCATGTGGACCTTTCTCCTGATGGTGACTCAAATATAGCTTTGACATTTAAAAGATCTTCTGGAGTATCGCAATCTGTAGCCGCATGTGGGCATGTATAAGTTGCGACATCGTCGGCATAGCGCTGAATAATGGCTTTTGCCCCAAGGTTGCCTTTTAGATTTAAAAGTTCTGGGTACACAGAAACATCAAACAACGCGGGCACGCCAACGACACCTTTGTAAGTCATGGCTGCGATGGGACATAGTGCTGAGTTAAACATCTTGATGAGCTCATTTAAATCATGCTCTGTAATCAGCGGCTGGTCACAGGTCATGATCAATGCCGAACGACTTTCATCAGGCAGCCCCTTGATGCCAGCAACAATGGAGGATGCTATTCCATCGTTAAATTTTGAATTATCGATGATATTCACTCGTAAGCCCTTGAGCTCGCTTCTCATAGTTTCAGCAGAGGAACCCACAACAACAAAGATGTTACCCGCGCCAGATTTTGCCGCAGTGACGACAGCCCGTCTTATCAGGGTTTCATTGTTAATTTTGATGAACTGTTTGGGTGATCCCATACGTGATGAGAGCCCTGCGGACAGTATGATCACATCAGGTTTATGGTCAAGAGGTTTGTAGCGCCTTGTTTGTGCGATGGTCTCATATCGCACAGCCTGCATTTCTGCAAGAGTTGCGATTGCGATAGCCTCCGGTCCATAGCCACCAAGACTAAGGCCCATCGGGGCCCTCAGTGCCGGAGTGAGAGCCTGACGCTCGCGAGGCGTCAAGTTTTTCATGATGTCATGGGTCCGGCTTACAGGTCCTAGTAGTCCGATGTATGATAGATCGAACTTGCTTAGTATTTTCAGAATATCGATATCTCGATTAAAGTTGTGCGTCATGATGATTGCGAATACTTGATTCGATTTGTTTTGAAAAATTTCGTTGGCAAGCTCACGCGTCAGGTGCCTATTAAATATCTGCGTGGCGTCAGGAAAATGCTCAGCGGATGCCAGTGCTGGCCTGGGGTCAACAATGGTTACATTCCAATCAAGATCACTCGCCCATTGACAGATTGGTTTTGCGTCAACGCCTGCGCCGAAGATTACCAGACCTAGTTTTTTAATTGGAGCTTTGACAGAGTCCCCTGGAAGACCCAAAATCTCCAATGCGTTTTGGATGTGTTTTTCAATGTCTGTAGCATTTAACGCCCTGGGCCTATCGACAAAAGGGACCAAAGCGATCGTCAAGGATCCTTTGCAACCTAGTCCTGATCCTATGATTGCGTCCATGTCGTCTGTGGTGTCATAGCGAAGAGTGGTTGGCTTCTTCGCGCTTAGGGACGACATTGCAGCTTCAGCGATTCCGGGCTCGAGGCAGCCACCACTCAGCATGCCGGTCCATGTGCCGTCTTCCTTGATGACCATACGGGTGCCAGCTTTATGATACGTGGACCCTGTGGTGGATAGGAGAATGGCGATGACAAAGGGTCGACCGCAGGAGGACTCCTGACTTATACATTGTGAGACCTGGCGACTAAGATTCACGGTGCATCCTTGCTCCATGCTGCTCTGGCGACGACGTCATGTTTTTCCAGAAGATAGATAAGATTCAATCATAACTTTTGATAAATTTATACCACTTTGTTTTTACGTGAGACCTGTTGTTGAAAATGTAATCATGGTTATGCCCGCTTGCACGCATCATACAGGCAATGACTTGATTTAATCATATTGGTGGTTTGCGTATAGTTTGCCAAGATTTTCTGAATTGAGAGATTCCTTCTGCAGAGGTCATAGTATCGCCGCCTGGCTTGGGCCACGGGGTTTGAAGGAAGGCTGCACCGTCTATTGCTGCAAATGCAGCGATATCAGTGCATCCATGCCTTTTGCATACGCAGAGAATCTCTGGAGGCAATGAACGTAGTGTCGGGATCCGCGTTGGTCACTCTAAAACTGGTCGTCTTGAATGGCTCGTGGCCACTCACTTTACTACGTGAAAGATCGTTAAAGACGATGACCGGAGGGTTCGTAATATTTAATATCTTTAATTGAGACGACGTACAGTTTTATGATCGGTATCCATCACCGGTAGTCGAATCTTAGTAGGTTTGCCAAAGTCGTACGATTGCGATATTGTCACAATCCAAACTGGCCAGGGGGTTTATCATGATTTCTGTGGATCAAGCGAGGGTGTTGATTGATTCTTCCGTCCCACGAATGTCTACCAGGTCGATCAACATCACAAGCCTGCAGAGGTCCCATGTTTCGGGAGATCATGACCACGTTTTGGCTAAGCCGATCGTCGCCGACCGTCAACTTCCGCCCATGGATCGCGTCACGATGGACGGCGTTGCAATTTTTCGTGCTGCATATAATCACGGACAGCGTTGTTTTAAAATCACGGGATGTCAACGGGCTGGTGAACCGCCTCTTGAACTTAAAGACGCTGATAATGACTGTTTTGAGGTCATGACGGGCGCGATCTTACCAGCTGGATGTGACGCTGTGGTTCGGTATGAGGATCTTGATATTAAAGATTCGATTGCGACGATCAAACAAGGTGTTCTGGTCGAGGAGTACATGTATGTTCACCGCAAAGGATCAGATGCGGCCACGGGTGACGTTCTGATTGAGCCCGGAACACGTCTTGGTCCAGCTGAGTGGGCTGTTGCCGCTTCAGTTGGTCAAGAAGAAATCACGGTTGTGAGCAAGCCCCGTATCGCGTTAGTGGCTACTGGCGATGAGGTCTTGCCTATAGATGCAATACCCCGGGATTTTGAGATCCGTGGGTCTAATCTTTACGCATTGACTGCTAGTATGGTGCAGCGTGGTTTTCCAGTGGCGTCTATAACTCATCTAAAAGACGATCTGACGCAGATGTATGACAAATTATCGGAGCTTCTTGATTGCCATGATGTGATCGTTACTACAGGTGGAGTTTCCAAGGGTAAATATGATTTCTTGCCGAGAGTTTTAACAGATCTAAGGGTTAAAAAAATATTTCACCAGGTTGCTCAGCGTCCTGGTAAGCCTTTTTGGTTTGGTGTCGGAGAACGTGGACAGCTCGTTTTTGGTCTACCAGGAAATCCTGTTTCAGTATTGGTAGGATTTTACGTTCATGTACTACCCGCACTGATTAAAATGTCAGGTGGTACCTATCACCGTCGTGTGGCACGACTTGCTGCGCCTCTAACGTTTAAGCCAGAGTTAACTTTGTTTCAGCCTGTTAGGATCTCAATCGATTCTAATGGTGTAATGTCCGCTTTCCCTAAAACACATAATACGTCGGGAGACTACATCCGCCTGAGCGCCACTGATGGAGTGATTGAGCTGCCGGCAATGCGACAATCATTTGCTGAGGGTGAGCAACTTCCGTTTTACAGCTGGAGCTTGAACATATGCTGACTGTTGGTCAGAAAACGTTGGTGGATCAGACGGGACGACGAATCAGGAAGCTCCGCATATCTATTGCCGATGCATGTAACTTTCGGTGTCACTACTGTATGCCTGAGAATTCCACATTTATGTCCCATGACCGGTTACTCAAGCCTCATGAAATTATTCAAATTGCAAGTCAGCTTGTAGCTCGAGGCGTTGAGGAAATCCGTGTGACTGGAGGCGAGCCCACCGTACGACGAGAGTTCCGAGAGATAATGGAGCTTCTTTCTAGCCTCCCGGTCAAAAAACTCGGTCTAACGACGAATGGTCTCCTCCTCAAAAAGCATCTGGCTTTTTTGCGAGATATTAACTGTCGCTATCTCAATATCAGCTGCGATAGTCTAAACCCAGAAAGCTTTAACCGAATCACTAGACGGCAGTCGTTTGAGCCTGTCATGGAGTCTATATTTGCCGCAAGAGAGATGAATTTTTTTTTGAAGATCAATGTTGTTTTAATGCGTGGCGTGAATGACGCTGAAATTTTCGACTTCATTGATTTTTCTGAAAAGTATGGACTCGACGTGCGGTTTCTCGAGCTAATGCAGATCGGTCAAGCCTGTGGCGACAAACGCCAACAGTTTATGACGGCTGGTGAAGCCATTAAATTGATTAAGTCTCGTCGGGAGCTGCGGCCGGTTCCGAGTGAACGTGACTCGACATCTTTTAATTTCGAGACAGATAGGAAGGGTAAGATAGGATTTATTGCGTCGGAGTCACAACCCTTTTGCGGCTCTTGCTCCCGGTGGCGACTATCGGCAGACGGGTTTCTTCGAGCATGCCTGATGTCGGACGCTGGTCTGTCGCTTAAAGGTCTAAGTCCATCCGAATATGACGGCGTTTTTGCGCGTGTATTGCCAATGAAGCCAACGGGACGACTGCCAGAGATTCGTCAGAATATGAATGAAATTGGAGGGTAGCTGTGCTGACTCATATAGATCAAAATTCGCAGCCCGTGATGGTGACCATCAGTGAAAAGCAAACGACATATCGTGAAGCAACGGCGAGGGTTGAGGTGGTTCTGCCGCCAGAGGTCGTTGACCTGCTGACCTCTGGTGAATTGATGACCAAGAAAGGTCCAGTGTTTGCAACTGCTATCATTGCGGGAACTATGGCAGCAAAGAAGACTCATGAGTTAATTCCATTTTGTCATCAGGTTCCAATCGATGGTTGTAAGATTGACATCATAGCAGTGAGCGCAAATGTGTTTGCTGTGACGTGTTCTGTTCAGGCCACCTACAAGACAGGTGTCGAGATGGAAGCATTGACCGGCGCTAATATCGCTGCGTTGACAATTTATGATATGTGTAAGGCTCTATCCCACGACATTAGAATTCAAGACTGTCGTTTGGTATCAAAATCAGGAGGTAAACGTGACTTCAATGGCCTCTGAGAATCTATCCCAGGTTGCGCCAAGATTGAATGGTCTGGTGCTCGCTGGAGGCTTGAGCACCCGTATGGGTGTGGACAAGGCAATGCTTAGTTATAGCGGGAAGCCACAGGCTATTTATGCCAAGGATCTTCTTGAGCAGTTTTGTGACAAAGTATTTGTTTCTATTCGTTCCGAACATGATAAGCGGTTTGAGAATGCTTCATTTATTGTTGACACATTGAATCTTAATGGTCCCATCAATGGAATTTTGTCTGCTATGAAGACTGCGCCGGAATGCGCCTGGCTTGTTCTGGCCTGTGATCTTCCCCTCGTGAGCGCCGAGGTTTTGCGCAAACTACTTGCGACCCGAGATCCCCAGAAAATGGCGACAGCTTATATTTCAAAGGCCAATGGCCTACCAGAGCCGATGTGTGCAATCTACGAACCGAAATTTTTCCACCCTATGATGAGATGGATCGAAGCAGGTAAAACAT
>JBIKKO010000036.1:0-23408 GCA_044360315.1 Oligoflexales bacterium
CGGGCTGTAAGCGACCAAAGACATTTGTTCGATCGACAGGTGGTGACAACGTGTCGTGGTTCGGCCCGAGGCGAGTCGGTACCTTTGTCGGGTTATGATGTCGCGTGGACCCCTGATATGGCGATCTCTGTGGCGGGCCGAGAAAATTTTTCCAGAGAACTCTCGGCTTCATTTTTGACTATTTATTTAATAAAAACAAATGGTTGTTGATTTTTCAGGCCAAGGTCGATACTTACCATAACCAAGATCGAGTTCTTGATTAAAAGATCGTGACAAACGTACAATTTCATTAGAAATATTTCCCTATGAGAAAGATCTTTTTTTCAAATCGCGCAGGATACAGATAAGGGGTTTTTGTGAGTTGGAAAGTCTACAATATTCATACAGGTAAAACGATTAAGGCTGGTTTTGACGAAGAAGAAATTGCAAAAGAATGGCTTGAAAACCGCCGTGACCTCGATATCGAGGACTACATCGTCGAAGAGATGGATGAAGAGGAAGAAGAGGCTTTAGAGGACGACGAGGAAGAGGACGATGAGCCGCGTACCTGGTCGCGTGCCGATGTTGATGAGGACGATGCCGAGGATGAGGATTTTGTTGGAGAGACATCTGACGAAGATGATGATTTCGGCGATGACGATTATGAGGACGAAGACGAAGACGAAGATATCGAGGACGAGGATGAGGAAGAAGATTACTGAGGTTGATATTTTCTGATATGGTGAGACCCTGCAAAAGCAGGGTCTTTTAGTTGATGAATGAGACGTCGGTCGTTGGGATGGCAGGTGAGATATGGTTCAAAATAGCGTAGAAGCATTGCCCGCTTATTTGCGACGCTATTGCACAGTTCAGGATTATGACAAGTACACAAGTCGTGATCACGCCGCTTGGCGCTTTATCATGCGTCAGTCACGAGAGTTCTTCCGGGATAACGCTGTGCCAATCTATCTCGAGGGTCTACGAAAGACTGGAATACCGCTAGATCGGATACCTAAGGTCAGTGATATGGATACAGCCCTCCAGGAGTTTGGGTGGGGTGCTATTCCAGTTTGCGGATTTATTCCTCCGATTGCCTTTTTGGATCTACAGGCGCGGGGTATTTTGCCAATTGCAACTGATATGCGCACGATCGAGCATATCGCCTACACCCCTGCACCCGATATCGTTCACGAGGCTGCAGGCCACGCGCCGATTATTGCGGATAAGACTTACCGTGAGTATTTGCGGCGCTATGCGCGGGTTGCCGAGAAGACGATCATGAGTAGCGAGGACTTAGCGCTTTATGAGGCCATTCGCGTATTGTCGGACATCAAGGAAAACCCCGATACGCAGCCGGGGCAAATTATCGAGGCCCAGAAGGCGTTGGATTACGCAATTAAAAATATCAGCTATGTGTCCGAAGCTGCTAAGGTGTCTCGTATGGCTTGGTGGACGGTAGAATACGGACTCGTGGGAGACATTAAAGCACCAAAAATCTACGGTGCTGGTTTGTTATCTAGTGTGGGCGAAAGTCAAGCTTGTCTTCAGGCTAAGGTGCGTAAGGTCCCGTTGACGGTTAAGTGCGTTGATACACCGTTTGACATAACTGAACCTCAGCCCCAGCTATTTGTTGCGGAAGATCTCGATCAACTGACCGACGTTTTAGATGAGTTAGAAGAACGTCTTTCTGCAAAGGTGGGTGGGGTATTTGGTCTCGAACAGGCTCGCCTGGCGAAGACAGTCAACACGGTCCAACTCGATACAGGAGTTCAAGTCAGTGGTAAGCTCGTTTCTTATGAGGCAGCTGTATTTGGTGATCGTGGTGAACCGCAATTTTTAAAATTTGAGGGTCCAGTCCAGCTTAGTTTCAAAAGTCAGGAGATTGCGGGGCAAGGCAGAGCGAGGCATCATCATGGATTCTCGTCTCCTCTTGGGCGATGGTCAAAGGCAAAAAATAAGTCAGCATCCGCACTCTCAGACAGCGAACTGTCTAACTTAGGGATTGTTATTGGTCAAAGGACAGTCCTTGACTTTGTGAATGGTTTTCGTGTTGAAGGCATTGTCAGGAATATTGTCCGAGAGCATGGTAAAATCATTTACATGACATGGCTGGATTGTTCTGTGCGACGGGGTGACAAGCTCTATTTTGATCCGGCATGGGGTGAGTTTGACATGCTTGTCGGCGAGGCTGTGACGAGTGTTTTCGGCGGACCAGCTGATCGAGGTGCCTACGGGGATTATGAAATGGGGGGAGTTTCAACCCAGCCTGGTCGAAAAAGTCCGTTTACAGACGACGAAAAGCGGACGTTTGCGTGCTACACAAAAATAAGAAACTGGCGGCAATCTGCAATGCTGCAACGGGACGTCTCCATTGATTCCCTAGCCGAAGACGTGTTATCGATGCAGTCGAAGGAATGGTTGGTCGCGCTTGAGCTTTTGGAACTCTCAAAGCAGGGGCATATGGCCGCAAAGCTTGATGCTAAAGTACTAGGGATTCTTACTGGATACCAAAGTCATTCCAGCGCCGAGCTTGGACAGTTGATTGAAAAGGGAATTAAAATCGCGGCTGTAGTCGATTGATTCCGGCTTAGGTTTTTAAAGTAACGAAGTGAGGTTTTTATGACTCCGATCCAAAAGTTAAGCGAAATGAGATCGTTTGCGGGTCCTCGTCAGACGGTTGGCCTATCTGATGAAATTTTACACGACATAGCACCGAAATTTCCGCAATTGGTTACAGCTATTGATCAAGCCCATGAACTATGGTCGTGTTTGAAGCTCGAGTATCCGGATTGGTTTAAAACTTCCGAAAAGGAGCTTGTCCATAAGTTACAGGACGGCTTCTTAAATTTCTACAAGGATGAGGCGATCAATCCTTATGTTGCGTTTGCTGCCCATGGCCCCTGGATTATCACTACTCACGGGGCCGTCATTCACGACAATGGTGGCTACGGCATGATAGGTTTAGGTCAGGGTCCAGCGAAGGTGTTGAGTGCAATGAGCCGAGATTACGTCATGGCAAATATCATGACGGCGAGCTTCACTCATCGTCGATTTTTGGACAAATTGTTTAAAGAGCTAGGACATAACCGGCCAGCCGGAAAGAGCAAGCCTTTTGGGAAGGTCTTGTGCCTGAATTCTGGGTCGGAAGCTATGACGATTGCCTGTCGGATCTCAGATATTCAAGCCAAAATGATGACCGATTCGACTGGGCCGCATGCAGGAAAGAGGATTAAGTTTTTATCTCAAGAGGGAAGTTTCCATGGACGAACGGAACGCCCTGCTCGTGTGTCGCATTCGTCACAGAAGTCGTATCAGCATTTAGCATCGTTTCGCGATCATTCAGAGCTTGATACAATTTCTGCGGGAAGTATTGAGGATTTACGTGCTGCTTTCGCACGAGCTGATCGAGACGGTATTTATTACGAAGCCTTCTTCATTGAGCCAGTGATGGGTGAGGGCAATCCAGGCATGGCTTTGAGTCGGGCTTTCTACGATGAGGCGCGTAAACTAACGAAAGAACGTGGTACGATGCTCATCATTGACTCGATTCAAGCAGGGATAAGGGCTACGGGGAATTTAAGTATTTGTGACTATCCCGGATTTGAAGATTGTGATCCTCCTGATATGGAGTCATACTCCAAGGCCATTAATGCCGGACAGTATCCACTATCAGTTTTGGCGTTAACTGAAGCTGCAGCAGCGTTGTATCGTAAAGGTGTTTATGGGAATTCCATGACCACAAATCCTCGGGCTTTAGAGGTTGCGTGTGCGGTGTTGGACGCTCTTACCCCCGAGGTCCGTCGAAATATCCGTGATCGTGGGATCGAGTTTTTAGAAAAATTTAATCAGTTGGCCAAGCAGTTTTCCGGCGTGATTACCAAAGTCCAGGGCACTGGATTGTTGTTCTCGGTGGAGCTAAATACAGATGGTTACACGGTTCTTGGCAAGAAATGTGTGGAGCTTGATTTGCGTCTCAACGGAATAGGTGTGATTCACGGTGGTAAAAATTCCCTTCGTTTTACCCCTCATTTTAATATAACGTCTACTGAAGTTGATCTTGTCGTGGAGGCCGTGAGACGTTCACTGGCCAAAGGACCAATCTATAAGGATTAAGAGTTATGCGCCTATTAAAAAGTTTTGTCGTTACTGTGCTGCTGTCGGTTTTTTTGAGTTCTTGTGGCCTGCAGTCCATCCCACAAGCAAAAAATGAAGTGGACGCAACGTTGGCTGAGGTGACCAATCAGTATAAACGACGTGCGGATCTTATCCCGAATTTGGTTGAGGTCGTCAAGGGTTATGCATCCCACGAGAAAGACACGTTAGAAGCAGTGGTCAATGCGAGAGCCAAAGCCACGAGTGTAAGTATTGATCCTTCTAATATGAGTGCTGAAAAGTTGGCTGAGTTTCAGAAAGCGCAGGGAAGTCTTAGTCAGGCATTGGGACGGCTTATGGTCGTATCTGAAAATTACCCCCAATTGAAAGCGGATCGTAACTTCAGCGAGTTACAGGCCCAGCTTGAGGGTACTGAAAACAGAATTACCGTCGCGCGGAATCGTCATATCGAAGCGATCAAGAGCTTTAATAATTTGGTTACGGTTCCGTTTACCAGTTGGACGAATTCTCTAATCTATCATCACAAAGCAATGCCCCAGTGGAGTGTGGATGAGGCCGAGCAAAAGGTGATTCAGGCTGCCCCAAAGGTGGATTTTGGAACTAAAAAGTGAACGTGATCATCGTAGTTCTAACTTCGCTATTACTCTTGTTTTCGTCTCCAACGGCGAGAGCTCAGGCTGATGGCTTTGTTGTTCCGGCTATGACATCTCCGGTTGTAGATCAAGCCGGGATTTTGTCTCGATCTGGTCTAGAAAGAGTCGAAGGGTTGATCCGAAGCCTCCATAGCAGTGGTGGGAGTCAACTGGCCGTTTTGACTGTGCCGTCTCTAAATGGTCTTTCGATTGAAGAAGCCAGTATCAAAGTTGTAGATCAGTGGAAGCTGGGCGACAAGGAGCGAGATGATGGGATTCTATTGATGATCGCTCCCCAGGATCGGCGGATGCGGATCGAGGTCGGTCAGGGTAAAGAGGGCGATCTTCCTGACGCCTGGGCAAGACGTATCATAAGTGAAGTTATTGGTCCTCGGTTTAGAAATGCAGACTATGATCAGGGTATTTTGTTGGGTGTCGCTGCCATTATTCAACGGACAGATCCTCAGTTTGATCTGAGTGCCGCAGGCGCTTCGATGCCTAAAATGAGGCGTTCGCGGGCGGTTGCAGGCGGCGGTAGCGCTTGGTCATTTATTTCATTGTTTCTGTTGTTGGTTGTGATCTCTAGGATTATTCGTGGGGTTCGCTCTGGGGTTAGGACCCCATTATCTTCCGGGTTTCGTACCGGTGGGTCTGGTTATTACGGTGGAGGTTTCGGTGGAGGCCATTCGGGCGGTAGTGGATTTGGCGGAGGCTTCGGCGGAGGATATTCAGGCGGCGGCGGCGGATTCAGCGGTGGGGGGTCGTCAGGGTCATGGTGAATCGGGAACAAGAATCATCAGAGGCAGCAGAAGCGAGAATTATTCCTAGTTGGATGTCTCGAACCTTATCTCAGGGGCAGATTTTAGCTTTAGAAGGATTAATTAAGGACGCTGAGTCGAAAACATCTGGTGAGATCGTCGTGGTGTTATCAGCCCGAAGCTTTCCCCTCAGATCGATCGAGATGCTTTGTGGTGTGCTATGTGCGACGGTATGCATTGCTTGTATGGAACCCTTTCTTGGAGATTGGTTAACGTATTTCGATTTTTTCTTGTTGGCCATTGGTGTGCTGACGGTAGGCGTTGGCGGTTATTTCCTGGCTAAATTGTCGTGGGTGCGCCGTGTTCTTATGATGGATCGGGACTCCGCGAATTTGGCAAATCAGAGGGCCGAGTTGGAATTTTACCGTGCTGGGATAGCGCGTACTGAGAAAAAAACCGGGATTTTAATTTTTTTGGCCCTTCATGATCATGAGGTCGTGGTCCTAGCTGATCGTGGGATTTCTGACAAACTTTCCGCAGACACTTGGCAGGATGTGGTGGCGATGGTCATTCATGGGATCAAGAAAAATGATTTGAACCTTGGCTTGCAAAACGCGATCCGAAGGTGTGGTGAAATCTTGTCGCAGCATTTTCCGGTTGATCGAGACGATCGCAATGAACTTGCAAACCATCTTATTATTCGCGACTAAATTTAAAGCTTTAAGGTTTTGTGTCCCTAGTCCAATACTCTTCCGTAATGGTTGTTAGGTGATAACTGACGAATGTTGACACGCCGTCTCTGCCGCTTTGTGCGTCAACAAGCACCTCTCGTTTTTTCCTGGTTCTAAACTGAACGTATGCTCCTTGAATTTTAGTATCTTCGCATTGATAGGTGCTAGTTAATGGGTCTTTGGAAGGTCTGCGGGGCGGAACCGAATTTTAGTCGGCGAGGCATGATTCCGACATTCATAGATCAGTTTTTCTGGATTCGTTGCTGACAAACTGTGGTGGCTGATCTCTTCTATCCGCCAACTGGGCCGTAACATGATTAGGTCGATTTTTGCCACGTTGGGCGAAAATTCCCACTTTGGGCCATTCCGAGTTGTTGCGCAGATGCCTCGCAGAATTCTCTATTTTTGTTGGATCAACCTGATCCATACAGAAAATGACTTCCACGTGGGAAAAATCTAAAAGGCCAGTTAGCGCCTCCGCATCGAACTCTACTTTATTCAGCTCAATGAATACCGATTCCTTGTCCCAATCATCGTCAATAGGAATCTGTCTTGTTGATTTTACAAACCCGATGGGGGTCAATTCAATTTTCATCGTAGGTGTCTTTCGTTGAACATTAGGCTAAATAAAACCTAACTTTATCCTAACAATTAAAAATTCGCGTTTGTAGTGATTAATTTTATACCGCCGACGCCGGAGTTCGGATTGGGGGCATAGATTATCAGGCACCAGAAGTTTACTTGCAATTATACGAATAATACGTATAATTGTATTGTGTGGAGTAGGATGATAAAGCTAGTTGTTTGGGAAGGAAATAGTCGTGAAGTATTGAGGGGCTTCCCGGAGTCGGTGCGGCGTGATCTCGGGACGGGCCTTATGTTCCTCCAGGTTGGCGAAGTACCCACTGATGCAAAGCCTTTCAAAACAGGGATGCCCGGCACATGGGAGCTGCGCGCTCGGGACGCTACTGGTCATTACCGAGCAATTTACGTTTGTATAATCCACGATCAAGTACATGTACTTCATTGCTTTAAGAAGACGACACCAAAGACTTCTCGAATTGATTCGGAGACCGCGCAACTTCGCTATAAGTCATTAAAACAAAGGATAAAAAATGAAAAAATCTAAATCCAGGCACTTAGCGACGGGAAACGTTTTTGAGGATCTCGGCTTTTCACCGGAAGAGAGCAGAGTCCTCACATTAAAGGCTCAGTTAGCTGCCATGATTGTGCGCGTTGCTCGCGAACGTCAATTAACCCAGAAAGATCTGGGAAAGATTTGGGGCGTGCCCCAGCCACGTGTTAGCGAAGTGCTAACTGGTAAGCTAGCTGTCGTCAGTATAGAGCGATTGATTGAATTTTTGGGCCTGTTGGGGGTAGAGATCGTCTTTCGCACAAAAACACCGTCCAAGAAGGCGGGGTAGCACTGATAAGATATGGCAATTAAAATTGGAAAAACCGACCATACAGGCCCCAAAAACGGAGGCGGGCATTGTGGGGCAATAGGTCCGAAGCGAAAGCTGGCTCGAAGAAGAAGCGGCGTACAATCGCAAAGCGTCTAGTGCGCGAATCTCAGTAGAATTCTGATGAATCAAAGAATGATTCAAGGTAACTGGCGACGTCTGGTTGTTGTGATGTTGGATTTCAATGGTGATTTGTATTCAAGAAGACGAAATTTTTTTGAATCTCTTCACTAGGTTCAAGTGCCATTCTTGCCAACAAACCGAAAGCCAAGGTCAGCGGATTCAAGCAATGAAATGAGGGTTCGACTACTTGATTGAATGGTAGCCTCGGAGTACCAAGAGACGAGCCGCTCAAAGGGCCAAAGAACTACCATTATATTATAGCTTTTTGCCTAAACACTAAAGATCACATTTTCGCGATTTGTCAGAAGGATGCGCGCTCTAGCTGCCGGGATCTCTTTGCAGTAAACCCGAGCGTAGCTTTGCCCTATTGTCTGATAGCGGTCAATTGGATTTTGTAGCGCCAAGTTCGAATCAGAAGTGCTTCGTTCTATGGTTTAGTCCTCAATAGCGTTACCGTGTTGGAAATGACTTCAGCAACGTTCGGTCCCAGATGTCAAATAAGGCGCCGATGTGTCCTCACCGTTAACGCTCGATCCAATTGAGATCGCGTCCAAAACTTTCTTTGATCCTCTTCAAAGCAAATAGTCCGATAACTGCACAAACCATACCGACTGTTAGGGCGCTTTGAATGATGCCGACCTTACCTTGGAGCATCGTGAAGGCGGTGGTGATCACGACGACGCTACCCCGGACAAAATTTGGAACTGTCGTAGTTACCGTAGCCCGTAGGTTTGTTCCAAACTGCTCAGCCGCCACCGTTACAAAAATCGCCCAGTATCCAACCGAGCATCCCAAAAGGAAACATAGGAAATAATAATAGCTTGGAGACATTCCTCGCGACAGGAGGTAAACGACGATTAAAATGGAGCTTGCGATCTGGAAAATCCAAAGTGTTATCTTACGCGACTTAAGCCATTGACTTACTATCCCGCTGCCGATGTCACCGACCACCAATCCTGCGTAGGCCCAAAATATACCGTCGCCGGCGCTCACTGGACCTGTTGCTCCGAGTGCGGTGCAAAGCTCCGGAGCAAACGTCACTAAAATGCCTATCACAAACCACAGAGGGATGCCGATCAAAATGCAATCGAGATAACGCCCGAAACGCTCAAGGTTTGTGAATAACATCATTAAGTCTCCTCGGCGGATTCCTCCGTTTTCTTTCACCTGATGGAACATGCCACTTTCAAGCATTTTAACCCGGAGTAGAAGCAACAAGAGCCCAAGGACTCCGCCAATAATATAGGAGGTTTGCCATGGAAAATATTTACCAATGACTGCTGCGAGGAGCGCGCCCGATACTCCAACTCCTGCAACCACCGATGTGCCAATGCCGCGGGTTTCTTTAGGGAGGCTTTCGCTAACAAGCGTGATGGCCGCTCCAAGTTCTCCCGCTAGGCCGATGCCTGCAATAAATCTGAGCCAGGCATATGTGTCGACATCTGTTACGAGGCCATTTGCGATATTTGCAAGCGAGTACATGAGGATTGAGCCAAACAAGACTGACACGCGGCCCAGCTTGTCGCCAAGAACACCCCAAACTAAGCCGCCCAATAGCATCCCGATCATTTGCATATTGAGCAGGCGAACACCAACGGGAAGGAGATCAACTTCAGCAACACCTAAATCTCTTAAGCTTGCAACGCGCACGATGCTAAACAAAACAAGATCGTAGATATCGACGAAATATCCTAAAGCAGAGACAATAACCGTGATGTTGAGAACGTCACGCTTCCAATGAATGTGTTTCATGAGTCTTCATCCCGAGTATCTAATTGTGAAAAAAAGCTCCGGAGTCTCGGAGCTTTTCTGGGGTTAGGTTATTGATGACAATTCAGCCCTATCAAACACGGCCATTAAAATGCCGCAAACGGCATGTTAAGAGCTTCTGCAACAGCTTTATGTGTCACTTTACCTGCGTGAGTATTAAGCCCTTTGCGCAAGGCTTCGTTTTGCTCAAGCGCTCTTGCAAGACCTTTATTTGCAAGCTCAAGGGCATACTTCAACGTCACATTTGTTAGAGCGTACGTGGATGTTTTGGGTACATCACCGGGAATGTTTGTAACACCGTAATGCAGAACACCTTCGGTTTTGTAAACTGGATCGTCGTGAGTCGTTGGTTTTATCGTTTCAATACAACCACCTTGGTCAATAGCCACGTCAACGACCACGGAGTCTGGCTCCATGTTGGCGACATCCTTGCGGCCTACCAGCATCGGCGCTTTAGCGCCCGTGATCAGTACGGCGCCGACGACAAGATCTGCTTCTCGTACTGCAGTCGCAATGTTCTCAGGGTTTGACATAAGAGTTGTGATGTTGTTACCAAAGACATCATCAAGGTAAGCAAGTCGTGCGGCGTTGACATCAAGTATGGTTACAGAGGCCCCAAGTCCAACAGCCATCTTTGCCGAATTAATACCGACAACCCCGCCGCCAATGATAACCACCCGACCTCTTTTAACTCCCGGGACACCCCCTAAAAGTAGTCCTTTGCCACCGTTATGCTTTTGCAGGCATTGTGCCCCGACCTGCACGGCCATCCGACCAGCTACTTCTGACATCGGTGTTAAAAGTGGTAGTGAGTGATTCGCAAGTTCGATGGTCTCATAGGCCACTGCCGATACCTTGCGGTTAACGAGCTCTTTTGCTAATTCGGGAACAGCGGCAAGATGGAGATAGGTGTATAAGATTTGTCCGTCGCGCATCAACTTATATTCAGGTTCAATCGGCTCTTTGACCTTCATAACCATATCTGCCCGGCCCCAGATATCCTCTTTTGTCTCAACAATTTGTGCGCCAGCAGCAATAAATTTTTCATCAGGAATACCAGCTCCTAGCCCAGCTCCCTTTTGCACGATGACCTTGTGTCCCGCAGCAATAAGTTGAGCCACGCCTCCAGGGACAACGCCGACTCGATTTTCGCGATTTTTAATTTCTTTTGGAACGCCAATTAACATAGGTGTCATCCTTCCTGCGGGAGAGGTTGCAAGGTTTTTAGAGACATAAGGCTATCAAAACCTGAGTCATCCCGCAAGAATTGCAAGCGTAGCAGCCGGGGCAAAGCTGGTCTTCCCTGGCCTTTAGGGCCAAAGCTAATTAAATAGCACTCAAAAGTGGCCTCGGGGGTTAAAAGTCCTATGAATTATGCCTTTTACACCCTGAGTTCGGTTGATTAAATGCTTTAAATCATATTTTTCTGCTGAGGATCACGGCTCTATCCAAAGACTTGAGAACTCTGTTGCAAGGAGGCAATGGGTTGGGTCCTGGAGCCAGCGAGCAAACAATGGATCAGCTAACTGAGCATTCTCGTCGTGGCGGTTAGGGTCGACGATGGCGTTCACGGGCAGATCCAGCCGGGCTGCGCGTATCCTTTGTCCGTTTAGCACGTGCTCCCAAAGAGCGTGACCGAAAATAAGATCAGCCGCGGAGCCATTCTGGCCAATAAGTCGTAACACACCTCCTTCGTCAAACACAGTTAACAGATCTTGAGTTCTCGTTCTGTTTTCTCCAGCCTTTAGTCCAAGAGGGGCTTCTTGGTAATGTCGCAGGTTAAGTTGTAATTTCGATTGGGGAAACATCAGGAATGTTAAGGCATTTAGAAAATCATGAGGGTTTCCAACGCGCACCGGAATTTTTCCTTGGGTCGCTATGAGGGCGACATAGTTTGACAATGATGCATCACCTCGGGATTTTGCGCGACGAGGCACCGGCTTTTGTTCAATAAACCTCCATGGAAAATTTGGTAATAATTGATAGGTCAAATGATTTAGTTCGTCGATGGAGGGCCAGTTGATCCATCGTACTATGAAGGGCTCCAACAACCGCCGGATGCCGCAAAATGCCAAATGGCTGCGAACCACGGTTTGAACATGAGACCAGGACATGGCAGCAACGGCCATTGAAAACCTCTCGCTTAATGTTGAGAACATCTAAAGACGGATGAGTTATCAAAAGTTTTTCGAACTGGCGAGTCTCAATTGGGCTGCCCGCCTGACCTGATGCCATCAAAGAGCTGGCCTGAATTGTTTAATTTTGTCGCAGCGGGCTACGATTGAGCCGTTTCCCGCAGGGATGATTTTCATAATCTGGCCGATTGATGATTTGAGACGGTGTGTTATAAGAACGGAATGTCGATAATTTGGTTCATCCCTTTCATGTTGTTTGCTGCAAGTCCATGGTGCGATTCATCTTTGGCTTTGGCTTGTGGGCTATTTGTGAGTTTGATTCTGCAATGGCCTCTGCCTTCGTTGTTGCGCCAAGGCGGGAAGTCCCTCATGCAGATTTCGATCGTGGGATTGGGGTTTGCACTCGATCCGTTAGCGGTGAAACGAGCTGGCACACAGTCTGTGCTTGTGACGCTTGTTGGCCTCATCGGAATTATGGTAGCTGCTTATCTGGTTGCCAAGCCGCTTCGGGTCAATGGGTCAACGGGGTCATTGATCGCCGCGGGTACGGGAATTTGCGGAGGTAGCGCCATTGCGGCTATGTCGCCCGTGGTGGGGGCCACGAGTGCAGAAACGGCCGTTGCTCTGGCTACAGTCTTCTCCTTAAATGCATTGGCATTGTTTATATTTCCGCCTTTAGGCCATCTATTTCATTTAAATCCAGAACAATTTGGGATTTGGGCAGCAATCGCGATTCACGATACCAGCTCTGTGGTCGGGGCTGCAGCACAGTTTCATCCTGACAGTGTTGCAATAGCAGTTACAACAAAATTGACGAGGGCTCTGTGGATTGTTCCCATGGTATTTGCCGCAGCGTATGTCATGCGGGCCCGACGCCCAGATGCTGACAACGTGAAGCCGAAGATACCCCTGTTTATTTTGTTGTTTGTGGTGGCTGTGATGGCGCACGCCTTATTACCCGATATGCCGGGCGCCTATAGAGCCATTGACGCGGCAGGTAAAGCAACATTGCGGGTCGCGATATTTTTGATCGGAGCGCAGTTGTCTCGTTCCATGATCAAGACTGTGGGAGGTCGAGCCCTAACTATGGGGGTGATCCTGTGGCTTGTCATGGGTGGCGGCTCGTTACTTTGGGTGCGCTCGCTTTGATTACGATACACTCGTAAAATCTTAAAGGCATAAGGACCAGGGTAGGTTTCCTAAGAAGCCTCCTGATCCTCATGTTTAGGCAGGTCGAAATGGTGAGAGCTGTTGGCAGGTTTTTGGTGCCGCTTGACCGGTTCTTTATGAAAAAGATCTGGAAGGCAATCGACACCCATCTTTGTTATGACTTTGCAATTTTGAGATCAGTTTTACCAACGAGCTTACTTAGAAATCCTTTGGATGATTCTCCAATCTCAATTTTACGTGCTCGCTTCTCCTCTGCTTTCGGCACAGCAATCTTAAGAACACCGTGCTCGCAGTTTGCCTCCTAGATCGTTCATTATATTAAATACTTCATCAACTAATGATTCGGGATTTGTTTTGTATCGAGTCCATAGATCTAAATTTGGCATAGATTGAGCCTCCTAAATGTTTCGCATCTAGGGCAGATGTGAATCCGCCTTGGTAAGGAAAACATAAGGTCATCTATCCATGTGTCAATGGGGTGATTGCAAAATTTCCCTAATGAAAAATTGTTTAGAGGTGTTAATTAGAGATTTAAATTGCCAGATTTTTTAGGTTTTTCGAGACGGCTTGACCCCTAGGTTTCGTCTGAGTGACATCTTTAGCGAAGGAGCCTTAGCTATCCCTAAAAACTAGGCTCCGATACTGCTTTAACTCTTCGATACTCTCACGAATATCGTCCATGGCTCGGTGGGTGCTTTTCTTTTCTATGAGGATGTTTAACTTAGAGGGGAACCATATTTTACCTAGCAGTTTGACGGTGCTTACGTCGATTAATCTATAATGAAGAAAGTCGTCTAGTTGCTTCATGTGTTTGGCAATAAAACGTCGATCTTGCCAAATACTATTGCCGCACAGTGGGCTTTCTTTTGGTCCTATGTGCTGCTTTAGAAACTCCAAAGTCCGTTGTTCTGCATCATCTTGCGAAACAAGTGATGTGACGACCTTCCTCCACAGCCCGCTTTTTGTGTGGTGCTCTTGGTTCCAGGCATCCATGGAGCTGAATAGGTCATTTGGTCGGTTGATAACGATCTCTGGCCCCTCGGCAATGATGTTTAACTCAATGTCTGTAATTAGTGTCGCGAGTTCGATAATGACATCCTTGTCTGGATCTAAACCCGTCATTTCAAGATCCATCCAAACCAGTTTCTTAGGTGTATCGTTTTTATTGTTCGTCACAAATTTACTCTTTCCTGTCAGAGGGTGATCATCAGTTTAAGTTGAATTGGAACACCATCTGCCGGTCGGCAATCCATTCAAACACTGAATTCATATAGGCAGCCGAGATGACGTCAAGCTGGTTGGCATGAATGCTCCTTATAAGGCTATCCTCATGAAAGGCTTGACTCAACGCGTGGTAGTTTGTGCCTCCAATATGTGTCGCTGATGTTGCGCCTGAGTCAATAAGAGACGAAATAACGACCGCAGGTGACGCATTCGGGTTTGACTTAACGAGTATGGTCGAAGGTCGATGGCCAAATGATTGAGGGTAGGTGTTCTTTCCGAGGATTGCTGCGACGGTGTCATGAAAGACCCATTCATTAGACTTCACGTCAAACGAGAATGAGACGTTACCTTCGGGCCCATGAAAAACAGCCCTGCCTTGCGCAGCAAGTGGATTTGCTTCAGGCACGCTGAGCCAGACTTCAACCTTCGTAACCTGTTCGACCATCGAAGATAAATCGTGATGCTTGAACCACAAGTCGGCAGCGCTGCGGATGCGAGCTTGAAACTCGTCTTTGTTAAAGGAGTAAGATTGGTCGCCAAATCTGAATTGGTATTCATGAGGTTTTTCACACGCGGAAACGATGGGGTTGCTGCTGCCTCGTGGAAACAATGTGCAAGTACCCGCGCCCAATGCAACCTCAGAGACAAGAAATCCCATCGTGATGGCAATAAGTTGAACCCAGGTAGAATGTATATCTGTCCGCAACGAACCCTCCTCTAAATCTGCTGCAAGTGCTCAGATTCAGAGGCAGGCTTCGGTTGGTTTAAATAAAATTTAAGACTTTTTTGGTAAAATAGTTTTAGATTATCGTAACTTATCAATTTAATTACATTATTTTTATCAATTTAACTTTATTTAGCATGGTAACTCGGGAGTTCTAGCGGGGTTTGGACTGCTCACAACGAGTTGAACCCAAGATTGTGCTGGGATCCCTGCATCACACATTCCGGACCATGGAAATGCAGCAGGTGCCGTGTCTAGGGTGCCTTTGGTGTGTATTGCTTTCGATCAGTTGACGCGTTGATCCAATCTGGTTTTTTTTTGGGCTGGCAAAATGAGTTGATAAAATCGCTGACACATGGTGAGATATAGGTCAGTTTTTTCACTAAATTGGAGAGCTTATGTTTACAAAGCCAAAGGCATGGATGATTGGTGCTGTTTCTGGATTGATGGTGAGTGCAACTGTGGTTGTAGCTGCTGAAGCTGCATTTAAGGTCTTTGGTACGACAGTGACCATGGATGAAGTTGCCAAAGAAAAACAAGGTGATCTCTATGAGATCGATAAAAAACGATACGAATTAATTGAAGGAATGGCCGTTGAGCGTTTTCTCGAAAAGTACTGGGAAAAGAAAGCAGCCGATCAAAAAGTAACGGTGGCTGAAGCCCGACGTTTGCACATGGAAAAAAACGTGAAGGTTGCAGATTCAGAAGTTAAACAAATGGTCGATAAGTACAAATCGGAACCTCAGTTTGCAAAGTTTAGTAAAGAGGAACAGCAGAACCAGGTACGTGAGTACCTTCGTAACCGAGATACTCGTCGCATTGAGATGGATATTATCAAACAAGCTCGCAAACGAGGGGACTTGGTCATGTCATTAGCCGAACCAAAAGAGCCAGTCTACTCGATTAGTTTAACAGACGCTGATCAGACTCGTTTTGGACCCGGTGCCGACGATATCAAACCCATGGGTTGTGACAAGAAATCATGTTCAATTACCATTGTTGAGTACAGTGAATTCCAATGTCCTTATTGTTCGCGAGTTATGCCAGCGGTTAAACGTATACTAACAGAGTACCGCGGGAAGGTTAGCTGGACTGTGAGAGATTTCCCACTTAGTTTCCATGATCGTGCTCGTCCGGCTGCGATTGCGGCTCACTGTGCCGGTGATCAAGGTAAATACTGGGGTATGTATCAGGCCATGTTTGAGAATCAAACAGAGCTTCAAGATGACCATCTTAAGAAATACGCTATGAAGCTTGTGCCCAACAAAGCAAAGTGGGAAGAGTGTTTTAAAAATTCTGGTCCAAAGAATGCGTTGATTGATGCCAATATGGAGTCTGGGATGAAAGTCGGTGTGTCCGGCACACCAGCATTTTTCATCAATGGCCGCCGCCTGAGTGGCGCTCTTCCTTACGAGGAATTTAAAAGAGTGATTGACGAAGAATTGGCTCAACGTAAAAAGAGTTGATTGATCGCCGTGAGAAAAATTATCTCTCTCACGGCGTAGCCAAGCGTGTAAAAATGAGAAAAACGATATAAGATGTCGACTTGTTACCAAATCCTGTTTGGCATCGCATAAGGCCCTCGCTTGATCGCGAGGGTTTTTTGTTTATTGATCATCTTAGAGAATACGATGATTTTTATAACCATCTGTATTTATATATTTTTTTAAAATTTTTCTTAAGTTCAACCTATATGCTTCCGAAGTCCTCCTGTGCCAGGCGAAGGTCAGGCTAGATGGGTTTAGAGTAGGAGAGGGAGCATATGACAGAAGGTCGGCGCGAGAATCGGAAGGTGGTTAGGGTAATCCTAGAGGAGCCCCTACGGGTTTCAATTTCTTCGATGGGTGCCGATGTTAGGTATGACTTATGGACTAGAAACGTCTCTTACACAGGATTTTTTCTTGATTTCGAAAAGCCTGGCCGATTTCCCTTCACGCCGGCGTCGATCATGGAGATCTGGCTGGAGTTAGAGCCAGGTCACACGATTTTCTTCAATGGAAAAATGGTAAGAAAAGTGATGCCAGGCGAGCCCGGGTCAGAACTAACGGGGTCAGGCATAGCTGTCCGCATTATCCAGATGGACCCCAAAACAGAGCATGCGCTCAAGGATTTTATTGATCGGCGCCTCGCTCATCAAAACAATCCATCCGTTAAAACAGCCTAAAAAGCTTACTTCAGAACGAAAGGCGCCAGTCCTCCTCCAGCGCCAATGTTAACAATCGGTGTCTTTGCAATGCGACTGACTCCCCCATTACAAACAGGTAAAGCGCGGCTGTTAATGAACACCGATACATCAAACCAGGCATCCCATTCTTCAACCTTCTCGCCGCACAGCACATGAGTTGTCCGTTTTGCACCGGTCATCCGGTCCTGTGCAATCCATAGACTGGAGTCAATTTCTATGGCCCATTGGTAAAAATGTTCAAACGATATGTGCTGCTTGTGTCCTATCAATTGTCTAAGTTTACTTTGGACGGCTTCCTGTTCCCAGTCTCGTCCCATCAAAACTTGGTGACCGCCGTAACCGACACTTCGCTTTAAAACAAGATCATCTAGCTGAGACTCCAGTTTTGTCCGAGATGCAGAGGAGTTCTCGGATCCTAAAATTCTTGTCCATGGAACCCGGCGCTTGATGGCCGATACTTCTTGCTCACTTAGGCCAACTTGAGCCGATCTGTGTGCGTTATCAGCTACGTCACTCACTATGGCGAGAAAAGACTTCGCCTCATAATGGGCAGAAACGGGGTTGTAAATGTGCTGTGCTCTGTTGTCTTGTAGGGCTTTTGCAATCTCATCATCAGGTAAACGCCAAGCAAAAATGTGACGGTAGACAACATCATAGAGCATTGCTCCTTGTCGCCATCCATTCCTTTCGTGATGAATAGACTCTGGAATGGCAAGAGCAGTTTCAAACCCGAGTTTGGTCCATTCACGCTGAAGCCACAACAGCTCTCCTAGCTGACTATCGCCCTCGCGATGAAGGATCAAAATCTTTGGTCTAGGATTAGACCCACCGTCCTCTCGATACATCCCCAACAAACTTTTCAATAGATCAGAGACGTTAGATGATGAGGCGGGCTTCAGGCCATGTGCATATAGCCATGATTGAAGAACGTTGTCACTGTATGCCTGCATTGCTGGAATCGTGCAATTGACTTCAATGATCTTTATCTCTCCATCGTGCCAGTAGAGGTCAAACCTGGCTGTCACGTGTCCCCAGAACTTACTAGGATCTTGAGTTGCCATCAGTCGTTCTAGCCCTGTGAGTCCCGAAAGCAGGCGGATCAGTAGAGGATCTTGTTCGGATTTAAGTAGCCAGTTCATGATTTTAGGGAAAGATCCGAAGACTAGCCGCGCATCGGCCACGACAGATTGCCATTCAGACTCAGATACAACGGTTGGGGTTAATGCGACAGGGATGGGTTGCCAAGTTGATTCTTGCGCTCGCCATACGGCAACCCGACGGCGGTCCAGCTCCGAGCGCAGTTTGATCAAATCCATGATTTATCCCTCCTCGGCCTAAAGACGACTATATAAGGATAAGTCATGATTGTCCAAAATCCCAACACCTGGTGTCGGGATAACCTTCTAATTTAGCCTCAAAATTTCCGTCTTCTGCGGTGGCATAAGTTTTGCTGACTAAATGGTCATGCTGGCGGTGTAAGTCCACCTAAGGCCTCGGATCATCAGTGATAACACTGATCAATCACGATTTGTGGCTCAAGGATCGGATTAAACCTGCCAACACGGTGTGCTGTGGTGTGTGGCGTTGAATGGCTTTCATGATCGGAAGAGTCAGAGTCTAGGCTTAAGGGAGGCGACGTAATCGTATGAACGCTATAAAGACCATCGTTCTCGGTTCATCTGTCATTGTTTGTGCGCTTGCTTCTCAGCAGGCGTTCGGTGAGCGTGACTTTCGTTGTGCGACACGCAACAACACTTGTGTGATCTATGATAATCAAGCTGTGACTGGGGATAAAATAGGCTTCTTCACCGAACGTGGAGAGCTGATTGCCACAGGGCAAGTCATGCGCATGCAGGGCCGAGCCCGTTCTGTGCAATTGCAACAAGTACTAGGTCCCGTTAATTCTCAGGCCGAGACCTTTGCCATGTTGGATAGTCCTTCAAAAGTCGCAACAGAGGAGTATAGATTATATCGGCACCCAACCCCGATGGCGGTGGCTGCACAGGTGGGGTTTGCAACCTTTGGAGCTGGTGGCGACGCTAAGGGCTACGAGGCAACCGCAGAGCTAATTCGGCGCAAATTTATTGGGAAAGTTGACGGTTTTGTGCGGGGTGGGGTCTACTCATTTTCGGGAACAGCACGCAACGTATTTAGTGCATCAGATCAGGCCAAGTTTACAGCAACTGCGGGTACTGCATTAGGGGGTATCGGTTTTACGCTTTTCTCTCAAAATGATTTCTTGATGCGAACCGAGGTTGGTTTAGGCCTGGCCTTCACCTCAGCTAAAATCAACGGCAGCTCGTCTGATGCTAAATCTGAGGACTGGGGCTATGGCGTAAAGTCTGGAATCGCTCCGCATGCTCGGGGCGCAATATTAGCCGGCTATAAATTCTCAGGATGGCAGCTTGAAGGAGGATTCGCTCAAGGCTACCTAGCTGGTAAGGCCGTGTCTTCGATCGGAGCAGGTTTGCTAATCAACATGAAATAAGAGTCGTCGAAAGCGGTCGCTTACGCTCTTTTGATTATTTGATGAGTGCCTCATGTAGTTTTTTTACGGTCTCTACGACTCTTTGATTGTCAATGGCTAGTGTTATTGCATTGTTCTTTACATCACTAAACTTCGTCCCACCCGACAGTTGGAGGATGTGATCTAACGTTTCCGGGCTTTGCCAAAACCCGCTTCCTGTGATTGTGACAATTGAACAATCAATGACCTCTGGGTTGAAGGTTGAATTTAGCAATGCAGGCTTTAGTTTTTCTATCACTAAGTTGGCCATTGTTTTCGAGCATGATAACAAGGCATCAATACCGCTTTGAGAAACTGCCTGGTTTTGAATTTGAGACGACTCTCCTTGCTGCCATAATGAAGTTTGAATCTCGGCAAGAAGTCTTTCTGAGGTTGGTATTAATTTACTTTTAATTAAAACCATGTTCATTTTGTGTGTAATCGCCTCGATGCATACACTTTCCATGGGTAGATTACCCTCCACTAAGGTTCCTGGACGATTTAGGTTAAAGCTACTTTTTATCTCGATTGGTATACCAAATTTTCGTGCAAGGTGCGCACCCCGAGGGTGTAACACAGAAGCTCCAGCCCACGCCATTTGTGTCATAGAATCCCAAGATAATCGACTCAGCACTTTAGCATGCTCCACGATCCTAGGATCGGCGGAACATACGCCGTCAACATCTTTATAAAGTTGACATTTGCTAGCGCTGAGAGAGGCAGCAAGAGCGATAGCGCTCAGATCGCTTCCTCCGCGACCAAGGGTTGTGATTTCCTTTGACTCAGCGCTGACGCCTTGAAACCCGGCGACAATAACAACATGCCCGGAGGCAAGATTTTCCTCGATACGGTAAGGGGAAATGCGACTAATCCGTGCATTTCCGTGAACTGTATCGGTGATGATACCACTTTGCGAGCCGGTTAAAGAAACCGCTTTACAACCAATCTCGTGAAGAGCGATGGTGACCAAGGCCATAGATATGCGTTCCCCAGCGGTTAACAGCATGTCAAGTTCGCGCCTCGGTGGTGACGGTGATATCTGATGAGCCATGGATAGCAACTCATCTGTTTGATCACCCATGGCGCTAATCACGGCGACAACACTTTCGCCGTTTGCGACCGACTTGGCAATATGTGCTGCCACGTGCTTAATCCTATCGATCGAACCGACGGATGTGCCACCGTACTTTTGGATGACGAGTTTCTTTTTGGCGGGTGTCGCCACAGCTATCTCAGGACTAGACATGACCACTCCAAACTGATGACTTTTATATAGGCCAGTCAGGCAACAACACCGGAATTTTCATGGAATGATTTTGACGGTTTACTGATTGTTAGGCACGTCACTTCTGAAACTTCTAGAGTCAGCATCATCCATTGGGGCAGTCTGGACCATCCCTTGATTGGGGGTGTTGCATGAGTAGCTTTATCAAAAATAATAAAAAAAGTTACCCTTTTTGTAAAAAAACACAGTACACTCATTATATGAGCATAGACCTTAACGTAGCAAGTTGTTCCACTGGTAACTCCGGTTGTGGCGCAGAAGTGTTGGAAAGCTCCTTGGACGTGCACCGAATCCTCGAGCGTTTGGTGGGAGCGTCTGCCAAAATTCCAGGATTGACGACCGTTTCACCTGAAAATCTCGAAGTGATTGAACATCTCGGCAAGGGGCGTGACCTTATAGTCAGTGGTCCGGATCGCCTGGCTTCGATCACGTGTGCCGCATTACCTGCGGCTGCGGGTTATGGGCTCGTATTAGTGGTCGCCCACTCCATAAGTAGCATTCGTCGTATGAAAGATAGGTTTGGCTCTTTGAGTATTGTTGTAGAGTCCTTTGATTTGGCTCCCACGAAGGTCGAGAAACGAGCCATTTGGGATCGCATGGATCGCTCCGAGGTCCAGATTCTCTTGGTAACGCCGGGACGATTGTCTAGCTCAAGGTTTCGAGAACGACTCAGACGACGTGATATCGGAATCATTATTATAGATCAAGCGCAATTCATGAGTCCTTGGTCTCACAAGTTTTTGCCGAATTATCGGGTTGTTGGAAATTTTTTAGCCTCCCTTCAGGCACACATAAGACAGCCACAAAAGATTGCCATTGTTTGGAATCCCAATGCTCGTATTAATCATGATTTGACTCATTTATTGCAACTCCAAGATCCATATCAGGGAAGACTTGTATCCGAGACCGTATCGGGTCATGCCATTGAGTCGGTCAGTGCGGCAAACGAGTCAGATCGAATTAAAGTTATAGAGCATGAAATTCAACGATCAACTGGTCAGGGTGTGATTTATTGCAACTCAATCAAACAGATGTTTGACACTACGGAACTCCTCAAGCGGTATGGGGAGGATTTTGAAGTTGTAAGACCAGGGATCGACGAGCCTGTGGCATCTTCGATCCGTCAAAAATTTGAGTCTGGACGGGTCCGAATTGTAGTTTCGATTGGGCCTTTTTTGAGCGAGATGGATCGTTGTGATGCCTTGGATTTTGTTATTTTCAATGGTTTAACAGATAGTGCAGAAACTCTGGCAAGAGAAATATTTGGCCTTGAGGATACCGGGTTAATCCGTACGATCATCATCTCTGGCGAAAAAGATTATTTTCATCATAGATTTTCCATTGATAAAAATTACCCTGACACCCTGCTGATGCGCGCATGCTTTCAAGGCGTGCGAGATGTGTTCGGTAGCAAGCAATCTGTTACTTTAGAAACGCTGAATGCCCATATCCGCATGGCGACGCCGTATCCGGACGAGGATGTTTACCAATGTCTTCAGGTTATGTTTCGAGAGGGTTTATTGGAGAAGGTGATTGACCAAGAGACTGGGACGCAGATTGTGAAGTTTTCAGCACTAGCAACGGATGAGGCAAGCTTTTGGCACGAGTACCCACTGCGTAAGATTGACCACGTGAGTCGTCTTGATCGTATGAGGGATCTAGCATTGAAGAGCGGAGATCACGAGAGATTACTTCGAAGTTTGATCAAGTCCTAATCTAAAACGAAGTCGACTTATGAGTTATTTAGTAAAGATTTTAGGATGTGGTACCTCTACAGGTGTCCCGGTGCTTGGTTGTACGTGTGACGTTTGCACGGGAGGCAAGGTTAGAAACCAGCGATGGCGCGCCTCCATAGCCATATGGGGTGCATCAGGAGTCCCGGTCGTCATTGACACAGGGCCCGAGTTTCGTCTTCAAGCGCTCAGAGCTGGGATCACATCTTTAGATCATGTACTTTACACCCATATTCATGCAGATCACTGTCATGGTTTTGATGATTTGCGTGGTCTTTACTTTACAAGTCAAAGAAAGATTAATTGTTGGCTACATCCAGATTTTGCAAGGGAATTAAAGTTCAGATTTCATTATGCATTTGAAGACACGGGATACCTCGGTGGTCGACCAGAGATTGCGCTTTGTCCGCTGCCGGAGGACCATGGTTTTTTTACCATCGGTGATTTAGACGTAGAGACATTTCTTGTCCCCCACGGGAATACAAAAACCAATATATTTCGGATAGGTAATTTTGCCTATGCGACTGACTTCAAAACAATTGGCGACGAGGTGATTCGAGCATGGAAAGGCAAGATACATACGATGATTGCAAGCGGAATCCGCTGGCGCGAGCATAAAACGCACTCATCGATTTCGGAGACCATTGAAGTTTTTAGAAAGCTCAAGGTCGATCGTGGAATTATCACCCACATGAACCATGAAATTGATTATGACCGCGATTCATCGAAACTACCGAGCGGAATTGAGCTTGCTTATGATGGGATGGAATTATCTGTTAACTAATCTGATGTTACCCGTCAAAAATGTACACGAGCCGCCATCCCACCGAACCTATCTCCAACAACTTACGGCCCTTCAACAAACCCCTACCAGAAC
>JBIKKO010000162.1:0-7743 GCA_044360315.1 Oligoflexales bacterium
CCTCAAACGCCTAAGATCGCGCTCCCATTGGGGCACCACCTTCTCCTTGAAAAAAGGCATACCCACAGCTTCGACATAAGGCCAAATCAAAAACACTAAGGCCTGCGCAGTCGGTGATTTAAAATCCCTGACAGGCGTGTTGGTATGAAGTGCATTAATTGACTCAAAGAACACCTTTTTATCGCCGTAACACAAATAAAGAAGTTCTTTGATCCAATCATCATGAATTTTTGTTGTCATGGCACGAAGCTCTATAGTTTGCACGTCGATAACGCCATCACCCCAGCACTTCACACCCTCATCATCAAGCACACAACGATCTTTACCGCGGGAAACAAAGGATTTTGGATTTCGAATAGACTTAGGGAGATGGGCTAAATATGGCTTTTCAACTTTTGACCAGCACTTCAAACCCTCATCATCGATCACGCAGGTGTGATCGTCACCAGCAGCAATGGCCATAGGGTTTTTAAGACCTGCAGGGACCGTTGATTGGCCGTTGCCGTTGGCTCCCCAGCACTTCACACCATCATCATCGATGGCGCAGGTGTGCTCCTTGCCAGCAGCAATGGCCTTCGGGTTTTTAAGATCTGCTGATTGGCCGTAGTCGGTGGCTCCCCAGCACTTCACGCCCTCATCATCGATTGCACAGGTGTGCCAACCGCCAGCAGCAATGGCCCGAGGGTTTTTAAGACCTGCAGGGACCGTTGATTGACCATATTCGTTGTCACCCCAGCACTTCACACCATCATCATCGAGCGCGCAGGTGTGCCATCCACCAGCAGCAATAGCGTTCGGGTTTTTAAGACCTGCAGGGACCGTTGATTGGCCGGATCTGTTGTAACCCCAGCACTTTACACCCTCATCATCGATGGCGCAGGTGTGAGACCGCCCAGCAGCAATGGCTCGGGGGTTTTTAAGACCTGCAGGGACCCTTTCATATGTGTTACCCCAGCACTTCACACCCTCATCATCGATGGCGCAGGTGTGAGGCGTGCCAGCAGCAATGGCTCGAGGGTTTTTAAGACCAGCAGGGACTTTTCGTTGCCCGAGCCCGTTCTCACCCCAGCACTTCACACCCTCATCATCGATGGCGCAGGTGTTAGAGAATTGAGCAGTAACTGCCCGAGGGTTTTTAAGACCTGCAGGGACCGTTGATTGACCATATTCGTTGTCACCCCAGCACTTCACACCATAATCATGGATTGCGCAGGTGTGATCCCTGCCAGCAGCAATGGCCCGAGGGTTTTTAAGACCTGCAGGGACCGTTGATTGGCCGTCATCGTCGTAACCCCAGCACTTCACACCATAATCATGGATTGCGCAGGTGTGCTCATAACCAACAGCAATGGCCCGAGGGTTTTTAAGACCCTGAGGGACCGTTCCTTCGCCGAAAAGGTTTTGACCCCAGCACTTCACACCCTCATCATCCAGGGCGCAGGTGTGATCATAACCAGCAGCAATGGCCCGAGGGTTTTTAAGGCCTGCAGGGACCGTTGTTTGGCCGTACCGGTTGTCACCCCAGCACTTCACACCCTCATCATCGATCGCGCAGGTGTGCCCATCGCCAGCAGCAATGGCCATAGGGTTTTTGATAGGCTGGAGGCGTACTTTTTGCTCCAAATGGTCAATATCAACCTTGTCTCCACGCCCCCAACAATTGACGACTCCATCTCCTGAAAGCGCGCAAAATCCGTCACCGACTCCGGTGATCATTGTTGGATTTTTAAGTTCCTTTGGAACGATCAATGGGTCCTCTGCATACCTCCAACACTTCACGCCGTCGTCATCAACCGCGCAACTAAAATTCCCCCCAGCACTGACAGCACTGGGATTTTTCAAACTCGTAGGAACTTCCAGTTGTCCGAACTGATTATCCCCCCAGCACGTCACACCACCATCTGCTAATGCACATGTGTGATCCTCTCCAGCACTTATCGCCACTGGGTTTTGCAGGTCAGGAACGTCTGTTTGCCCGCGATCATTTTTCCCCCAGCACTTAACACCGTCCTCGTCAAGGGCGCATGTGTGGGCTGAGCCCGATGAGATTGATCGCACATGTCCAAGATTCCGAGGCACTGCGGTCTGTCCATAGAAGTCTGAACCCCAACACCTCACCCCCTCATCATGAAGGGCACAGGTATGCCAACCACCAGCGGCTACGGCTCTTGGATTGCGAAGGTCCGCCGGTACGTTTGTCTGACCAAATTTGTTGTAGCCCCAACACTGCAAACCTTGGGACGTCAAAACACAGCTATGCCACCCCCCTGAGCTAACAGCCATGGGATTTACAATCCCCGCAGGACGATCCAACTGACCAGACTTATTACTCCCCCAACACTTCACACCCTCGTCATCAATCACACAGCTATGATTGCCGCCAGAACTGATGGCCCTAGGATTCTTTAGATCTTTGGGCGGAGTCGCTTGACCATAACCGTTTGCGCCCCAGCACGTCACGGAATCGAGCTCAATGGCACACGCGTGGTACCACCCTGAACTGATTGTCGGATTAGGATCTAAACCAAAATAATCCTTAGGTAAACTTACTGCCGCCAGATCAGAGGCACCGTCTTGGCCCTTCGGAGGAGTGCGTCCGCAGGACACCGCGAGAATGAAGGAGCAAAGCATGAATAAATGAAATGGTCTGAAGCTCATTGGACAAAATCCTTTAATGTTATTTTATCGGCGTCAAAGGGGGGGCTCTTTTCAGTCACACGTTTGTCCACCGTCAACCGTGAGGACCTTTAGCGCTTTACAAGCGTAGGTTAAACTGTTCATTAGTTCTTGTGCTCGGTCTCTAGACTCCCTGTCTCCGAGGAGGAGTTTCCACTCCGTGTAATAGGCGCAATCTGAGCGGGCGCACCTGAGACTTGCCAGGTCTTGTAACCGAACCAAATTCCAGTTTTCAGCGCTCGACAGCAAGCTTCCGTACATACGCCCATATTGAACTAAGTTTAATTTTTTGAAAGAGTCATCAGCGTAAAGGTCGTCACTGGACTTGAAGAGTTTTGCGCCTTCCTTCAGGAGGTCAGCAACTGCACGGTTTCCTGGATCAGAGCTGGTTAATTTTTTTCGATATGTTACAGCTTCAGAGCCATCGGCGACCAGTTTTCTGAAAAACTCCTCCAGTGAACGAACACAAATCCGCGACAGCCCTTTTTCTGGTGCATTTGGCTCACGGTAAACGATGGCAGAGATCTCGGGTGAGTCACTGGTTAACACAGCATCCTTCAATTTTACAAACCACGGCTCAAGCCTGGCGATATTCCATCTTGAAGTCCGGGCAAAGGCCGGGGGATTACGATCCCACTCCACTGAGATCGCTATACTTTTAGGAAGGCTCTGCCCGACGCCGCCTATACCGACCGGATCACCGCCACCAATACCAACCGGATCACCACCAATACCAACTGGATCACCCCCCACTGGTGCAGTGCCGGGCTGGGACTGAACAGGCTTAGACGTGGTACACTCCCTATCCACTGGCTGCGCTGAAAACTTCAAATTCCCTACGTAGACGACCTCTCTGCCTTTTAGTTGATCAGTAACTGATCTGACAAATCCTGGTTGGAAGTCTGATCCCAAGGCTCGGTCAAGCCAGTTGACCACATCAGTACCACGAATTAGCAAAAGCCGATTATCCTGTGACGCTTGAGAACCCTCGCTAACAACTCCTACGCCCGCAGCCCCGCCTGGGCGAGTCACAATAAATTGATGAGACAACAATCCGACAAACTTGCCATCTGTATCAAAGGCTGGACCACCACTCATTCCAAACTCACCAGCAGCACGATCAACCTCAAACACTGGGGCCTTGTTTGGCATTAGATGACGAAACGATTGCTCAGCAACAAGAGTTCCCACTGAGCGGACAAGTCCGTCGGTTGATCCATACGGAAGGCCCACGACGTTAATCTCCGGTTTTGTCGGGACGGTCGCGATAAGTTCGCGATAGGTTTGAATGGTTTCAAGATCAATGCTCTGCGGATCGCTTAACTTCAACAAAGCAAGCCCTGACTGCCAATCAGTGGCAATCAACTCAGCTTTTGCATCCAACCACGTACCGTCAGAGGCGCCCCCACGACTCTGATAGGAGACTTTATGGCAAACATTAGCATCAGCCTCATTACCCGAGAGCAAGACGTGCTCGGATGTCAGAACATACAAGGAATGATCATCCGCTGATCGCTTAAACAATGTTCCAGAGCCGCGGAAGTCAGATCTTTGGTTATTACATTGAAAGGAGTAAACCTTTACAACGGCTGCCTCTGCTACTGTTAACCTTTCTTCGGCAAAAGCCGGCGCCCCTGACATCGCGATTGATACCAAAGATACTAAAGCACTTAAAACACCAACACTCATGGCACACTTCATAATTCAGACTCCCATTTAGAACGGATTTGATAATGACGTTTAACACCCTGACCTTGAGGCAGAAGAACTTGATACTTAATCAATCGATCAATCAATCGATTGGCTGAGCTACGCGGTAAATCGAGAACAAATTCAATATCCCGCCGAGTGACCGTCCTGCTTTGATGACGGGCAGAATAATCTTCAAGCAGCGCACGAGCACGACGGATTGTCGATGAGTCGGGTCTCGATGGTTCGACAAGCTGGCGACTTGTTCGCAAGGCGATCTTGGCTTGACCAATTTCAGCAACATGATGAAATGACCCGACCACCCTTATGTGATCCCATCTGCCATGGCTAAACACCATGTGATCTTTTACACCTAGACGAATGCCTGGACCTACGATCTGGCGCATGCGAGCTAGTAGATTTAAAATCTTCGTATCATGCATCCCCGGCTGATAATCTTGAATACCCCAAACCGTAGCCGCAAAGTCTGCACGGCTTACCTGACCTCGAGACTTAAGCAAAGCAAGGCCAAGGGTAATGCCCCTTGAGGTTTGTTGACCTTGTGGGGTTTTAACTTCACTCGATATAAGATCCACGACCACCGGCTTCTCCGACAATGATTGTGCAACCTCGCTGCTGCCTGCGCCGAAAACTGTCGATGATCCGCCCGATGACGGCGACCCAGCCAGGGTGCTAGCATCTGAACTTAAGTTGATTAAAAATGTCTTCAACCAAGGTGCGCGCTTAATGAGCGCCTCCATCGACGAACTATTTTCTAATCCTTCAAAGATTGCCGTAAACAAGACATCATTGTGAGCCTGCGTAGGCAATGAGCGCATCACCTTAGCAATATCGGTTAAGGCAAGATGCTGCCCTCGATGCTTAGCCTCAATGTAGCGAATCATTAGGTTTTCCCAATTGAACACGACACACGTGTCTACGTTTGCCGTCGGCAAAGACCGCGACCAACGCTCAAAACGCAGGGCATTTTCCGAGGAAAACAAACCGATCCAATGGGCGACGTTGCGAAGCATTTGCACATGCGCTGGAGCTAATCCTGTAAAACCGTCACCGAACACGGGGCTCGCCAGGGTATCAAGGATGCGTTGGACATCAAATCGAGCCGGGTCAAGCAACCATCGCCATGTCCAGACATAAGCTCGCGTTGCAAGCTCGTGAGCCGGCATGACTTGTATATCTTGTGGCAAGCTGATCCCCTGCAATGTTCGCAGGCGGTAGTCTTGCAGGTACAAATACCCAGCATCGGGAGCCATTGCTTCAATCAACTTTGCGATCTGGGCTTCATCGTGAAACTTCATGTGCCATGGCAACTGACACATCCAGGCCTTCATAAAAGCTGCGTAGCGCGTCTTTGGTGGGCCGTTGTCCAACAAAGCGGCTAGATCACCTCGCCCAAAGGCAAGTCTAAGCTCGAACTCGTAAAGGACGTTTTCTAGGCTTGACACATCGTCACGTTGCGCCGACCTACACTCGGCCACTGCGTCCTTGGCACGACGAAAGCTGTCCGTGAGAGGTAAACCTAAAAACTCATAACAAAGCAGGCTGTTGACGCGACCTAAGGCACGATCCATCATCGTATTCGCTAATCGTCCTTGGACTGAAAAAAGCTCCAACGCGGTCGAAAAATCACCGGCGGCATAAGCGTTCAATCCCTGTTCCTGCGACAACCTGGCCACCACGGTCCGTCGATCGGCAGGATCGAGCTCAGACGTCCGCTGCTCAACGAATGCAAGCAACGCATTCGATGCGGGCATATTCCTTTGCGCTCGTAGAATCGAAGCCCAAAAAATCAGAGACTCCAGCAGCACAGGCCTCAGATGAATTGGCTCACCGTCAATCATCTCGCTAAATGTATCTGAAATCTGTTCTGGCTTCATCTGGCCCAAGGGCCACGAAAGCTGCGTTTTTAGATCACTCAGCGAATCTAGGCACCCCGGCAAATCCTGGGAGCGACGATGCCGCCAACCATCGTCAAGTATATTTCTTACGTGATTATTCATATCTCTCTCTTCTCATTGTTTAAATAAAGCTTATTACCGGTAGACGGGCCGTTTACCATGAGCTAGAGAGGATTGGCTAGTGAAAATTAGAAATTAAATTAAATTATTTAATAAAAAAAACGAGAACTAAGGTCATAATTTGACCAAAGTTCTCGCCGGCTTATGCCAATTAATTGCGCAGCTCTTCAAGACGATACATCAGCTCCAGCGCCTCAACGGTCTGTTCAAACAGGTCCCCTCGACCAAGACAACGATCGAAAAAAGGCTTCGCCACACGAAACTGCTGCTGAACCAGATTTAGCGCACTATCGAGACGCCGCGACAGATCACCACTAGCCGTAGCGATCGCATAGCTATGCCCTGCAGCCATCTTCACTGGCAGGATATAATCCCTGTAATCATCAACCGAAATTTTGGACTGGAACTTGTCCATCTTACTGATGATCTGCAGCGAGATGTCTGCTGCAACGATCTGGGTTCCCGGCAACGCAACCCGCCCTTGGTCTTGCTCTTCAAAATACGCCTTAAAGCTAGTTACACGCACCCTCGCTCCCGAGAGATGACGAAGCGTGAAGCTACGCGTTTCGTCAGCGATCGTAACCACGTACTTTGGGTCCTGACCTGGCACATAGACTGTACCTTTGATCTGACCGTTGACGATCACCTCAAACATGGCATCGGCACCAATACCGTGAGCGTCCAATTCCAGGTAGGCAACATCTCGAACAAGATCCATCCGTAGTTCAACCGACGCTCCGCGCTCGAGAACCTTGTCGGTCGCAAGCATTTCAACCGAATCAAAGATGCCACCATCCGCCCCGGCAAAAACTGCTGTACTCCGCCCTAGCGCCGCAACTAGCAAAACTGTTCCCATGATTTTTTTCAACATAACGACTCCTTAAAAAATTTTACAACAAACAACCACGCAGGGATCTTAAGAACTCAATTCACACTCGTCAGTCAGCTTTATCATTTAAGTTGGACACTCGCTAAGAAGCCAATATTCAAGTGTCTTCCAGACAAACAAGGATCTATCAATCCAGTCTTAAATCACATCGCAAAAAAAACTCAAATCCGACTTCACACATTAAAAACTCAACATGAATCTTCAAGCTAAATACTCAGGCTATTGAATCAGACTCATCACCTTGCTCAAGCACACTCATTCACTCTCGAGTGATCCTGATCGCGCAACACTTAACAACCAGCCTCATCATTTAGGCCTCGGGGAAGACGCCGGACGTCTTGTCAATTACGATGAGCGTCTTTCCCATAGCTGGATTAGATTTGCACGATCCTAACACCATCGGATCTTGCGCTGCGTGGGGGGGGGGGGGATTCATGAAATGTACACAAA
>JBIKKO010000037.1:0-23029 GCA_044360315.1 Oligoflexales bacterium
CGACACAAGCGTTGTCCTTGAATTGGGCCTTCCTTATTCGATTTTGGAAGCTCTTGTTGCGGCGCTCAATGTCCTCACGGTCAATCATGAGCCCGAAGCGCTCGTCAAAGCTCCATTGTCCGATATCTGGCATTGCCGATTGCTATTCTAGCGCCTTGAGCATGCATCCATCGTTCGACCATTAAGACGCCGGCCTCAGCCTTGGCCTTATCGCGAGGCTTCCTTCCTCGCGCGGGTAAGCCCGTAATGCTTGGCCATCGCATAATAGGCGGGATTAATAACAGGGTCATACCGGCACGCCTTGCTGTCCGGCTTGTATCGGAATCGGTGTCCGGCTTGCGCCGGAATACGCAGGTCGGTTCTATTGTGGAGTTAGCAAGAAGTTCCTGTTGACGCTGGGCCAATACAAATTTCATAAGTAACGACCTAATGATTTTCCAAAAAGTCTACAATATCGACGATGCGATAAAAGTAAGGATTTGTGGCAACGCTAGAGGCAACACCGCTTAAATGAAACAGCACTGCTACTTTTGCAAATCCCTTAGGTGTCTTCAATCTTGATATCTTGTCTTGCATTTCAGAGATGATTTCACTACTTATCTCGCGTTTTTTGAATTTGAATTCACAGATAAACAAGCTGTTCGTTTTGGTTTGCACTAAATAATCAATTTGGCAGCCTTGTTGAGTGGTCGTTTTCGTCTGCCTATAAGGGCCACTACGCACAATATCAACAGGTGAAATGCCTAATTTTTCAAACAACAGCGGTCGATTTTGTAAAAGCAATGCCTCGAGCTGCAATCCCATATGTGTTTCAAATCCAGGCATGGTAGAGAGTGGCACTTGATCAAATCCACCATCAGCAATAGCGCCCAGATTTGGTTCAATTACTTTAAGATAAAACCTCATATATGGATCTGAGATTCTATATAAGCTCTGCTTTAGGGGCTCCGCCGTTTTAAACGACCACAAGGATTGCTTAATCACAAAACCAGCCACAATAAGATGATCCATCATTTGGCTTAGCGTACCGCTGTGAGCAAATTCTATGCTCTGCCGTATCTCTGCTAGAGTTCTGGCGCCATCTTTAAGGCTATCCAAGATTTTCTTATACGTGGCACCCTTACCATTAAAGAGGTCATGAAAAATACGATCGAATTCAGCAACGAGCAATCCATTCTTTTCAAAGGCGAGTTGCTTGATATTATCATCACCCGTCATACCAGGATTAAATTGCTCCAAATACCATGGCACACCGCCAACAATGCTGAGCAACTTATATATGTCATAATGAGAAAGCTGCATGCCGAGTGCTCTTAGAAACTCAGCGCTTTCAGGAATGGACAGTGGCTCTAAGCTGATGGTTAAATTGATGCGCCCAAAGAATGCAGTACTCTTTAGGATATTTTCTTCAATCCAGGTTGATACTGATCCGCAAAACACAAGCAATACATGCATCGTTTGCTTATCCCACCAAGCCTTGAGTTTGGGGATAAAGCTAGGGTCTTTTGATCCCATCCATGAAATTTCATCAAGCAGGATAATGTCCCCCGGCTTGATATGTAGGCTCAAGTGCTCAAAGGCGTCACTCCAATCTAGAAAAGTCATAGGTGGGATTTTGAGCATCAATGCGAGTTGCCGTGCAAAATTATCCCTTTGTTGCCCGGCGGAAATGCCATCTTCTGGAGCAAGACCTGCAAAACTCCAGAATGTTTGAGCGTTAGATATTTTAGCAAATTCCCCTACAAGCCTGCTTTTTCCAATTCTCCTTCGCCCTTTGACGACGACAAGGCTGGAGTTTTTCTTTTTATATAAAGCTTTTAGCCTCTCTAATTCAGCTTTTCGGCCAATAAATATTGGATTGGACATAGCAACCTCTTTTATGCTCAAGATATACTATATCACATCTTGAGCACATCATTAATTCAAGAATAAATGCTCAAGATGAGGTTTTTATCTTATTGAGATTCGATGATACTACACATCATCTCCTCTACGTTTCATATTTCGACACCTATGGAACATATCATGCTCCAATAGTGATTAAATTTAGGTCATACCATGCCCGTAAAGTTACACATAGTGTCATTCTAGGGGATACATCTGCTTAAAATCACAAAGATAGAGATTTTATGGACTCGATAAACTTACTCAATCTTTTGTGACAGGGAAAGGTTCATCGTCCCTACACCCTGGTGGACTTGATAAAATCTTTTAAACAGCTTTAATGATTGGATCTTTAGGCTTGGTTTCCTGCACAGCAGCGACATGGAGATTGGCCCCTCTCCCTCTGTTACAGAGTTATTGAGGTTATTGATGAGAAGAAGCCAATTCAGGTCGCTACGATCTCAACATTTACTAGTATCGAGGGCGTCAGACCCTAGTTTTCAATTTCCAATATACTCGGCGACGAAGGCTTGCCGCAAAAGAAGCAGCCAGGCGGGCATCACAATCCCCCATGCTGAACAGTCCCCACTTCCCTGCGGCCCACCCTAACAATCACAAACCACAAAGACCATCCATCAAAACCTGTCGGATCACTCCTCTGTTTCAGACTTAATCTCCAAATGTCGGCAGGGGCCCCTCCAAAGGCGTGCCTCCGAAGCGCTGACTCGAGGAAAATGAGCCAAAATCTGCATTTGGCGAGTGAATACCACCTAACTGGCTATCATTAAAATTATAGGGGTCGTCGTCGGAAGCTATGTTGACGCAATAGAGATTCTGTTGACAGTGTCCGTTAACGAAGACCTGGGACTGGACTGTACAGGTCTCCTGAAAACCCTCTTCATTTGTTCTGGTGAACACACTTCCCACCGCTTCAGCACAAGCTCCTACGTAGGTAGACGCACCACCTTCATCACTGGAGTCTGACATGGCTAAAGAACTACTCCCTGTCTCAGTTTGCTTGACTTGACTGTTTGAAGGACTCTGAGTTTGTTTTTCAGACTCAGTTCCAGAGCAGCCAAAGGTTGCCATAGCGATGACGATTGAGCAGAGTAATTGAGACTTATATGTGTTCATGATGGTCCTCCTTTGAGTGATTTTCGTTTCCCTCACCTGAAATTCATATCGTCCCTACACCCTGGTGGCCTTTATAAAATCTTTTAAATAGCTTTAATGATTGGATCTTTAGGCTTGGTTTCCTGCACAGCTGCGACATGGAAATTGGCACACTCATGAAGGCAATTTTTAGGCTTGATCGAACCGGTTCTCAATTGATTTATTTAACACCCAAAAGATCGCTAAATTTTTTTGCATGACCGAGCTCCTGCTGTTCGGCAAGAATCATGGCTTTTCGCAGGGCGGGTGGTACATCTAAAGTAAAGCCTTCGAGCGTTTCTCGGTAAGTCTTTGCGGCCTGAACCTCAGCCCAAACATGAGCTCGGTAACACAGTCTGCGCGGTAAAATAGATAGCAAGCATCCAATAGCCCATCCGACTGCCACATTCAGGGGCTTGGCCACACGCTTAAGCCACGTATTCCCCAGAAAAGGCTCCATGAGAAGGCAGTGCCCCTCCTCCTCAGCTAAAATTTCACGAAAAATGTTGCCACTAGTTCCTCGTCGCCAAAACACCTCTGCCCGATAGATGGCGATGGCCTGCTGTTCTGCGAAATAAGCGTTCCATAGATTGATCACGAAGCGCACCCCCAACTACTGCGGTCTAGTCTTAAGCGATGATGTTGCATGAAAATTCGCCGGTAGTCGAATAACTTGATTTCTGATAAAGTTCTCACCGAGAACCCTTCCTTATGCCGGTGAAATTGATCATGGTGATTACAAGTATAATCCTGTCCTTTCTGATGCTGTTTTGCAACAATGTTAGAGCCTATGGCCAAGACGGCTACTGGCGCAAGCCACCCATGCCTCAAGACATGGCTAATGTGGATATTTATATTGGCACCCGTGATGTCGGTCATCTTATTTACACAAAGTACGGACACACCATTGTTCGTGTCGTAGACAAAAGTAGCTTCACCGATATCGGGTATAATTGGGGTACGTTTGACTTCAATGCTCCTGGATTTGTGCCCAATTTTCTTCGCGGACTACTCATCTACCAGATGAGCTTTGGACCCTGGCGCAACGAGGTTGAAGTTTCAAGATTAGAAAACCAAACCATGTGGATGGAGCGAGTTAATCTTACGGATCGTCAAAAGAAGACTGTACTCGACAAAATTATGTGGCAATCACGGCCTGAGAACGTCAACTATCCTTATTTATTCTTTTACGACAATTGCTCCACAAGAGTGCGCGATCTTTTAGACCTTGCCGTGAACGGACAAATCAAAGCGCGCACATCAGCCAGAAGCACGGGCAGAACCTACCGAGATCGGGTCATGGAACATAATGCTTCGGCACCGTTCTTCGCTATGGGACAGGATCTAATCCTCAATAGCGAACCTGATAAAGTTATGTCCGAATGGGAAGATATGTTTATTCCTGGCCGACTGCGCGAGTATCTTATGCGTATGCCTGCATTTGACGATCTCGGACAAGAGATCCCAGGCAAGACGTTCTTATCAGATACGGTGACCCTCACGGAATTTCCTGGCCCACAAGTTCCAATGATCAATGGTTATCTACAAATTTGGCTGATCGCAGGGGTCCCTTCACTGCTTGGATTAATACTGATTAGAACAACTAAGCTCAAAAAAATAGGAGCTCGTCTTGTAGGTCTTTCATGCATCGTGTTGGGATCCTTGTGGGGTGCAGTCGGTCTGTTTTTGGCTGCCTCATGGATATTTGGCAGTCATACAGTCCTACCGCGCAATGCCAACCTTTGGATGGTTTGGCCGACTGATATTCTTTACGCAGGATTGGGGGTCTGGATGCTTACTAAAGGAAGGTTTATAGATCTGACCTCGCCCTCTGGTCTCTGGATGAGGCGGTATACTATGGCTCATCTGGTTGGTATTGTGGTGCTCTGCGTTTTAACATTCGGTGACATTATTGATCAGCATACGTTTAGAATTGTCGCCTGGTTTGCGCCACTGACCGCGCTTGTATGGAGCACCGCCACGACCAATCTCGGGTTAAAAGAATCTAGGACGGTCAAACAATGAGCCTGGAGAGAGCACAGAGACACCAAGTCACTGGCGCGAAAGCCCTCCATCTCATGGTCGACTAGAGATCATTTCACGGGAACATGCAACCGTCGTACAAAATGGGCTGCGCCACCATCATAGCGCGAACGACTGCGGCAAAAACACTGCCTTCGATCGGTGCATCGATTTGTGCTCTCGCCTTAGGGGCGATCACAGTTCCCAAAAACAGCTCACCTTGAACAGAAAAAGCACCAGCTTGTGGTAGAGTGCGCTCAGTAAAACTTCGTACTCACCCGATTTAGTTGATCTAATTTTTGTCACCCAGGCATTTCAGCACTTTTAACATGTCGGGTTTCTTAGGTTGAATTCCAGCAGTTTCGAGTGGTTGTTGGCCAACGGTTGACTATAGAACTTGAATCCAACTTGACAGAATGTCCCTTTTATGGGACATTTAATTTGCGTAGCTCATGGAGGGCAGACCAATGTTAGTAGAGCTGCGTGAAGAGGCGTGAAGGGAAATCCGTCGGTGGCCCGTATCAGTAAGGCAAAGCCTGGGTTCGGTGCTTCAAAGACTCCAGGACAGGGAATTAGTCGGGATGCCGGATGTTCGCAGCATGCCCTCAGTCGGCAAAGGTGTTTTAGAGATTCGGATCAGAGACCAGACTGGTGCCTACCGCGCATTTTTTGTTCATGTTACTACACGGGGCCTTGTGGTGTTTCATGCTTTCATTAAAAAAGCACAAAAGACTCCCTTCCGAGAGATCGAACTCGCTCAACGCAGATTACGTCAGATTGAATAAAGGAGAACCTTTACATGGCAAAAAAATTGGGTAACACAAAAGCAAAGAATACAGCACGAAACACAGATGAACTAGGCGAGTTGCTTGGCTTAACACCGAGTGAAACTGCCCTTATGAAGTACAAGGCAAAGATCTCTAGCATTGCTGTAAAGGCAATAGTCGAGTCCGAACTTTCTGTGAGTGAAATCGTGGAGCGATCTGGCGTAGCAAGGTCTAAGGTCTCAGCGGTAAAGAATGGCGCAACTGTGTCGGTGTCAGTCGATTTGCTTCTCAAAATCATTGCAGCCACCGGCACAAAGTTAACGATTCAAGCTGCTTGAACATTCTTTATCGAACAGCATACGTTTAGAATTGTCGCATGGTTTGCGCCACTGACCGCGCTTGTATGGAGCACCGCCACGACCAATCTCGGGTTAAAAGAATCTAGGACGGTCAACCAATGAGCCTGGAGAGAGCACAGAGACACCAAGTCACTGGCGCGAAAGCCCTCCATCTCATGGTCGACTAGAGATCATTTCACGGGAACATGCAACCGTCGTACAAAATGGGCTGCGCCACCATCATAGCTCGAACTCCTGCGGCAAAAACACTGCCTTCGATCGGTGCATCGATTTGTACTCTGGCCTTAGGGGCGATCACAGTTCCCCGAAGGATCTCACCTTGAACAGAAAAAGCACGGGCCTCTGGTAGGATAAATAAGATCTTTGACGGATTGTCAAAACCCTGGAATCGCATTCCTTGTAAGGCGACCGTTTCACCCCGGATCACGATGATGGCTGAGGAACGATCCGGAACCTTTAAATCAATCGTTTTTAATCCATTTAATCTTTGCCCTTCAATTGCGAACAAATTAAGAGCCTGGTTTGAAGATTCAAACAAAACAGACGACCCTGGCGTCACCCGAGGATCGACAAAGTTTTCTATCAACGCCTGAGCACCAATCTCCTTCATCACGATCTGCAATTCATCGCCAGACTGATCTGGCTCAAAGGCGTGATAAAGACCTAGGGATCCAACCGCTTGTTTCTCCTGCATCGCTGGATGGATAACGCCCGACGCCACGTGGGCTTGACTGTAAACCAGCTCTTGACTTGCAAATAATCCGCTTGATTTAAGACGAGCCATGTAGGATTTCGGATCACAAGCTGATGCCTGTCTTGCCTGGCTTCCCGGATCTGGCGTTGTGATGCATGAAACCAAAAAAAATGCGCAAACTAACAGCACTGTGAGGCAATTTAAAGACCTGCGATCCAAAATCTAAACCCCTTCTTCTTAACACACATCACTTCGGCAAGGGACGATTAGGCTGCTTCTCACTGGATGCGTATAAAGGCTGGACCTTGCTTTGCATCTCAGCTAGAGCGCGACTGCGATTTGCTGGATCAGGATGAGTTGACATGAATTCAGGCGGAGACTTCCCCGCTGCGCCCATACGTTTCCACAAATCGGGAGCCGCTGATGGGTCATACCCAGCACTTGCCGCGTACTTTAAACCAACGGAATCGGCCTCTCGCTCATGTCCACGACCGTAAGGCAAGACCAGCCCATAGTTTGCACCAAGTGACAACGCAGCCATCCATAGATTTCGATTTTTGCTATCCTTTAGCGATATCTCTGCAGCCGATGCAAGTCCCGCGATAGCCAGCTGCTGACTCATCCTTTCTGCTCCATGACGCATCGTAGCATGCGCCACCTCATGTCCCATCACAACCGCAAGAGCGGCCTCGGTCTCAGCTACAGGCATAATACCCGTGTAAACAGCAATCTTCCCTCCAGGAAGGCAAAATGCATTGACCGTCTTTGGATCATCGATGACGATAAATTCCCACTTAAAACTAGCCCCACTTGCAGCGGCTATCCGACGTCCAATTCGTTCGACCACCTCATACTTGGAAGACGAACTCGGCAGTAGCTTACCTTGCCGTTTTGCAGTCTCTATGACCTCTTTGTAGGCGTCTTCACCCAGAGAATTCATTTGACCGTCACCAATGACAATGAAAGATTTTCGTCCTTCGCTATTGGTAACACAGGATCCCGCGATTGATAGAAGGATCGCCACGCAAATTATCGACACAAACTTCAGCATATAGACTCACCAATCAGTAATGATTAATCCCTAAATAGGCGGCAATAATGGCCAGTAACATCACGAGCCACCACCATGTGGCCGATTTAGCCGGAAGTCGATTGACTGGAGCGATTAAAAACCCCAGGGCCAACCAAATCGCAAATTTTGCCGATACCCACGACGGCCAGTCGCCACCAGTAATCCCAAGCCGCGCCAGCATGCCAAAACCACCCGTCAATGACATCAGCATTCCAATACCGTGGATGATACTAAGCTGCCGCTTACTGAACACGCTTTTCTCGGTTCCGGATGCCGCACGAGAGATCAGCGCCCCAAATGAGATCAAGATGAAAAAGACACCGACAAGATGCAACCATTTGTAGGTTTGAAGATCAATCATAGTGCAAGCTCCACATTTATCCCTCTTATCGTTTCGCGTTACTCTTGGCGGAACTGACACTTGTCATGTTCGGATTGATCGCCTCATTCAAAATCCGCGCCTGCTCTGCAGTATGAGCTTTAGTCACACCCTCAGCCGTTGTACCAGAATCACGGCGACCGACATACTTCAACCTCATGCCTTCAGGCAACAGATCCTCGATGCGAGACCGCACAAAGGTCCATGCACCCATATTCTGAGGTTCTTCTTGAGCCCAAACCACATCTTTCACATTCTTGTAACGCTGAACAATATCTGCAACTCGCTTTGCCGGGAACGGGTATAGCTGCTCTAGTCGAACCAGCGCGACCTCACCCTCAGGGCCCGTCGCTGTAGCCTCTAGCATCTCATAATAGATTTTACCGGTGCAAAAGACGACGCGCTTTACTCCTTTAGGGTCTTTTATACGCGTATCGTCCAAAACCTCCTCAAACTGTCCCTTTTCAAAATCGACGATTGGACTGACCACTTTCGGGTGTCGCAATAACGACTTTGGCGACATGATCACAAGTGGTTTCCGGAAGGCTCGGCATAACTGCCGTCGCAGAACGTGGAAATATTGGGCTGCCGTCGTCGGAATAGCAACCTGTAAGTTTCCATTACCGCACAACTGCAAGAATCTTTCGGTGCGACCAGATGAATGCTCTGGCCCCATTCCCTCATAACCATGCGGTAATAGGAGAACGAGCCCTGACGTCTGTCCCCACTTTGCCTCGCTAGCAACTAAAAACTGATCGATAACAATCTGAGCGCCATTGACGAAATCACCAAACTGACCCTCCCATAATACGAGTGCATGACTATCTGCAACCGTATAACCAAACTCAAAACCCATGACACCAAGCTCCGACAACGGGCTGTTGAGAATCTCAACGGATGCCTGCTCTTGTGCTATCTGGTTCATACTGTAGTGAGGCTTGCCCGTTTCATAATCGCGAAGAACAGCCTGACGACTTGAGAAAGTACCCCTTTGACAATCCTGTCCAGACAGACGCACATGATGACCTTCCTTAGCAAGTGAACCAAATGCCAAAAGCTCGGCCATCGGCCAATCAACACCAGGGCCATCTTTCTCAGCCATTTTTCCACGTTGTTCGAGAAGTTTGACGAGCTTTGGATGAACATTAAATCCAGCAGGAGTCGCCACGATTTTCCTGGCGACGTCGGCTAAGACTTTCTGCGGCACAGCGGTTTTAACTGGCTTTTCCATCGCCGCTTCATCGCCATGTTCCGGATTAAAAACAAGATCAAAGTCCTTGGGATACTTATCCTTGAATTTATCGCTCTTGGTTTCTCCAGCCTTCAATAAATCATAGGCCTCCTGAAGGCGAGCTCTAAAGTCAGTCTGACGCCGCTTTAGTTCATCTGCAGAAATCACACCTTCTGCAACCAAACGCTCACCGTACTGGGTCAATACACTCGGATGTTTGGCTATAATTTTGTACATGCTTGGCTGCGTAAATCCTGGTTCATCTGTTTCATTATGCCCATGCCGCCGATAGCCAATCAAATCGATAACAAAGTCCTTCTGATACTTCTGCCGGTACTCCGCCGCCAACTCTGCTGCCCATACAACGGCCTCAGGATCATCCGCATTGACGTGTAAAACGGGTGCCTTAAGAATTTTGGCAATCCCCGACGCGTACTCGCAAGAGCGACTGTCGCAGGGATCTGTGGTGAATCCAACCTGATTGTTTATGATCACGTGAATTGTGCCACCAGTTGTATAACCTTGAAGCTCAGCCAGGTTTAATGTTTCTGCAACAAGACCTTGCCCCATAAACGCCGCATCACCGTGAATCAATAGCGGCATAACTTTCTTGCGGTCTCCGTCGCCAATTAAACGCTGACGAGCTCTTGCAAACCCCTCGACAACGGGATTAACAATCTCGAGGTGACTCGGGTTAGGTGAGAGATAGAGACGCACATTCTTACCACCAAATGAGCGTTCACCACCAAAACCAAGATGATACTTTACGTCACCATCGATTTGGTATGGATTAAACTCACTGCCTTCAAACTTCTTGAGCATCGCCTCGTAGGTCTTGCCAATGAAATTGCAAAGGGTGCCAAGACGGCCTCGATGAGCCATGCCCATCACGACCTCCTCCACACCATTTACAGCCGCAACCGTTGTCAGAGTCTCCAAGAGAGGCATAAACGTTTCTGCGCCCTCGAGAGAAAAGCGTTTTTGCCCAAGGAACCGAGCTTGTAAAAATGTCTCAAAGCCTTCTGCCTTTATAAGAGATTCCAGGACAGATAACTTTCGCTCTCGCGATATTTTGGGTTTGTTGCGACATGACTCCATTTTCGTCTGAATCCATTTAACAAACTCGATGTCATCATTATCGCGAAACTCAGCACCGATCTTACCGCAATAGGTCTCTTGCATGAGCTGATTGATTTCGTCAAACGTCATAGGAACAGTTGTTGGGAGGTTTGCTGCAACAAATTTTCTGGTTCGATTGACATCCTTTAAGCCGTGATACTCAGGGGTCATATCAGATCTTAGACTAGGCTTCGGCGCTAGAGGATTCAAGTCGGCGCTACGGTGACCCAAGACCCGATACGCATTGATGTAGGCCTCCACCTTGGCAGCCTCTTGATCACCCGCATCCTTGCTCGTGGACACCTCCCCGGCTCCACGAGTCATAGCAAACTCATATCCTTCGAAAAATTTACGCCAACTTTCCTCTACGCTAGAAGGATCTTTACGAAACTTGTCGTACAGCTCTTCCATGTATCCAACATTCGTAGCCGTTGCATAGGTAAACTTATTTGCACTCATGACTCGTGTGTCCTTTAAAAATTCAACGAACGTTTATCAACTGCTAAGGCAGCTTCTTTCATCACTTCTGCAAGAGTAGGATGCGCGTGACTTGAACGAGCGATATCCTCAGCACTAGCCGAAAACTCCACACCGATGACTAGCTCTGCAATCAGCTCCGAGGCATTCGGACCAATAATATGGGCGCCAATGATTCGATCTGTCTTTGCATCAGCAATGATTTTGACAAAACCATCAGTTTCACCAAAAGCCCTTGCTCGCCCATTGGCAATGAAAGGCACCTTACCGATTTTGTACGTTAATCCTCTCGCCTTCGCCTCTTCTTCTGTTAAGCCAACACAGGCAATCTCAGGCCAAGTATAAACGACGTTAGGAATAGCCTCGTAGTTGACGTGACCTGGCTTGCCCGCGATAATCTCAGCAACAGCAACACCCTCTTCATCAGCCTTATGAGCCAACATTGGGCCATCAATCACATCACCCACAGCGTATATGTTGGCTGCCGCTGTTTGATAATGATGATTCACGTCTAATTTACCGTCTCTTCTCGGCGTTATGCCAATAGTCTCTAATCCTAAACCATCTGTGTAAGCTCTCCGACCAACTGCAACCAAAACCTTGTCGCAATCGATTGATAAAGACTTCCCGTCGGCTTCAGCTGTAACTTTTATCTTTTTCCCGCTTCGCTCAGCCTTGGTCAACTTGGTGTTTAACAAAAACTCCATACCCTGTTTTTCCAAGACCTTCTTCATTTCTGCAGACACCGCAGCATCCATCGGAGGCAAAACGCGGTCTAGGGCCTCGATCACCGTAACCTTCGAGCCAAGGCGCATCCATACACTGCCCATTTCAAGGCCAATGACACCAGCCCCAATCACAACCAAATGTTCTGGGACTTTCTCAAAACAAAGTGCTTCCGTTGAACTGACAATATCTGCACCATCGAATGGAGCGATAGCCTTTAACTCAATCGGTGCTGACCCTGTGCTGATAACGAAAGACTTCGCTTTATACTCTTGAACTGAACCGTCGTTGCTCGTGACCTTAATTGTATTTGCGTCAACAAATGAGGCTTTGCCCTTGATGTAAGTCACCTTATTTTTCTTGAATAAACCTTCAATCCCCTTGGTCAATCCGCTGACGATGCCCTCTTTTCGCCGCATCATCTGCGCCACATCAAACTCAACCTTCTGGAACTTTAAGCCATGTTCGGCCGCCTTGTGTTTAGCATGATGGAAAAACTCGCTACTCTGAAGCAGCGCTTTGGAAGGTATGCACCCCACATTCAAGCATGTTCCGCCGAGCGATCCTCGAAACTCAACGCAAGCTACATTGAGACCAAGTTGACCCGCCCGTATAGCACCGGTGTACCCTGCCGGCCCACCCCCGATAAAAATCACGTCATAGATTGCCATTGTTAAACTCCTACGAGAAGACGGGTCGGATCTTCGACACACTCTTTGATCTTCACAAGAAAGCCGACCGACTCTCGACCATCTATAATCCGGTGATCGTAGGACAATGCCACATACATCATCGGACGAATGACAATTTCGCCATTCACAACAACGGGACGCTCCTGGATTTTATGCATTCCCAAGATCGCACTTTGAGGCGGATTCAAGATTGGCGTGGACATCAAAGATCCAAACACACCGCCGTTGGATACGGTAAAGGTTCCACCAGTCATCTCATCGACGGTTAACTTTCCTTCCCGAGCTCTCTTGCCGTAGTCTCCCACCGCCATTTCCAACTCTGCCATGGACAACTTATCAGCATCTTTAACTACGGGTACAACAAGTCCACGATTGGATGAGACCGCAACGCCGATATCATAATAATCGTGATAGACGATGTCGTTTCCTTCGATCCAACCATTAACGGCGGGATATGTTTTCAAAGCTTCAACCGCGGCTTTGATAAAGAAACTCATAAACCCAAGGCCGACCCCATATTTTTCCTTAAATTTTTCTTTGTAGTCGTTACGAATTTTCATCACCTGACTCATGTCAATCTCGTTGAATGTCGTCAAGATCGCAGCTGTTTCCTGAGCATGAACAAGACGCTCAGCTATGCGACGTCTAAGTAGTGACATCGGCTCGCGGCGTTCGCTTCGAGGCCCCAAGGGCATTGAGGACTTCATCGTAACTGACGCTTCGGCTGGAGCACTCTCGAGATGGGCGATGACGTCGCCTTTTGTGATCCGTCCATCTTTCCCTGTCCCTTGGACCGCGCCCGGGCTTATCCCATGTTCCTCAGTTATACGACGCACGGCTGGACTAAGAGGCATCGACCCTGAAGGCAACGGCGGCGGAGCAACCTGAGCTTGGGTTGAAGCCGGCGCAACAGTTGGCACTGTTGGAGGAGATGGCGGAGGAGATGGCGGTGGAGGGGCGGATGGAGCGGCTGGCGCAGCGGCAGATTTCGCAACGGTCGCCGCTGGAGCAGCCGATGTATCAATACGGGCCATCAACTCGCCAATCGCGACGGTCTCTCCCTGCTTCTTCAGAATTTCAAGAGATCCACTGGACTCAGCAACCACTTCCACCGTAGCCTTGTCTGTTTCTAGCTCGACTAAGACATCATCGCGGTTCACGTAGTCACCAGACTTAAATCGCCATTTGTGGATGACACCTTCTTGAACGGATTCGCCGACATTTGGCATTTTGACATCGATAGACATAGTTTCGATTACCTTATGTGAAGACTTTAAACGATAACGGAGCTCAGAATTTCATCCAGGCCCCCATAATTCCCTAATGACGTTAGGGTTTCAACTGACACTTGCTCCCCCAACCTCTAAATTTTGAATAAACCCAGGGCCGACCCAACCTTTCGGTAGGGCCGGCGAATAATTGATGCGATTAAAAATTAATCAGATCTTTTCAGAGCCATTAAGTTTCAATAAAAAAGGCTGATTCCATCCCTCGAATCAGCCTATTCCAGACAAAACGGCGCGGTTTTAGCGCCGGTTAACGTACGGGAACCAACTCTGCAAATTCGGAGCTTAAAGACACCGCGATACAACGCAGCTCTGGATCAGCATTTTATCGAGGTCATTATGTACAGTTATTATAGGGTTTTGTAAGTATGTCTCACGGAATCTCGAAATGCTCCGAATACGCACAGGGTTTAGAGTGATCAACAGGGAACACTCCTGACTCTAACTAGACAGGCTTTCGGATCAAAAACTAATTTTGAGGAGGATACAGCTTTGAACCAACGCTTAATGATGCCCGTATTGGTAGGTTTCTGGTTAACATTTAGCGCGACGTCATTCGGTGGATTGCCAAATAAAGATCCAGTAATTCCGCCGCCACCGCCACCTCTTGGTGCTATGCCACCCCAGCCGGGTTTGTCTACGTACGTCTGTTATGACAGTAATGGTAAATGTAATGCACGAGAACCTTTCTCCTACTGTGATGGAGATTCACGCCCGGGTCGTAAAAGTAGTGACGTTTTTATCTGTAAACCACTGGATGAAATGTATCGATTCGAAACGCGGGCTACTCTCGGTGTGATTTATAAATGTGAATGTACCTTTGAGTATCCCATCAACTCGGCAGAACCCATTCAGGGTCATCGCGGTTTTCGCCCGGGTGACCCACTCCCTGGGGACGATGGACGGCCGATTATTTTGCAAGACTCAGATAAAGACACTCCGGGATCAATGAGAAAGGACTCTAACCTGCCAGCGCCAGAACCGATTCGGGGTGCTAGCGGAATTGACACGCCTCAACAAGCTGATGAGGGTGATGGCGAGCCAAGTGGGGCGCCGCACACAGACATAAACACTAATGGCTCAAGTAAAACGGACTCTCAAGATTAAGAGTCACAGAAAGTGGCACCAGCGAAAATCGAGTCAAACGAATAGGTCATTGTGACCACCCGAGTGACGAAGACTAACTTAAGCCACTTGTGCTAGCGTCATCGCCTAAAGGTACTTATGTACATTTTACTGACGCTTCAAGGCGGCACGGCAATAGACATTAATCAGACTTTTTCAAAGTCATCCAGTTCCAATAAAAAAAGGCTGATTCCATCCCTAGAATCAGCCTATTCCAGACAAAACGACGCGGATTTTTGCGACGCTTACAGGACAGGAACGAACTCTGTAAACTCTGAGGTCTTCGTTACGTCTTCACCCCGACAGGCATCATCGGCACACCGGTTGGAAACATAGCATGACCCGCGAGGGATAAAGTCCGTCTCGCCTCTCACCAAAATACCTTCGACCATTCCCGTGGTGGTGTTGAAAACCGCTGAACCACTATTTCCACCATATGTGTCTAAATTAGCGATAAAATAAGGTTGGTCCCCTTCAACTTTACGAACATTGGCATTTGATGCAATCTTGGTGGGTAGTCCGGAAGGATTACCGATCACCGTCACACCATCACCAACCGCCAAAGCTAAATCGCGATTGAGTTTCAGGGGTTGGCGGCCCATGACAGGTCGATCCACTTTGACAATCGAATAATCACTACCCCGACCACCCTCATACTTGACGGAAACAACTGACGTGCACTTATATACGTTAGCCTCAGGCACTAGGGTTGGGTCTTCCTCAGATGCTCCAGTCCTATAACCGAAATCAAAGACAAAGCTGACGCCAGCACACATATCCTCGTCTGGAATACAGTGACCAGCAGTTGCAATCATATCTTCGCCGACCAAGAAAGATGAGCAAAACCCTGGATTCGGTTGCTCCTTGAAGGGCTCTTCAGTGCACAGTTCCATCGAGTCTCCAAAGGTGTCCTTTGGCAATTGAAAGCTAGCACGTCCGTCATCCCGTGTAAGGTCCCTGGTCTTCACTACGATCGCCGTTGATCGCGCCAACTCGACCATCTTGGGGTCATTTTTCGAATCGAAAAGCTCAAGTCGGTCGTCCTCTCCGTAAATAACCCGCGTAGCAGCGTTTACAAACGAAGACTTCGCCAATAGAACCAAAAGGATACTTGATGCTGAAACTTTGACCATAACCCCTCCCTGAGCTCGTGTGCTTTTTTACGTTTATGCTAAACTATGTTCTTGAGACGAACGTTAGCAACGAATTGGCCAGCTGGTCAACAACTTTTTTCATGAAAATTTAATTTTTTGGAAGAGCCACTATGAAGAAACTATTTTTACCGGTTTTCCATCGACTATCTGCCAAACTTGTCACAATCACATGTCTCTTGGCTCTCGCTGGGTGCGCGACCGTTCCCAAATCCGAAGATAACTTATCAACCAAAATAGATCCCGCAGATAGCAAAGACTTCAAATTAGAGCTCAAAGCCGCACAGTCACAATCTGGCACCCTCGACTATAAATTTAAGCAACAAGGCTTTAAAGCCCATTGGATTTCTTGCGAAACTGGACCACGTCAGCCATTTGTACTGCTGTTCACTGCTCAAGAAGCCAAAGAACCCAAACCGTTCTGCAATAGCTGGATGGCCCAAGCGGTCTTAAACTCAGGTTTTAATGTTGTTACAGTAAATCAACCCGGACACGGATTATCGACAGGCTCCGATGATTTCGGGGGGCCGCAATCCGTGACCAGTGTGGTAACGGTAGTTGACAGCGCATTAAAAGGACGACACTTGATTGGCGCCTGGGGGGTTGCTGAGGGTACCATCACAGCTGCGTTTTCCGCTAAATCTCTAAACAGACTTAAGTGGTTGATTCTCGGCAACGGCTTTTATGACCTTGAAGCAATCGAGACGCATACAAAAAGTGATGCCATCAAAAGCCTGATTGAAAAACTAAAACGCCAAGAAGGTGACCAAGCTCTCGAGCAACGATCTATCGCATGGGATACGTCTAAACTGCCTTTACGGATCGCCATGTATCACTCCCGAGACAACAACATTGCCCCCAAAGCCCAGGCTGAGGCCCTCAACGATCAATTGAGAACTCTGCAAACCAAAGTGAGCTACGACGACATAGAAGGTGCTGGTCATGATATCCCATGGCAGTCTCATTATAAATTGATCACTAAAATTCTATCGACTCTACCCAAATAGCATTTGAACGTCGCGAAGCGCGCAAAAGAGAAGTTTGGATCGAGGTCTGAGAGTTAACATCACCTGCAACTCCCCGAATCCGCTGAATATCAACATATCCCTGCTTGTGATTGGTCGGCGTCACTTCAGAAATTAAGAGTTTTAGGTCACCAGGGGTAGTCATAGGCTACTATGCAGCTAGCACCCTTGGACTCGCTACCGCAGATTTCTAAAGATCTTAATAAAATGAAGGCGGGCAAGACTTCTACGCATCAAAGTATACTGATGTTTAGGATCCCAGACTCCTTTAACTGGGACGAGCGGGCATCTAAAGGGGCGGAGTCCAAGGGAACCATCGAAGGTAACCTGGCTACTCGGTGGTTAGCTTTCTTGGATTTGACTGTGACCGTTGCGGCATTCGTGAGTTTATTCCGATTAAACTCGTCGGCTCACAGGTTCATGTCCTCCCTCGGGTGCATCCTTAACACAAGTCAAGCGTCCTTAAGGGGGATCTCAATGCGCCATTCGAGCTAGTTCACCTGAAGTAAATGACGAAAAGACACGTGACAGCTAGGTACAGATGAACAATGCTCTCATTGAACCAAAGCGCAAACGATATTCAGAGGAGTGTCTGCAGCCAAGAACTCTCCGCTACAGACGACTCCTCTTCTTTATGAGTACTCGTTTCAGCAATCAATTCGCGACGAACCACTTACACTAATCCCGTGCTCGAAGCACTGGAGAATCCCTCAGAAATTCTTTTACAATTCGAGAACCCACGACCGTACCCAGAGATCGCGTCCTTGCTCCCATTGTAAGCAGCAACGGTTTCATCGTGGCACCTCGATACGAACAAAAGCTACCACTGACATCATGACCCATGACCATCGCGTGACCAGAGTTCAATATAGAGTAAAAATCTCGCGTCGGAAGCTTAGTAAAAACCAGTTGGCGCTCGTCAACATACACATCCACGACCCTATTAAGTGTTGTCGTCGTTTCCATGGTCGAGCAAAAGTTTCCTATTTCGCTCCATGTCGAGGTCCGCTGATCAAATGCCTCCATAACTAACTGTGGCTGGGATGGCTTATTGTATAAAAAACTCGAATATTCACCTTGCGGGAAACACTCGTCAAAACATCATAAATCACATCAATTGGCGTGTATTCTTTTGTAACCACCTTCAAAAACCGGTCCCGGCGACTGATCTCCATTATACGGCAACCCACTCATTGTCTGAATCTGATGCCATAAAGCTAAGGGACATGTTGATCAAATTTATTGAAGACACACGAGCGACTGTGACACCGTCCAAAGAGGAGAAATCAGTAGCTCTCACCCTTGATTACACAGTTTTTGAACCTCAGTAGAGCGCCATATCGCCAAACTTACTGCACTGACTCAATTAGAAAATGAGGCCCGTGTAGCCGGCTGGACCCCCCCTGGCAATCATAACAAGAGAACATAAAAAAATTCCGCTGATTGCGACAGCTTTCACAGCTACTTAACTATATATAGCTATCATGACAAAACTCACCTTCTCGAAGAGATCTTGTCCCCACAATTCGCAGGAGCAAGTCCCGCCAAAACTAATCGCGCCATTAATCAAGCAAGAAACCAATCCCATACAAACCTGCACTCAATCACAGAGTCGTATTGATATTTTATCGTAGTGAATTCAAGTGGAAGACAACATTTGACAGATTTCATCCACGATCGACTAGTCTTCTGCGCTCGCAATTTTTTATTCAGAAGGAAACGGGCTTTCGTAGAATACATAAGTCGCGTAATCACTAACTTCAAAATAGACTTTTTTCTCGTTAGGATCGACGATAAAATTTTGGTTTAAATCCATAAAACCGTAACCGTAACGATAAGCTCTGGCGTCTTTAGATCCAGAACCGCTGGACAAAGCAGTCGACAGCTTATCCACCTGAATCCAGCGATACAATACTTTACCGTCACTAATGACATCAACAACACCATTTGTCCCTGTCCAGTTTTGAATCGATCTTGAAATTTTATTCTGCGTTTCTTGAGTACAAGACAACAAAAACCATGAAATAAGAGTCACGACTTGAATAAGTTTCACAATCCACCTCAAAAAAATTTAACTCGAAGATTCGCTTTTGCAAGAATTTCCGCAGACAAACCCCATACCGATATTGATCCGCAGTCATACAAGAAACTGCGGCGCCAGCAGCCAAACAGATTAAATTCAAATTTATGTTGCTTTTCGCTGGTTAGAAATCTAATCGGAACCAGGTGAATTTCAGACACCTCCGTTGGACGCGCCTGAAGGTTTTGACATGCGGATTTTGTATAACCAATGATTGGATAGACCAGAGAACCGTCCAGAGCCAAGACGGGGTCTGTAGCACCAAGCACATTCACTTCCTCTGGCCTAAGATTAACTTCTTCAGCCGCCTCACGAAGCGCAGTCGCACGCGGATTTTCATCACCTAACTCAAGACGGCCACCAGGAAATCCAATTTGCCCACGATGCGATCCCAGTCGCGTACTTCTGCGGATGAAAAGAATATTTGGATCTTCCGATTCATTATCAAAAATAATGACAGCCACCGCACTGGGCTTTCGCGGCAGAGAAAAATCAACCGGATCCCAAGTGACAAGATCCGGTTTCAAATGTTCGGTTTCAATCATAGCTTTCATATGGTCATCTGTGGACACCACTAGGAATCATGCCATCGAGATATCTGGCACACGCGCGGCAACTAATGGGGTTCGATCATTGTCTGAGTCGACCTTAGGCGCGTCAAATTTGCGCCCTTTTGCATCCTTTAGTTCTTTACCGTCTCGTTTGTTGGCGTCAGTGCCCTGAACAGCTCGCTTCATCGTAGTTCGGCCATTGTAAACGGCTCCCTCTTGAACGAGAAGGTTCGGCGTTACTATATCAGCTTGAACATCAGCCGTCGCACACATCTCAATTTTACGCTGGACGGTGAGATTGCCCTCCATTCGCCCGTGGACAACAATCTCCTCGGCCTTAACGGTAGCATTGATAACGGCATCTTCCTCAACAATCAGCAAGCCTTCGGCAATAACTTCGCCTTCAATCGTTCCACCGATCCGCGTCGCCCCTTTACAATAAAGCTTTCCTGCAAAGTGGCATCCTGATGTCAGGATGGTCACGCCGCCATCTTTCGTTGACGATGGGGCTAGTCTTTTTGGGCTTGCGTTATTATTTTTGTCACTTCCAAACATGCCAAACTCCTGACTTGTTATGATATGCTTTCCTGAACCACTCAAATCCACGGATTAAAAATGGACCGACGCTGTTCCTACACCCCTACCTCTAAAAGTATAGCATCATTTGGCGGCGTTTCCTTAACGGGATTCAACTGGATGATCCGTCATCGCGACTCTTGGGAGGAGAAACACCACGTATTTTATGGGAATTGTCTAGTTTTTTATCAAAACACCACAAGCTTACCTACACCCTGTCACAACCCCAAATCAGCTGCCCTTCGAACCTCTGAAAGTCATGATGAATGGATTCTGGAGTCCAAGGCAGGCGACCTTTGGGGCCGGGTAAAGATTCAAGCCACTCACGGTGAGTTCAATCAAGCCACCCTCCATATTCACCTAGCTACCCCCCCAAATGATGTTGATATTCCACAAGCACTTGCGGAGTTAATCACGAGCCAGTTTGTGGGGCGATCCCTCGACCACATCAAAATTTTCCCCTTAGAATCGAACGCTGCTACATGTATCCGAACTCTAACGGATCAATCAGACCCGCCACGTATACTTAGCTTTTCAAACGAATGGTTTCCTCGCTCAATGTCGCCGATCATGTACCCGATCGACCGCGAACCTTGGCTGACGTCTTCCGTAGGTCAGGAGTCGTTAAAGAAGTTAGGCTGGCTAAACCGCCGCGTGGAACGCGCCGAGGCACTACGCGACCGCGGCACAAAAGAGAAGAAGAAACCGTGGATTGTCTCGCTTTTATTTTGGGGACGTCGCCGGCGAGAGCCGATGATCCACCCTTTAACCAGATTCAGGGCAAGACGATTTTAGTATCAGGATATCTAAAAATATCTGAAAAAAAACAGACCCCGAATCGGAGCCTGTTTTTTGTTTTGTATAAAATCGATTAACGCTTCGAGAATTGGAAGCGTCGGCGAGCCGAAGCCAATCCGTACTTCTTACGCTCTTTCTTACGAGCATCACGCGTAATCAATCCAGCCGCCTTCAAGGTCTTACGATTTTCTGGACTCATTGTCGCCAAAGCGCGACTTAGAGCATGACGAATCGCACCAGCCTGACCAGTTAAGCCCCCACCCATGACGTTGATCGTAATATCAAAAGCGTCAACTGCTCCAGCGATCTCGAGCGCCTGCTTTACAATCATGCGTGATGTAGGACGCAGAAAGTAGTCATCCATTGAACGCTTGTTAATGACAATGTTTCCCTTACCTTGCTTCATCCAAACGCGAGCGATTGCGGATTTTCGTTTACCAACAGCGTGGATTGCTTTCGACTTAGTTGCCATGAATTAGACTCTCCTTAGCGAGTAGGCATTGCGACAGGATTTTGAGCTTTGTGCGGATGCTCGGCCCCTGCATAAACATGCAAGTTCCCAGCAATCCTACGACCAAGCTTCGACTTTGGTAGCATACCTCTGATTGCTGACTCCAACACTCGTTCAGGCTTGGTTGCCATCAAATCACGCGCTGCAATCGCCTTGATACCACCGATCCAACCTGTGTGATGGAAGTAGAATTTATCTGTAGATTTCACGCCACTCATTTTCACTTTGTTGGCGTTAACAACCACAACATAATCTCCACCGTCAATATGCGGCGCAAAATCAGGTTTATGTTTTCCCCGAAGAACACGGGCTACTTCAGTAGCTAGTCGTCCGAGGGTCTTTTCGGACGCATCGACGATGGTCCACTGCTTCTTCACATCAGCAGGTTTTACACTTATTGTTTTCATAAATATCCGTCGCTCCAGATACCACTAACGCGCTTGAATGACCGGACAATCCAGCAACTGATCAAACGCATAAGTCAGCTGCTCGTCCATTAGAGAGGGGGCACTATATATAAGAGCCCCACCGTGGTCAACAAGGAACCGTTGATAATAAGGAGTTTTTCGAAAAAAATTCCTCATCTAAAATGCTATAGACTGGGGAGCCCGCGGGCAGGCGATAACGTCACGAATGTTACCCATACCCGATAAGTACTGAACAATACGCTCAAATCCTAGGCCAAAACCGGCGTGAGGTACTGAACCGTAACGACGCAAATCCAAAAACCACTGCAAGTCGTCTACAGGAAGGCCAAACTCACGAATCCTAGCCTCAAGAACGTCCAGCCGGTCCTCACGCTGGCTACCGCCAATAATCTCACCAATACGCGGAGCCAGGACGTCCATGGCCGCAACCGTCTTTCCATCATCGTTTTGACGCATATAAAAGGCTTTAATATCTTTAGGATAATTGGTCACAATACAGGGCCCCTTAAACACGTGATCAGTCAAATACCGCTCGTGCTCTGACTGTAAGTCAATACCCCATTTGACAGGAAACTCGAACTTTACCGCCGCTTTTTCAAGCTCTTTGATTGCGTCCGTATAGGTGATTGATGCAAATTTAGTCTCCCCCAGTTTGGCAATCTCATCAGGGGTCATTCCTTTGTACATCTCACTCAGAAAAGCCAGCTCCTCAGGACACTTTTTCACAGCCCATCCACAAAGAAATCGGACGAAATCCTCTGCCAGAGCCATATCGTCGTCGAGATCGGCAAATGCCATCTCCGGTTCGATCATCCAAAATTCGCTCAGGTGCCGCGTTGTATTTGAGTTCTCGGCACGAAACGTTGGACCAAACGTATAAATATCCCCCAAAGACAAAGCTAAAAATTCACCCTGCAACTGACC
>JBIKKO010000163.1:0-7694 GCA_044360315.1 Oligoflexales bacterium
AGACTCGGTGTGGACCTCGTGTTGAACCCGAGTGCAAGCCACTTCGCATTTGGCAAACGTCAGATCCGTGAACGATTTGTTGTGGAAGGGTCACGGGCTTTCAATGTGGTCTATCTGTATGCCAATTTACTTGGTAACGAGAGCGGTCGCATCATATTTGATGGCGGAGCTATGGTGGCAACGCAGGGCAAGATTGTAGGGCGAGGTCCAAGGTTTGGCTATCATGATTTCTCAACGACCACCGCCGTTGTTGATATCGACTTAAACCGAATGAATCGAGCGAGATCAGGCTCCTTTCAGCCCCTCATCGGTGATGAGTTTGGTCACTCGGTTGATGTTGAGTTTAGATGGCCTGAGATTGACGGTGATCAAACAGCAGAAGCTCTTGATGTGGCAGCATGGGAGTCTAGTCAAGATTTGAAGCACGAAGAGTTCTCCCGAGCCGTGGCGTTAGGGTTGTTTGATTTTTTAAGAAAGAGTCGACTCAGTGGGTTTACAGTATCAATATCAGGAGGAGTTGATTCGGCTGCAGTGACCGCGTTAGCAGCAATGGCGATTAGGTTGGCCGAGCAAGACCTTGGTCTGATTGCTCTGAAAGAACGATTAGGATACATCAAAGCGGTTCACGGTTGTCATGATCTGTCGGCACTGATTTTCACTCTAGTTTCTTGCGCCTACCAGGCGACTGCTAATAGCAGCCAGACAACGCGGCAAGCGGCTCAGACGGTTGCTAAGGCGATAGGTGCCACATTTTATGCTTGGAATATTGACTTGTTGGTGGAAGGCTACAAAAGCATCGTTGGCGACGCGACTGGCACCAGCTGGGGATGGAAGGAGCATGATTTGCCGTTGCAAAATATTCAAGCGCGCACCCGAGGGCCAGCGATTTGGATGCTTGCAAATCTTCGCAATCAGCTGCTACTGGCGACCTCAAATCGTAGTGAGGCTGCCGTTGGTTATGCGACTATGGACGGCGACACCTGTGGAGGTCTATCTCCATTGGCTGGTGTCGATAAGGCTTACCTCAGGCGATGGCTTGTATGGCTTGAAAAGTCTGGGCCTCATGGTCTTGGGTCGATTCCTGAGATGTCGCTTGTGAATCAAATGGAGCCCACCGCTGAGCTTCGTCCTCAGCAGATGAGTCAGACCGATGAAGCGGATTTGATGCCGTACGAGGTGCTTGATGTCATTGAGCGGGCTGCGATTGGTGATAAAAAATCACCACGAGACGTCTATGCGACCGTCTCAGCTAAGTTCTCCGCCGCAACTCCAGAGCAAAAGAGGTTGTGGGTACGCAGATTTTTTACGATGTGGTGCCGTAGTCAATGGAAACGCGAGCGCTATGCGCCAGGCTTTCACTTAGATGACCTAAGTGTAGATCCAAAGACGTGGTGCCGATTTCCGATTTTATCCGGTGGCTTTCAAGAGGAACTAGAGCAGTTAGATCGGAGGATTTAAATGTCAGGTTTGTCAGAATTGCAACAGCGGTTTCTTGATCTTTTATTGTCAAGCGGCTCGTTAAGGTTTGGAGAGTTCATGACAAAATCCGGGAGGATGTCTCCGTACTTTATCAATACCGGATGTTTTGATGGCGGGCAAAGCCTGGGTGATGTGGCGTCGTGTTACGCAACGTTGATCGCGGCGAAGTTTAACGATCATATTCATTTGTATGGACCTGCCTACAAAGGGATAACCCTTGCATCGGCTACGGCCATTGAGTTGGCTCGGCGCGGACTTGGTGATGTCCCCTTTACGTTTAATCGCAAAGAGCAAAAAGACCATGGTGAAGGCGGTATGTTTGTGGGACGAACGCTAAAGGCGCACGATTCGGTCATCATTATTGAGGATGTCATGACTGGCGGGACCAGTGTGCGAGAGACGATGCAGCTACTGAGGCCGCGTCAGGTGCAGGTTCGTGCTGTTGTCATTGGAATTGACCGCCAGGAAAATGGCCTTGGCGCGCTTCAAGCAGCAAGGGAGATCGAGGCTGATTACGGGTGCCCTGTTTATCCGATTTTGACGATCGAGGAGATCGTCACGGCTCTTTGGAATAAAGAGAGGCAAGGTCGCGTTTGGATTGATGATTCATTAAAGCTAAAGATCGATGAGTATCGCTCAAAATGGTCTGGCCGCTTGGGCTAGTCACAGTTTCATAAGCATCAACACATCGGCTTCAATGGCCTCGGTAAGGGCCGTTAGCTGCTTGATCAACGGATGGTTGCTGTTGGTGGATCCGGATTGGCCGTTGTTTGGCGTGTTGCTTTGGGGCTGTGCTCCACCCACAATTAATTTTAATCCATGGGGATTTTTGGCGGGTATTGTCTTCGGCTTCTGGTCGTCCATGGCATAGTCTCCGTTTTTTAAGTGCAATCGGCCTTTTGGCCGATGTCAGCTCTCAAGGTCGTTATCGGCAGACGTTGTTAAAAATGAATGGGCAAATTCGACCCAGGTTCGCGTGCGGAACTTTGTGTTTTTTTTTCAAATGCGTCCTAATTAGCAAGCTTGTGGATCTGGTACTTTTCAAAATTAGACAAATCTTCTGAACAACTCCTAAAAAAGAAATGATTTTAAGTTCGTTTAAGCATCCAATTTTTTATCATTTTCAATGTTTAGAAATTTGGTAAAACCTTTAACTCTCGAGGGGTTGAGAGTTCTGGTGTGCCATGGACTACGGCATCGTAGTTGTTTGCCTTGATGGATTTCCAAGCAAGATTAATTGGGATTTTTATCTTTTTACAAGAATGGGAACGGTTTATGCATGTCACTATTCCGCCGCAAGTTGAGTTTAGGTCATCTACTCGGCGAAACATTCTTAAGACCAAACAGAAAAACGGATCATCAATGAAAAATTTCAATCGGATTAATCGTGGTGTTTTGTTGTCCTTGCTTTCAACATCGTCGCTTCTATTGACCGGGGTGGCTTTTGCTGCCGAGCCGGGCGGGATCGTCGAGACAGCGCAGCAAAAGGCATATGAAATAACTGGTAAGGATGTCGCAATTCTTAAGTTTAACAGAGGATCTTCGGCACTCTCTTCAAGCGATCAAAGCGAACTAAGAACGATGTATAATGCTGTAAAATCAGACGCACTCGTAAAAGAAATCGTAATCGCAGCATATTCAGATCTCCCGTATCCAAAATCAAAGAAATCAGATCTTCCGCAAAAGTCCAGAGGCCTCGCTGAAAAAAGAGGCGAACAGGTGACGAATTTTCTGCATGAGCTTGGCGCGAAAAACGTTCGTGTGGTCAATATGGCCCAAAAAGCGACATGGATAGAGCGTTCTTTTGACACCGATGCCGCTCAAATAAAACGTGGTGCAGGTGAACAGTCAGATAAAGTTGATGCTGATGATAAATTTTACGAATCCCTGGGCAAGCATCTTCAAACAACAGGAGGTCCTGGTGAAGTTGTTGTGGTGATTCGACACGACTGATTGAGAGGTCAACAATGTGAATTCATCAATCCAACCCCTTGCAATTCTCGTTACGATCAGCGCTCTATGATCAGAATTTACGGGGGCATCTGTAAGCACGGATGTCATTAGGTTTGGTTTGTGAATTATAATCTACGGGTTTAAAGGGGCTTGCCTTTATACTTGCCTAACTCAGAGAAACCTCTTCCAGGTCGCCGCCAGGTATCATTCTGAAGTGAGCGAAGCTGTTACCGTTGACTTCGGATATGGGTGTCATAACGAAATTTCGGCTGCGCCATTAGAACAGATAAATCAAAAAATGATTGGGAGCGAATCTATGTCTGTTTCGGTAATACTGATGATCCTACTTGTGCTGCTGTTAATCGGAACATTGCCGACTTGGCCGCACAGTCGAGCTTGGGGGTACACGCCAAGCGGCGTTCTAGGGGCGGTTTTGATTGTTGTGCTTGTTTTATTTCTTTTGGGTCGGTTCTGAAAGAGATTTCAATACTTTCTTGAGTTGCTCTTCACATAAAGTGACAGAAAATACCGAGGATTATTTATTGGGAGGGAGAATGAAATGAAAAAAATTTTGATTCGTGCAGGTGTGGTTTCCCTAATCGGATTGTCCGTCTCTAGTTGTTCGACTAAGGGTCACGGTAAAAAGATCGAGCAAAATTCCACAGAATTAGCCGGGAATTGGGACTTGGGGTGTTCGGAGAAGGATTTTATGGGGTTTACCGGCGTTAAGGAAAATCTTGGATTTTCATTCATAGGTGACTACGAGCGATCCATACGTTTACATGACGACACACGCTGTAAGACAGAAGTGGGCCGGTTTGATGTTAAGGGAACATATGCCGTCCTTGGTGCGACAGCAAATACCACTGATGGAACTCGCGATATCAACCTGACATTAAGTGAATTCGACTTTACGATATTGACGGATTCCTTAGCCGCCGTCGTAAACGGTGGGAATTTCTGCGGACGTTCTGATTGGGCGGTAAATCAGACGGTAAGTCTTCTTGGTTTGGATTGCGCGATAGGCAAGATCAATCGTGGTGACGTCATATATGATATTTTTCTCATAGAAAAGAATTCCCTATTTTTTAACGATCAACTCGGTGTAGTTGGCTTTCGCCCGTCCGCAATTCGACCGGAGAAGTTAGACACCAGTCATCCGTATGTAAAAAAATAGGCATTAAGTGTGGGTTGACGTTGGAAACGTCTCGAGCGGTTGATTGTTTTCGAAGGAGGCAGGTGCCGGCACACTATGGGACGGATTAGGCTTTAGTTATTAACGGACAGTACCGTTTTTAATAAACACAAAGGAGATAGAAATGAAACCAGATGAAAAGCCAACTAAAGATGTTCGGGAAGCAACAAATGTAGGAAGTTCGATGGTCCAGGAAGTGAGGGAGGCAATTGTCCGCGCCCTCGGGTCTGAAATTCGCGACCTATCAGTTAGCGTTAAAGGCGAGGATGTAACGGTGCTTGGGAAAGTTGACGAGACATCAAAAATTGCGAAAATTACATCCATTGTTGAACGCATCAAAGGAGTGAAAGGTGTCGATAACAGAGTGACGGCAGCGTCATCTGCGAAGGTGCCGGCGGAGTCAGCTATCCCGACGCCGCCCGCGAAGGCGCCAGCCGAGAAAGTAGTGGCAGCGCCCCCTGGTGGAATGAGGAAAGATGCGGCGTCGCACGAAAGCGCTAGTGGCGGATCCCCTAGTGTTTGATGCCATTTGGTCGGCCCAACAATGGGCCGACCGTTATTACATTGAGTATCTTCAGGACGGCGGAGGATTGAGATGCTGTATTACTCACTAGTATTTCTAATATTGGCAATCATTGCTGGAGTGTTCGGTTTTAGCGGCGTTGCAGGTACAGCTGCATGGATTGCTCAGGCGCTTTTCTTTATATTTTTGATCGGTCTCATTGTTACAGCAATCTTTAATCTGTCACATAGAAATCGGAAAATTTGATGGACTTCTCAAGCGGGATCATTATATGTGTGTCCGGCTAATAAAATTTGTGAATGTCTTCTGGGAAGAGCAGATCGACAGGGGCGCGATAAAGGGGTAATTCCATTTTATTAGCCGGTAATAGAAACTTTTCGAGAATAAACTCATCGTCGATGAATGGGATCTTTTGAACGTATTACGCGCACCCTAGCGATAATCTAGTTCCGGCAGGAGATTGGATTGTCAAATTCGTCCCTGCAAACATTCCAACTTCAGACGAGCGCTCGGCTGCAAATTGGGCCTTGCGCAGAAACTGAGAAAGCCCCCAGTGGGGCTTGGTTGGAATCTCGCTTGGCCGCAATGTTTTAAAGCAAGTCGCTGATTGTCCCAGATTTCAAGTCGTACACTTTAAATTCAGACATTTCTCCAAAGATGATCGATGAGCCGTCTTTAGTGCCAGTCCAAGTGATGTCGATACCGTTTTTAGATGGGATGGATAATTCTCTCCATGTCGCGGTATCGAGATTATAAAGTGTAAATTGAAGGAAGGATGAGAAGCGCCGAACGGAGCCTCCAGCAAAAGACGTGTTAGGGATCCATTTGAAGCTGTTGAATTGGGCCATGTCATTCAACGCTGGATTTTGAATTATTTCCGGAGCAAGCGTTGGCGATGCCAAATCTGCGACGGATGGGTTTCGACAGGTTGCGCGGTCCGAGCCGTTTACTGTGATAACTTTGTTTGTTGTCATGCTAACTCCAAAACCACAAGCTTTTTGGAAAACTCGATGGTTTGATTTAACGTAGTCAAGCTCCCAGGACCCAGTGCTACCAAGTTGGAAGACTTCGAGGCTTACGGAAGGCGGTGACAGCTCCGTTGCTGATTCTTGGTAGAGAGCATAGAGGGTGCTTTGGTTTGATGAAAAGGCGATGCGATGTTCCGCATTTTGTTTTGAGATAATCTGAACAGCGCCGGTTTTCAAATTTTGGATACGGGTGTTTTCATAATACTGTGGTCTCCCGAAACCGGGAGATGAACTGCCGCCGCCTCCCGGAGTAACAGACCATTCAAGGGCGGCTACCGCCCATTGCTTATCACTGCTAATCCTTGGGCGGTTTGTTGGTATGCAGTGGGGGTTGCCGGCATCGTTCAGGAACAAAAGTTTGAGTTGACCTGTCAACAGATCCAAATGATAGGTTTGAACAGGACCTCTGACAGCTCGTTTTCGCAACGATGGGATATCGTCCGCAAACACGGCTTCTGTGAAGTCAGCTGAAAAGTCGACATTCTCTGCAAGCCACCCCATTTGTACCTCCGTCCTTCCAGACTTTCTGGCTTCTTGATTGTTCCAGGTGATGAGGTGCTGATAGGCCTCTTTCATCGTGGGTTTGCCAGGTGTTTTGGGGCGAAGAGGGTTAATTGACCACTGTTTATTTTCTCTGGCCAAAGCTCTACAGTTGAAGGGATCGAGTTCCACTCTGTCGTCGCGCGCAAGATCGCTACCGCCTTGGTTTGTGGAGGTCCTGCAACTAAGGAGAGTGAAAATACTTGTGCAGAACAGAACTAAACTTAGTGATCTCATGGGATTAATCTCCTATTGGAGTTGGTTTAAAGGGAGAAGGTATCGGTTTTTTTATGAGAAACTTTTGTATTTTTTTTCATCGGCTAACTGCGAGTGTCCAATCAGGCCTTAAAACGACGTTTGATCAAACCAAAACTCTCGGTATCTGTTGGCAAGGTCATCCATGCGGCTACGGTTTCTCCCTATGCCGGTGGCCTGTGACATGGTCTAAGTCACAGCAGCCACGGTTGGACGTCTCCCAAATCGGACGATGAGCCTATAGGTCAGAAATCCCAGAGGTCCTAGGAACAGGGTTAATAATTGCACGGGAAGCAGCTTGTATCTTGGTAGATTTTTCTTTAAGGCGTCTTGCGTGATCCAAGTGGCTACGAATAAGTCAAAGGCGATGATATGGATCCACGCTGCACGGATCGCAGCTTGGCTTTTGAAAAGTTCTATCACGCCGTCATGGGAGAAAAATCCTGCTTTTTCATTCAGGTCATAGATGGTTAGTATGCTCGCCGTGTAGATAAGACAGATCAAGATATGCAGTCTTGTCTCGCCTAATAACATCTGAGTCAGTCGACTTCTAGGAGCGGCAATCAGGAGCGTCCAGCCAAAGGCCCCTAGAATCATACTTGTGTGGAAAAGCATCTCGTGCATACTCGCTCCTTTTTAGGGACGGATTAAATGGGAGTGGTTGTTTCTGGAGGCGAATTTTAAACAGAATCGAGCTAGGGTCATTTGTTACTGGCTGTTG